>JALYYI010000106.1 GCA_030946705.1 Actinomycetota bacterium | reverse complement strand
CGGGAGGCGTCTGAGCCTCCCACAGGGGCGTTCCACGGACGTTGTGCCCTCAGCCATGCAGCCGCTCCTCAAGGACACGTCGTCCGTAAGCGGCGTTACTGTTCTTATTGCCCGACGGCGGCTCATCCCGGGGTCAGTGGTCCGGCGACAGCTGCCGCTATCGAAGCCGGCAGGGACGGCGTAGTTTTGGTCCATGACCACCACCGGATGCGCCGTCGTCGGCGGCGGGCCCGCCGGAATGATGGCGGGCCTGCTGCTCGCCCGGGCCGGCGTGGAGGTCACGGTGCTGGAGAAGCACAACGATTTCCTGCGCGACTTCCGCGGCGACACGGTGCACCCTTCGACAATCCGACTCCTGGACGAACTCGGCCTTGGCCGGGGCTTCAGGGCCCTTCCGCAAAGCCGGCTGCGAAATATGGCCTTCCCGGTTCCGGGCGCCGGCCAGCTGGTCGTCGGGGACTTCGACACGCTCAAGCCGCCGTACAACTACATCGCCATGATGCCTCAGTGGGATTTCCTTAATTTCCTGGCCGAGGCCGCCGGCCGGGAACCAACTTTCACGCTGCTGATGAACAGCACCGTCACCGCGCCCAGGCGCGAGCACGGCAGGGTGGTGGGAGTCAGCTACCTGGACAGTGAGGGAGCGGAGCGGGAATTGCGCGCGGACCTGGTAATCGCCTGTGATGGAAGGCATTCGGTCCTTCGGCGGGCAGCCGGGCTTGTGCCGAAGGAATTTCCGGTCCCTTTTGACACCTGGTGGTTCCGGCTCTCGCGTCACGCCTTGGACACGGAGGATGCGGCCGGAATAGTGGCGACATTCGGGGACGGTGAAGCGATGATCGCCCTGTTCCGGACGGGCTATTACCAGATCGGCTACTTCGCGCCCAAGGGCGCGAGCGCCCGCATCCGCGACGAAGGGGTTGAGCGTTTCCGGGACCGGATAGCCAGGCTTCGGCCGGACTTCGCCGACCGGGTCAATGAGATCCGGTCCCTGGATGACCTGCACGTGCTGGACGTGAAGCTGGACAGGCTGCACCGCTGGTACGTCGACGGCCTGCTGTGCATCGGCGACGCGGCGCACGCAATGTCGCCGGCCGGGGGAGTTGGCATCAACCTTGCCATCCAGGATGCCGTGGCCGCCGCGGCACTGCTTTCCCCCGCGCTGCGGCGCCGGCAGGTGACGGTACGGGATCTGGCAAAGGTGGCGCGACGACGGACCATGCCCACCGTCGTCGTCCAGAGCGCGCAGCGCCTGATGCATCGGGCCGTTTTTGTGCCTTTATTTGAGGGGAGGCGGCCCGGGGCGCCGCGGATGGCGCTCTTCCTTGCCCGCCATGTCCCGGCCTTCAGGCGAATCCCGCCGCGCCTGGTTGGTTTCGGTCCACGTCCGGAGCACGCCCCCGGCTTCGCCCGCCGCCCCGCCGGCTGACTACCCGAAGGAGAGAGCCGCATGCCTGAATCCGAGAGCGAGACCGAGGTGTCCGCTTCCGCAACCCGGAGGGCCCGCACCGGCCTGCCGGCCATCTGGTCCGACGGACTCGGCCGCGCGAGTATCCGCTCGGTGCAGACGCTGCTGGTGATCGCAATGGTCGCGGTCCTCACCTGGGCTGTGACACGGGTTCTGCTGGTCCTCATCCCGGTCCTGATCGCTCTGATTCTCGCCTCCGCCATCTCGCCCCTGGTGCGATGGCTGACCGGCCACCGGTGGCCGCGGGCGCTGGCCACCGGGGCATCCTTCGTAGCGATCCTTGCCGTGTCCGGTGGGGTCGTCACCGGCATTGTCTTCCTGATCAGGTCCCAGTCCCAGGAGCTCGCCCACCATGCGAGTGTCGGGGTGGAACAGTTGCATGAGTTCCTGAACAACGGGCCGGTCCCGGTCAATGACACGCAGATCAACGCTGTCCGTGACTCCGTCCAGAACTTCTTCACCAGCAGCTCCTTCGGAAGCCAGGCGCTCACCGGTCTGCGGACCATCGGCGAGCTTGCAGCCGGCGTGGTGCTGATGGCCGTGATCCTGTTTTTCTTCCTGAAGGACGGCGAGAAGATCCGCGGCTTCCTCTTCGGGTTCCTTCCTGCCGGGCACCGGGTCAAAGCCCACCTCGCGGCCGAGCGGAGCACCATGGTGCTGGGCGGATATGTGCGTGGCACCGCCATCGTTGCGGCCATCGACGGACTCGTCGTCGGCATTGCCCTGCTCATACTGCAGGTACCCCTCGCCCTGCCGCTGGGCGTGTTCGTCTTCGTCGGAGGATTCATTCCGATCGTTGGCGCCACGGCGGCCGGCACGCTGGCCGTCCTGGTCGCCCTGATCTCCAACGGGCCAATAACCGCCCTGATAGTCCTCGCCGTGATCATTGGCGTGAACCAGCTCGAACACCACTTCCTTCAGCCCGTCCTGATGGGCAGGGTCCTGAGCATCCACGGGCTTGCCATCCTGCTGGCCCTGGCCGCCGGCACCACGCTCGCCGGTGTGATCGGGGCGCTGCTGGCGGTGCCGCTGACCGCGGTCGGCTGGACGGTGATCAAGACCTGGTCCGGCCGGGACATCCCGCCCCCCGTGCGGGTCGGGGACCGAGGTGAAGTCGAGGACGGAAACGGCGCAGTTTAGTGGGATCTGATGTGCGGCGGGCGCCGGCTGACGATCCAGTAGGTCCCGGCATACATCAGGAGAAAGCCCGTCACGCCGACAATGGTCAGATGCACGGCCACCCCGATCAGCAGCACCGCGACCCCAATCGCGATGGTCATCGAGCCCAGGAAGGTGTCGGCGCTGATCATGAGCCGGCCGGAGCCGTACTGCATTTTCAAGGCCAGCCGGGGATCTTCCGAATCGATGTCGCGCTCCAAGGCTTCAAGTCGTCTGCGCTCTGAATCTGACAGCGGCATCGGAACCTCCTCACCGGTGGAACGATAAGTAATTATCGGTCCGATTGAGGCAAGAAGATATAGCTGCGGCGATGATTTTTCGCTTACGTGGGGATGGCTGACGACACCATCAGAATTATCGAGGATACCCGGATGCTGACCACTATGAGGCTGACCACCGTCAGGGCGATCGTGGCCCAGATCGGTGCCAGTCCGCGCCGCGCGGCGACCTGATGGACGATCACGGAACGGCCGATGACATAGACAGTCGCGCTGAGGAACACCCACGCCCAATGGAACGGCCGGACTATTCCATCCCCGCGCAGCTTTTGCCAATCGAGGTACGCCAGAACGGCTGAGGCCGCGAAAACCAGCCCGCCGCTGGCGACCAGCAGGAAATAGATGGGCGTGAAGAACGGCAGCGGATCAAGCATCCGGACATGCTGGCTCCCGACGTACGTCAGCCGGATGACCGGGTTCCCGGCCAGCAGCAAAGCAATCGGGACCAGCGGCAACAGCACGACCAGCCAGATGAACGGGTTGTACACACGGGTTTGGGGACTGATCTGCGGACGGCTGGCAGCCGGTCTGGGCCGGGGCAGATAACTGAAGTGCCCCGTCCAGGCGTTCCCATCCCACCATTGAAGCCGCCCCGAGCCGTCAGGCGCCGGAAACCATCCGGGTTGGGGTGTGCCTGTGTCATATGGGACGGTCATCGTGCTCCTCCGCTCTCAACAGACACTGCCCTTTCAACAGACAGTACAGGGGCCGGCCCGTCAGCTCGCGTTGCCGGCCCTCCCGGCGCTCAGGTAGTCGGCAAATCCGCCGCGCACCCGGCTTTGGACGCGGCCGGATGTTGTCACGCGGCATTGATCGGTGGTGAGCAGGCGGAAACCGGCCGCGGCGGCGGACCGGACAAAGTCCCGGTCCTCATCCACCTGATGGGGCCGGAAGCCGCCGAGGCGCGTGTAAACGTCCGCGCGGAACCCCAGATTGGCCCCGTGGATGTGCGGGTGCCCTTCGCCCAGCTGGTGCGCAGCAAGCCACGCCGTCAGCGCAGCTTGGGAGAGGTCGGAGCGCTCCGGCTGCACGGTGCCCACCAGCACGTCCCAGCCGGCATCCGCGATCTCGGCGTGGGTGCACAGCCAGTCGCGGGGAACGGTGCTGTCCGCGTCCGTGTTGGCTATCCAGACGGCGGAGCCGGGAAGTCCCGCCTGCCGCAGCGCCCTCCGCACGCCCAGGTCCCGGGCGCGGCCAACATTGCCGACCCGGCAGCGCAGCCCCACGGTCCCCGGACTCTGCCGCACGATATGGGCCGATCCGTCCGCGGTCCTGTCCAGCACCACGGTGATGCCGGCCAGCAGGTCCGGACGCCGGCACGCCAGGGCGGCGATCGCCTCCCGGACGGAGGCCAGGCATCGGGGGAGGAGCTGTTCCTCATTCCGCGCGGGAATAACGACGGCGAGCTGGCGCAGGCTGCCGCTCATGGCGTCGCCGCCGCTGATGGCTCGTCCCGGGACGCCGGGTTAACGTGCGGCAACGTCGCGGGCGCCGGTGCGAAGGTCTCCAGAATAAAATCCTGCTCGGTGTAGACGCCGGTGCAGGTGAAGTCGCCGGTGTTCCGCAGCAGGCTGTGAACCCCGTCGCCGTCGAGCGGCCAGCCCTCGATCGGATGCCGCCAGTGGCAGGTGATCAACACGCCGTCGGGCGCCAGCGATCCGGCCATCAGGCCAATGGTCTCCCGCAGCGCCGCCGGTTCCAGATAGTAGCCAACCTCGGAAAGCACGATCAGGTCAAACGTCCCCTCCGGCCATTGCTGCGGGACCGCCAGCTGCCGTATTTCGACGCCCGGCAGTCCCGCCGTCCGTTCCGTCGCGGTTTTGACCGCCTCCGCGCTGAAGTCCAGGCCCAGCAGCGTGGCGCAGCGGCCGGCCAGCTCGCGGGTGAGGACCCCGGTGGAACAGCCGAGTTCCAGGCCGGAGGAAAAGCGCGCCCGTGGCAGCACGGCCAGGGTCAATTGCCGTTTGCGTGCTTCATACCAGGAATCAGCGGCGGACCAGGGCTCGGCGGATCCCTGATGGATCGCATCGAACTGGTAGCGGGCCCATTCCGTTCGCCGATCGCCGTCGGGTCCCATGGTCCCCGCGGCGTCAATGAATATCTCGAACGGCCGGCTGAAATGGGCAAGCACGGCCGCGGACAGCAGCGTTTCATCCCCGGGCAGCGGCGACAGCGCCGCGATCTGGCTGCGGTGGCAGGCCAGCGCGGTGTTCTTCCCGGCCAGCTCGACGGCGGAGAGTCGGCGGCGGCGCATCGCTGCCCACGGAACGGCCGGGTGCTCGGGGTTGGCCCAGTGCCACAACCAGACCGGGTACTCCAGGAACCGGTTCCCACCCTCCGCGGCCGCGGACGCCGCCGCCCGGCCGGCCGCGGCATGGTCGGTGTGACCGTCGAGGCGCCAGGGAGCCACCACCAGCGTCCGGCCCGGTACGGGGGAGCACTGGGCCAGAATGGCCTGCCGCAGCACGGCCTCGCCGTCGGCGACCTCGCCGTCGCGCAGACCGACGTAATCCAGCCGGGCTGCCGGGGCCAGGACGTCCAGGGCATGCTCCAGCTCGCTGCGGCGCACCACAGCCAGCCGCTCCGCCGTGTGCGTACCTGAGCCGGGGTGCGAGGCCTCCCCCCAGGTCGCCAGCACCAGCCGGATGTCGGTGCCGTGCAGCGCCGCGGCCTGAAGCAGTCCCGCGGCCGCCAGGGTCTCATCATCCGGGTGCGCGGAGACCAGCACCAACCGGTCGCAGTCGGCCAGCTCAAGGTTCACCGCGGGGACGGACTGCAGACGCGGTGAGCTCTCCCAGAGCCGCTCGGCGGTCCCGCGCTCCAGGTGGCTGAAGGTCACCACGGCGGCACCGGCCCTTCGAGCAGTGCCTGGCCCAGGGCGGCGGTCGACCGCTCCGCATGGTCCTGGCGCAGATAGAGGGCCAGGTCCGCGGTCCGGGCCGCGTGGTCGGGTTCAAATGCCAGCGGCCCCGGCCCCATGGCATGTCCGGCGATGGAGAGGATCGCCTCGGCGGAGGCGACGACGGCAGCCCTGGCCCTGCCGGCGGCCAGCACCGGGTTGACAGCCGGACTGGCCTCATCGGCCTGACCTGCGGCGAGGGCCAGCGCGTTACGGGCCGAACCCAGCCAGCCGTCGATCAGGCCGAGCTGCAGGCAGGCAATCTGGTCCGGATCGCGTTCCGTGCAGTGCGCATAGACCCGGCGCGCCACCGCCGTCGCCGCACCGAACCAGATGGCTGCCACGCCGGCACCGCCCCATGCGAACCCCGGCCGGGAGAAATACCAGCCGGTTCCGCCCACCGGGACCGCGGGAACGTGCGCAAAAGAGACGGAACCGCTGGTGATGGCCGCCAGCCCACGGGCCGTCCAGCCGCCGTCGGACGCCCTCACTCCCGGCACCCGAAGGCCCACGGCAAACGCCCGCCGCCCACTCTCGGTGCGCGCCGTGACAATGGCGTGCGAGAGTTTGCCGGCCAGTGAGCACCAGGGTTTGGTGCCGCTCAGCACCCATCCGCCACCGGAGCGCCGGGCCTCGACGTGCACGTCCTTCGCCTCCGAGGCAAAGACCCCCCAGCTGCCGGAACCGTCAACAGCGTCGTTGCCGTCCAGCCCGGCAAGGTCCGTCGCCGGCGCCTGGCTCAGGATGGCCCGCGCGTCCAGATGCGGCTCGATCACCCGGGCGGTGGAAAGGTCGACGGCGGCAATCGTGGCCAGGGATTCCCAGAGCCGCGTGGTGCCCCCGCTCATGGGCAGGGGCAGTTCCGCACCAAGGCAGACGGCAAGGTCGATGGCCGCACCGATGTCGCCGCCGCAGTCCCGGGCCCGCCGGGCAAGCCGCTGCAGGCGGTCACCATGCACAGCTGACCCATCAGGCACAGCGGATCCGGGAACCAGACGTACCGCATCCCAGGACTCGTTCACAGCGGCCACCCGTCGCTATTTGGTGCTGTCGCCCTTGGAAGCGGACTTGCTGGCGCTGGCCGGTGCGGTCACTTTGTCTGACGACGCCATATTCTCCGCGCCCACCATCCAGGCGTACTGCTCCAACCGCGAGATGAACCCATGCATGATGTCCGCCGTCGTCGGATCCTCCTCGTCCACCTGGTCATGCACGTCGCGGATGGTCTGCACCGTGCGCTCGAGCCGCTGGACCACCAGGTCCACCGCATCCCTGGTGTCCACCAGGCCGGCGGGGAGGGGCTTCAGGGTGGTGGTGGCAACAACGGTGCCGCTGCGGCCGTCCGGGACCGCGTGCAGCGCCCGCATCCGCTCCGCCACCTCATCGGCAAAGAGCCGCGCAGCATCGACGACCTCGTCCAGTTGCAGGTGCAGGTCGCGAAAATTGCGGCCCACCACGTTCCAGTGGGCCTGCTTGCCTTGCAAGTGGAGCTCGACCAAGTCCACCAGGATTGCTTGAAGATTGTTGGTGAGTGTTTTTGAAGCCTTCACGATTTCTCCCTGGCTGGTTGGGGCTGTCTGGCTGGTTGGGGCTGTCTGGCTGGCCGAAAACAGACCGGGACGGCCTGTCTTTTGACCGTAGCGATTCCCTCCGCAGAAAGCCAGCAAATGGGAAGAAACGTCCAAGCTTGAATATTGAAGCTTGCCGACTGAGACCCCTTCCCGGGGGCTGGGGGTTTCCTGGGCAGCGGTCCTAGTAATTGCGCGAACGCAATGATAGGTTGAACGCAAACGTATGTCAGGAGCGGGCAGATGAATAAGGTGTGTCTGAAGCTTTGGTCGGCTGCGGGTGCGGTGGTTCTCAGTACGGTGCTTTCCGGCTGTACAGGTGCGCCGTCGCCGTCTCCATCCCGGTCTCCGTCCCCGACCACGGACGGTGCAGCTCCAGCTTCGGGAGCCGCAACAGCTGCGGACGGCCTGCAAGGTGAGTTCGAATCAACGATCAGCAAGGTCCTCCCGTCTGTGGTGCTGATCCAGACCAGCCGGGATCTGGGTTCGGGTGTCGTCTTCGATGACCAGGGCGATGTTGTCACCAATGATCACGTCGTTGGGACGGCGACTTCCTTCAAGGTCACCCTCACGGGCAGCACGCAACCGCTGTCGGCCACGCTGGTCGGCACGTACCCGGCCGACGACCTTGCCGTGATCCGGGTCGCGGGCGCCAAGGGCCTGCATCCGGCGGCGTTTGCGGACTCGTCCAAGGTCCAGATCGGGCAGATCGTGCTGGCCATGGGGAATCCGCTGGGGCTGGCCGGCAGCGTGACCAACGGGATTGTCTCAGCGGTGGACAGGACGGTGAGTGAGCCTTCCGGCGGCGGATCTCCGGGGGCGACGTTGCCCCAGACCATCCAGACCAGCGCCGCGATCAATCCGGGCAACAGCGGTGGAGCGCTGGTCGACCTGGCGGGCCAGGTCATTGGCATTCCCACTTTGGCGGCGACCGATCCGCAGCTCGGCGGCGGGGCCGCGCCGGGTATCGGGTTCGCAATCGCCAGCAACATTGTCAAGGACGTGGCCAGCCAGATCGTCGCCCACGGCAAGGTTGTCACCTCGCACCGGGCCGCACTGGAGATCAGGACCGGAACGGTGACCGATTCGAATGGCCAGCCGGCCGGATCGGGAATCGCCGCCGTCAATCCGGGTGGGGCAGCCGACAAGGCCGGACTGCAGACCGGCGACGTCATTACGGCGGTCAACGGCACTCCGACACCAACGGTGCAGGCGCTCTCGGCGGTCCTGGCGAATCTGCAGCCCGGACAGTCGGTTCCCCTGGACGTCCGCCATCCGGACGGAACGTCGAAAACGGTGAACGTCACGCTGGGCACGCTGCCCGGGTGAGCCAGGGCGCCAGGGTCCCTGACGCACTGGCCGTGGTCAGCTGTTAGTGGGTGGCTCCGTTTGGAGGTGCCGGTGGAAGAACTGCCCGGTCCGGTTCCATGCGTCGTCGGCCGCGGCGGGGTCCGGTGCGGCACCCGTCAGGAACCCCAGCCCCGCGCGCAGCCATCTTCGTCCTCGGGGCCCCTCGTCCGGTCCGTTGAGGAAGCCCCGGCCGGCATCCGGGTAGGTTTTGACGTCGTAGTCGATCGCCAAGTCCTGTGCCCCTTCCTTCTGCGCCCTGTCCCTAAGCGCCCTTTCCAGCCGGGACACGCTTGGGGCCAGGAGGCGGTCCCTGGCACCGTAGCTGGCCACCAGGGGAGCGGCGCCCTGGAGCTGAACGGCTACGTCCCTGGGGATTTTTGCTTCATTTACCGCGACGGCGTCGAAGCCCCGGGCGCTGGCCAGCGCGAGGGTACCTCCGGCCCCGAAGCCCAGCACGGCCACCGCGCCGGTGCAGTCCGCGCGGTCCAGCAGGAAACCGCGCGCGGCCTCAATGTCCTGGAGGAATCTGCTCCGCTGTGATCCGCGGACGCGGGTGGAAGGGGTCAGGCGCCGGTGTCCAGCGCGGAACAGGCCCGGCATCAGTACCAGGAAGCCTGCGGCGGGGAGCATGACAACCGCCGGCCAGGGCCCCGTGCCGTTCGGTGTAGCCAGCCACCCGGAAAGGCTTGTGTTCCGGCCGGCCGCCGGTTCGTCCACGGTGACTTTATGGACCGTTTGGTCCGGAACGTCGCTGCCGGCAGCCGCACCCGGCACCGTTCCGGGCCGTCTGGTTGCCCGCGAGTGTTCAAGTCGGCGTCCGGCTTCGGCCATCACCGGGCCGCTGATCACGTACACACTGCCCAGGGAAATATCCCGGGCGACGGAGTTCAACCAGGCGCCCGGAGGCGGCTCCAGGCGTCGGCGGGACAAGGCCACCCTGAGCATGGCGGTGATCTCATCGGAGGTTTCCCCGCCGGTGACACGGCGGGCGACGTCCAGAATGGCCAGTTGGCGCTGGACCTTCCGTTCGTATTCGGGATCGCTGCTGTCCATGATGTTCTCCTTGGGTTCCTGCTGGCTCTTCCGGGTTGAGCTGCCGGTTCAGCCGACCCGGTACTTCTCAATTTCCGCCGTACGCAAGCTCAGTCCGTTGCCCGGGGCGGTCGGGTCGGGGAGCAGAACGCCGCCGGCCGGGTCGAGCGTGCCGTCAAAGAACATCTGCTCGATCCGGACGTGGTCGTGGAACCACTCCAGATGCCGGAAATTTGCGGTCGCCGCGCCAACATGGACACTCAGGTGCGGTGCACAATGCCCGGAGACCTCAAGACCGTGGGCTGCCCCCACGGCCGCGATGCGGAGCCATTCGGTGATGCCTCCGCAGCGTGAAACATCCAGCTGCAGACAATCCACGGCCCGGGCCCGGCACATCCGCTGGAAATAAGACAGGTCGGTACCGTATTCCCCCGCGGCAACGTCCGCAGTGACCATCTGCCGCACGGCGCGAAGGCCCTCAAGATCATTCGAGGAAACCGGCTCCTCGAACCAGACCACGGCGGATTCCCGGGCCGATTCAAAGACCCTTACCGCCTGTTTTGCCGTATAGGCGCCGTTGGCGTCCACGAACAGCTCCGCGTCGTCGCCGATGACCGTCCGGGCCTGGCGGATACGCTGCAGGTCCCGGGGCACGTTGGTGCCGCGGTCCTGTCCTATCTTGATCTTCACCCGGGGGATCTCCTGGCCCTGCACCCAGCCGGAGAGCTGGCTTTCCAGCTGCTGCTCGGAGTACGTCGTGAAGCCACCGCTGCCGTAGACCTTGACCTTCTCACTGACCGCGCCCAGAAGCCGGTGCAGCGGCAGCCCGAGCGCGCGGGCTTTCAGGTCCCAGAGCGCGCAGTCGACGGCGGAGATGGCATAGCCGACGGCGCCGGGCCGGGCGGCGTTGCGCACCGCCTGGAGCATGGCCAGCGCGGCCCCGCCAACGTCCAGGACCGCGCGGCCGCGGACCGCCGGCTCCAGCAGTTCGGTGACCAGCTGGGCACAGGCCGCCGGAGCATACGTCCAGCCCAACCCTTCGCGGTCCCCGGCCCGGGCCCGGACGAGCACCATGGTGGTGGAGTCCCAGGCGAAGGTGCCGTCCCCCTCCGGCGCATCGGTGGGCACGGTGTACGCGCTGACCTCCAGCCCGGTGATGACCTCCCCGGTGGCCGTTTCCGTCGCCGGCATGGTCAGCCTTCCTTATGGGGGAGAAATTCCTGCAGCTTGGTCTTGACGCCCTCCTTGAGGATGCCCCAGGCGTCCTCGTCTCCCTTGAGCATTGCCTCCGCGGACTCTTTGGCCTGCTCGAACGTCGCGTGTGGGGGAATCGGCGGGACGTTGGCATCGGTGTGGAAGTCCAGCACGGTTGGCCGCGAGGCCGCCAGCGCGTCCGACCAGGCACCCGCCACATCATCCGGCGAAGTCACCGTGACCCCGGCCAGACCAAGGCTTCGGGCGAACGCCGCGTAGTCGACGTCGGGCAGGGACTGGGATTCGGTGAATTTCGGGCTTCCTGCCATCGCGCGCAGCTCCCACGTCACCTGGTTCAGGTCATTGTTGTGCAGCACTGCCACGATCAGGCGCGGGTCCTCCCACTCCTGCCAGTAGCGTTTGATGGTGATCAGCTCCGCCATCCCGTTCATCTGCATGGCACCGTCCCCGACGAAGGCTATGGCGGGCCGGTCCGGGCAGCCGAACTTGGCTCCGATCGCATAGGGCACGCCCGGCCCCATGGTGGCAAGATTACCCGAGAGCGAGCCGCGCATATCGCCGCGGAACTTCAGCTGGCGGGCGTACCAGTCCGCAGAGGAACCGGAATCGGCCATCACCATGGCGTTGTCCGGCAGCAGCGGTGAGAGCTCATGGAAGAGCCGTTGCGGGTTGATCGGATCGGCGCTGACCAAGGCCTCATCCTTCATGGTTTCCCACCAGCGGGCCACATTGGATTCGATTTTCTCCCGCCAGCCGCGGTCCTCCTTGCGCTCGAGCAGGGGAATCAGGGAGCGCAGGCTGGTGGCGGCGTCCCCCACAAGGTTCAGCTCGTAGTTGTAGCGCATGCCGATCATCCCCGGGTCCAGTTCGACCTGCACGGCGCGGGCCTGCCCGGGTTTGGGCATGAACTGCGTGTAGGGAAAACTTGATCCGACCGTCAGCAGCGTGTCACAGTCCATCATCATTTCGTAGCTGGGACGGGTGCCCAGCAGGCCGATGGATCCGGTGACGTAGGGGAGTTCGTCCGAGAGGGAGTCTTTGCCCAGCAGGGCCTTGGCCACGCCGGCGCCGAGCAGGTCGGCGACCTGTTCCACCTCCGCCCGGGCGCCGCGGGCCCCGTGGCCGATCAGCATGGCCACTTTCTTGCCGGCGTTAAGCAGGTCCGCTGCCATCCGGATGGCTGCGTCATCCGGGGCAATCGTGGGCCACTTAACGCCGGTGCTGGAGGGCACCATCTTGAAGGCATGCGTCGGTGCGGCGTATTCAAGTTCCTGGACGTCCGAGGGGATGATGATGGCCGTGACGGTACGGTTGGCGGTGGCGATCCGGATGGCCCGGTCCAGCACATTGGGCAGCTGCTGGGGCACCGTAACCATTTGCACGTAGTCGCTGGCCACGTCCTTGAACAGTGTGAGCAGGTCCACCTCCTGCTGGTAGGACCCTCCCATAGCGCTTTGGGCGGTCTGGCCGACAATGGCGACCACCGGAACATGGTCCATTTTGGCGTCATAGAGGCCATTGAGCAGATGGATGGCGCCGGGTCCTGAGGTCGCCATGCAGACCGCCGTCCGGCCGGTGAATTTGGCGTAACCGACGGCCTCAAACGCCGCCATCTCCTCGTGCCGGGCCTGGATGAATTGCGGCTGGTTGTCCGCCCGGCCAAAGGCGGCGATGATGCCGTTGATGCCGTCTCCCGGGAACGCGAAAACCTTGTCCACATCCCATTCGCTCAGTCGGCTCAGCAGGTAGTCTGCGACCAGTTGTTTTGCCATTGTTTTTTCCTTCGTTACTTGGTGGCCGGATTGCCGGGTCGGATTCTTGGGCTCAGCTGGTTGTCGGGGCACCCCTGGCGATCAGCCGGCTGGCGGCCCGGGCAGTGACCGCCATGATGGTCAGCGCCGGATTGGCGCTGCCCTGGGTCGGCAGCACGCTGCCGTCGGTGATGTACAGGTTCGGCACGGCGAAGGTGCGGCAGTCGGCGTCGACCACGCCATGCCGTTCATCCGCGGCCATCCGCGCCCCGCCCACCAGATGGGCGTAGCGCTGGATGGTGATCACCTCATCGGCGCCCGCGGCCTGCAGGATTTTTTCCATGACGCCTTGGGCCGCCTTCATCAGCGCTCGGTCGTTCTCGCACTGCGAATAGCTGAAGTCCGCCACCGGCATGCCGCGCCGGTCCGTCTCCTTGGACAGGGTGACCCGGTTGCCCTCCAGCGGCAGGAATTCACACAGCGCCCCCAGGCACGCCCAGTGCACGTAGTCACTCATGTATTCGCGCAGTTTCGTCCCCCAATGGCCCTGGGCGGCGACGTGTTCGGCCCAGGCGATGGGCAGCGGGGACACGGTCTGGATGGAGAAACCGCGCTTGTACGACTGGGTGGGATCGGTTTCATAGAATTCTTCGCTGCTCACCTCCGGCGGCGGCCCCTTCCACATCCGCACCTCCGCGTCGAAGCGGCCGGCGGTCTGCGGCGCGCCCTGGACCATGAGGTAGCGCCCCACCTGGTCGAAATTGTTGCAGAGTCCCTCAGGAAAGCGCTTCGATGCCGAGTTGAGCAGCAAGCGCGGTGTCTCGATGGAGTAGCCGGCAACGGCAACCATCTTTGCGCGCTGGAACCGCTCCCGGCCCTCACGGAAATAGTGCACGCCGGTCGCCCTTCCGGTGGCGTCGTCGACGGCGATCCTGGTCACCATCGAGTCCGGCCGCACCTCGGCTCCGTGGGCGAGCGCGTCCGGAATGTGCGTGATCAGCGGGGAGGCCTTGGCATTGACCTTGCACCCCTGCAGGCAGAACCCCCGGTAAATGCAGTGCGGACGGTTTCCGAACCGCCCGTTCGTGATGGCTACCGGGCCCACCTTGGCCGTGATGCCGCAGGCCAGGGCGCCGCGCTGGAAGAGTTCGCCGTTGCCCGAGACCGGATGCGGCCGGTGCGGGTAGGAGTGCGGATCCCCCCAGGGCCACCGCTCGCCGGCCACCGGCAGCTCTCCCTCAATGTCCTCATAGAAGGGCCGCAGCTCCTGGTAATCCAGCGGCCAGTCCGCACCCACCCCGTCCTGGCTGCCTGTCCGGAAGTCGCTGGGGTGGAAACGCGGTGTGTAGCCCGCGTAATGCACCATGGAGCCGCCCACACCGCGTCCGGAGTTGTTGGAACCCAGCGGCACAGGATCCTGCCCGGAAATCACCCGGGGTTCCGTCCAGTACAAATGATGGGATCCGGCCTCGTCGCTGACCCAGTCCCTCTCCGGATCCCAGAACGGCCCGGCGTCCAGCGCCACCACCCGCCAGCCGGCACGCGCCAGCCGCTGCAGCAGGGTGGATCCGCCGGCACCGCAGCCGATAATCACAACGTCCACCTCGTCGTCGTCGTCGAAGCGGCGCATCTCCCTGCGCAGCCCGTGGTCCAGCCCCGGCCCGGCCGGAAGCAGCCAGGCGGAGGCGTTGCGCTCTCTGACCGAGGCCATCAGCGTTGCCTTCCTGCTGAGGACCGGCCGTCCGCCCTGGCGGGATCCTGCTGCGGTCGGACATCCGCCACCTCGAAGGGCTCGCGGGCGTCCAGCCCCAGATTCTTGTAACCGCGCGGGTAGGCGGGCCCGGCAAAGCCGATCTCATCCCACGCGGATGGGTGGGAGTAGAAGGCAGTACATGCGTACCGGGTCCACAGGCTCCAGACATGCGCACCGGAGAACTCGTGCCATTGGGTGGCGTCCTGGATGCTTTCCAGCAGGGCTCCCTGATCGTCCCGGGGGACCAGGGCAAAGGAGACCCCGTGCCGGGAAAAGGCGTCCTCATCCAGGGCTGCCAGGGAGGCGCGCCAGGATTCGGCGTCCGGGGCCATCCCGTCAAAGTGCCAGCCATCGGTCTGGTTTTCCGCCAGCCGGGAGTCCACCATGTTCACCACGGGCACACGCGGTTCCTGGTGCTGGTCCAGGAGCTGGTCGAACAGGGCCCGGGCCGCCGCCTCCTCGGCTGGGGTGAAAAACCGCAGATCCGCCGGCCTTCCCAGCCTGGCCAGGACCACTCCTGTGGTCACATCGTCCCAGTGCCGGGACTGCGCCTGGGCGTCAAAGCCCGGAAAGCGGCCGCCGCCGGACTTCGGATCCAGCGGCAGCGCGGTCACTTTTCCCTCCTGAGAACCGCGGCGAGCAGGCCCATGCCACCGACCATCGTCACCAGCAGCGGCGCCATCAGCGGCGGGCCCATCTCCATGTTGTAGCGCAGGTTGGAGAAACCGCCGGGCTTCTGGGCGATCCCGCGGGCATGGAGATACGTCCCCTGCAGGCCGTTGGCCACGATCGCGGCGGAGGCAATGGGCAGTGCGGTCTTGGCCATCCTTTTGCTGAATACCCCGGCGATACCGGCGGCCGCTGCGACGGGGCCCAGGGCGACGGGAAGCCACATGAGCTTGTTGCCGAAGCTGGCCTTGTCGTGCTCAAAATAGATTTCCGCCGCGGTCACCAGGGCGCCGATGGCGGTCAGCCCGGAGAGTGAGCGTTCAAAGCGTCCGGTCTCAACATTGCGGACCATCCGGTCGATACCGTGGATGGCGGTTTCAGGCCCGACTGGCTTTTTCATTGGGCTATTCCTTTTCCTTGGACGAATTGCTTAAGAAACCGCAAACATTGCATTTGCGCAACCGATGGATGGATACTCGATGGTGTGAGTGGTTCAGACAAAGCAGAAGAAGCGAACGGATCCGCGGCCTCCGGCATGGACGAAGGGCAGGTGGACTCGGTCATGCGGGCGGCGCGCGTGCTGCTGGCGGTGGCGGTCCAGTCGGTCGCCGAAGTGGAAGATGTCGTCACATCCCCGCAGCTGCGGGTGCTGGTCCTGATCGCCACGCATGGCCCGCAGAACCTCGGGGCGGTGGCTGCGGATCTGGGCGTGCATCCCTCCAACGCCACCCGGACCTGCGACCGTCTGGTGCACGCCGGACTGGTTGAACGCGGTGAGGACGCGCACGACCGGAGGTTCTCCAAGCTCGTGCTCACAGGGAAGGGCCGGAAGCTGGTGGAGCAGGTGATGGGACACCGCCGCGAGGCGATCGCGCTCGTGCTGGAACGGCTTTCCGGGCCGGCACGAACATCGTTGGCGATGGCAATGGATGCCTTCGCGGCGGCGGCGGGGGAGAGCGCGACCGACGACGGCCGATTCGCGCTGGACATCCTGGGCTGAGCAGCCATGCGCTTACCGGGTCTGGGAAGCGCGACTGGCAGCCCGGAACTCCGCTGCAGCGAAGAGCCCCGCGAGGAGAGCATCAATCGTTGCCGGCTTGCGGCGCCGGGCGTCCGCGGCACCCAACAGGACCATGCTGGCGGAGTGCAGGGAATCCGCCAGGGCACCGCCGGTGTGCAGGACGGGCGACGCAGGCGCCTGACCAATGACCAGGGCCTGCAGGAGGTGCCTGGCCCCCAGCACCCGCAGCACCACGGCAACCCGGGGATCGGGCGGGATTCCAAGCAGCAGCCGGGCAACAATGTTCGGAAAAACGAGCTCGCATAGCCCGTAGCCGGCGCGGACGGGTTCAAGCCACCTCACCTCCGCACCATTCTTCCCAGCAGCGAACCGCAGCCGGCCAGCAGCCCCGCGGACGCGGCACCGGCCAGCGCAAAGACCGCACCATGGTGCTGGGATGCCCACAGCTGAGTGCTTCGGCCGGTGGAGCGTCCGTCGAAGGCGCCGTGGGTGCCGAAGTCGCGGCTTTCGTCGGCCGGTTCCCAGAGGTTGACCGGCTGGTCCGGGTCGCTGCGCTCCGGCCGTTGCTGGGACTTGAATCCGGTGCGGGCCAGGTACCTGTCGAGCAGTCCGGGGGCCACGGCGTTGGCCAGCAGCGTGGCCATGGTGCTGCCTCCCACCCAGTACTCCCGGCGCTGCGGGTGGGCCGCGGCGTAGAGCACGCCGCGGGCGGCGACCTCGGGCTGGTAGATCGGGGGTACCGGTTGAGCCTTGTGTGGCAGCCGGGACAGCACCCAGCTGAATTGGGGCGTGTTGACCGCGGGCATCTGCACCATGGTCGTTCTGATGGGGCTGCGTTCGTGCAGCAACTCGCAGCGGAGCGACTCGTTGAAGCCCTGGATGGCGTGCTTGGCGCCGCAGTAGGCGGACTGCAGGGGGATACCCCGGTACGCCAAGGCTGAGCCGACCTGGACGATGGTGCCGCGGTTTCGCTTCCTCATCCGTTCCAACGCGATCATGGTGCCGTAGACGTACCCCAGGTAGCTGACCTCCGTGACCCGTTTGTACTCCTCGGGTTTGATCTCGGCGAACGGAGCAAAGACGGAGGTAAAGGCCACGTTGACCCAGATGCCGATCGGCCCCAGCTCCTCCTCAACCCGGGTTGCCGCAGCGTCCAGTGCCGCATGGTCCGAGGTATCAACCGGCACTGCGAGCGCGCGGCCTCCGGCCACTTCCACTTCCCTGGCCGCGCCCGCCAAGCCGGCCGGACCGCGGGCCAGCAGAGCCACGGAGGCGCCCTCCCGGCCGAAGGCGACCGCCGTCGCCCGTCCGATGCCGCCGCTCGCGCCGGTGACGACCACTACCTGGTTTTTGAATCCGTTCATCAGTGCTTCTCCTTCTGCCCCGCCTCGCCGGGCGGGTCGATGCTGCGGTACATGGGGGCTAGAGACCACGACGGGGCGGCGGTGCATCCGCCAGCCGGCGCGACGTTTCCAACATGGCGGCATGCACAAACGCCTGCGGAAAGTTCCCCCGCAGTTGGCGCTGTTCAATGTCGTATTCTTCGGTGAATAGTCCCGGCGAGCCGCAGGCGGCCCGATTTCTTTCGAACCAGCGTGCTGCCTCAAGGCTTTGCCCGCTCTGGTGCAGGGCCATGGCCATATCGAACCCGCAGAGCAGGAAGGCGCCCTCGGCCTCCGCCAGCGGCTGGCCGTCATGGCTGAAACGATAGAGAAAACCGTCCCGGCCCAGGTCATCCTGCACCGCCTTCAGGGTTGCCACCGATCGCGGATCCTCCGGAGGCAGCGCGCCACGAAGAACGGGAAGCAGCAGCGCGGCGTCGACCCGCTCGTCGCCCGGGGCCCGCTGCCAGCGCCCGCTGGGATGCAGGCAGTCTTTGCTGGCGTCGGCGATCAGGGCGTCCGCCTGGGACGTCCACTTCGACCCCTGCTCGGGAGGTGCGTTACGTCCAAGGGACCGTAATCCCGCGGCGCAGATAAGCCTTGAATGAGCCCATCTGGCGGTATCCAGTTCCCAGATCCCGGCGTCGGGCTCCTGCCAGCGCTGCAAAATGGCGTCGGCACAGATCTCAGCCGCCTTCCAGTGCTCCAGGCTGAGCCGGTCGTTATCCGCTGCGGCGGCGAAAAGCAGAAGGGCCTCACCGAAGGCGTCCAGTTGGAATTGGCTGTTGACCCAATTGCCGGCTTTTCCGGAACCGCCCGGGTATCCGGGCAACCCGACATCCCATTCGTCGGGCACCCGGCCGCCCCGGACGGTATAGGCGGGCTTCAACTCCGGGCCGTCATCGAGCAGGCGCCCGGCCACAAAGCTGACAGTCTCATCCAGCAGCGGGAACTCCTTGCACGCCGCTACCGCCTGCCCCATCATGCACTGGTCCCTGATCCAGGCGTACCGGTAGTCGTAGTTGCGCCGCTGCCGGGCCCGTTCCGGCAGCCCCATCGTCGCTGCGGCCACCATGGCGCCGTCGATTCCCGTCATGCCCCGCAGGACGGCGTAGGACTGGCGCGCGTCGTGGGCAGCGATCGTGTTGTCGAACCGCGGCACCGCCTGATGCCAGGCGTGCTCGGTGGCGCGCCACGTCGGATCCGCTTCGACCGGCTGACTCGGAAGCCGCTGGCTGGAAATCTCAAGGACCAGGTCATGCTGGCCACCCTCGGGCAGGTCCACGTGCAGCTCAATCCCGCGATCGGTGGCGCCGGCATCCGCCGCGCCGCTCAGCCGCAACCGCAGATCCCCGCTCTTAGCGGTCCAGATGCCGTCCCTGCATGACAGGCGCCCCATTTTGTGCCGGCCGAAATTTGCCCGAGCATCCAGCGTCACCCGCACGGAGGCCGGACCGGCCACCGCCCGGATACGGCGCAGCAGCACCGCCCGGACGGGATCCCCGGGATAGGCGAGCGCCTCGCGGCATTCGATGGTCCCGGTAGGGGTGATCCAGCGGCTCATCCAGATCAGGGTGCCGTCCTCATATTTACCGCCCCACACACTGTGGGTATCCTGCGGTGTGACGGCGAAGCTTCCGGGACCGCCCAGCAGGGCCGAGAACACGGCGTCATCGTGCCACTGTGGTGCGCACATCCACGCCACGTCCCCGCGCGGACCGATGAGTGCCGCGCGGGCACCGTCCGCCAGCATCGCGTACTCACGAAGAACGTGCGGCGGAAAGGTGTCGGGAAGGTTGCTAAGCATGCTTTTGAGTTTAGAAGCAACAATTGCGTTGCCGCAATGAAAAAGGCAGGAATTTTCTGGGAAATACTGGAAGGATCGACTGGCCATACCCCTGGCCATACCCCTGGCAAACAGGCACCGGTATGCGCTGGTTTAATCGGACCCTCTGAGGAACGGCCCGCTGAGCGTATTCTTTTAGCATCGTGATCGCGATAGCTGGCGCCCCTGGAGTACCGCACGATCGCCGGAGGCTGGGAAGCATGCCTGCTGAGCCGCGTCGAAGGGCAGGTCCATGGATTTAAGACCCAGCACCGCAAATGTGACCGGTTCGGATTTTACCGGTTCGAGTTGTAACAGCCACGACTGGCGCAGGGGGTGACCCGAACCCGTGCGCACTTTTGGGGTGGAGGAAGAACTCCTGCTGGTGGACATCCACTCGGGCCGGCTGGTCGCCGCGGCGCAGCCCCTCATGGCCCGGCAGCGCCCGCAGGTCGGGGCCACTGCGGACAACGACGGCGGCGAGAGCGGCCGCGGGGAGGGCGATGGCCTGACCCTGGAAGTCCAGCAGGAGCAGATCGAAGTCATCAGCCCACCGTGCAGCACGCTGACCGGATTGCTTGAGGCCATTAGGCGCGGGCGTTCCCGGGCAGATGCCGCGGCTCAGCTGGTTGGTGCGCGGGCCGTGGCGATGGCGACCTCGATCGAGCCGGTCTCAGCCCATTTGGTGCCCAAGCCCCGCTACCTGGACATGATGGCGCGGTTCGGGCTGCTGCTGAAGGAACAGCTGACCTGCGGCTTCCACGTCCACGTGTCCGTCGAGTCCGAGGAGGAAGGCGTCGCGGTGCTGGACAGGATCCGTGTATGGCTTCCGGTCATCCTGGCCCTGAGCTGCAACTCGCCGTTCTGGCACGGCACCGACACCAGCTACGGCAGCTACCGCTACCAGGTCTGGGGCCGGTGGCCTTCGGCCGGTCCCAGTGAAATCTTCGGCTCCGCGGCTGCCTACCGGCTGCTGATCTCCGCCATGCTGGATTCCGGTGTGCTGCTCGACCAGGGAATGGTCTATTTTGACGCCCGCTTGTCCCCGCACCAACCGACCGTGGAAATCCGGATTGCGGACGTGTGCATGCGGGCGGAGCACGCCGCCGCCCTGGCCGGGGTGATCCGGGCGCTGGTGGAGACCGCGGCGCAAGCATGGCGTGCGGGCGAACCGCCGCTTCCGGTCAAAGCCATCCAGCTGCGGCTGGCTTCATGGCAGGCCAGCAAGTATGGAGTGGAGGGGGAGCTGCTGCATCCGCTGCTCAACAAACCCTGTGCTTCCGCCGTTGCCGTGGAGGCGCTGCTGGAGCACGCCCGCCCCGTCCTGGCACAGTGCGGTGAACAGGTGCAGGTGGAGCAGGTGCTGGCGCGGATCCTGGGGCACGGAACCGGCTCCCGGAGGCAGCGGCTGGCGATGTCCCGCACCGGCAGCAGGCTGAGCGTAGTGAGCGACGCGATTGACATCACCCACGCGTAGGAACGCGGAAGGCATCCGGCCGGCGGCACTAAGCTTGAACGGGCCGGGACCGCCAAGCCAGAGCATTCCCGCGGAAGGAACCCATGATCGATAACGCGCACCAGGACGGCTTTGATTTCGGTTCGCTGCGCCGTTTTCCGGATGTCGAGGCGCCGAACCTGTTTGCCTCCGACGCCAGCGACAGGCTGATCCTTGCCGATGCGGCGGCCGCCCTTGAGGGGCTCGACGACGGCGGCCTGGCCATTGTGGGGGACCGTTACGGAGCGCTGACGCTGGCTGCCGCTTCGCTGTACGGTGTCCGGGGCATCAGGGTGCACCAGGACGCGATGTCCGCGGAGCTGGCGCTGCGCAACAATGCCGAATTGCTGGGAAATGCCGGACTGCTCGGAACTGCCGTACTGCTGGAAAATCCGGAACTCCCGGCAAATCCGGAACCGCCGGGACAGCCGGCAGTCTTTCGCCAGCTGCCGCTGGGCGAGGACCTGTTCTCCGGTGCGAAAGTGGTTCTTTGGCAGCTGCCGCGCGGCCTGGACGAGCTGGCCGAGGTCGCTGACCAGATAGCCCGCCACGCGCACCCCGATGTGCGGGTCTTCGCCGGCGGAAGACTCAAGCACATGACCACGTCGATGAACGGGGTGCTCTCGGAGTCCTTCGGCAACGTCCGCGCCGGGCTGGCGCGGCAGAAATCCCGCGTCCTTACGGCCACGGACCCCATCCGGTCAGGCGCCGCGCCGCGCTTCCCGGTCAGGGAGTTCAACGCGGAGTTGGGGCTTTGGCTCTGCGCCCACGGCGCCACCTTTGCCGGCACCCGCCTTGATGTCGGCACCCGGTATCTGCTCGAATTCCTGGACCGGATGAAGCCCGACGCCCGCACCGCCGTGGACCTGGGGTGCGGCTCGGGCGTGATCGCCGCAGTCCTGGCGGCAACGCGCCCGCAGCTTCAGGTGACGGCCACCGACCAGTCGGCGGCCGCCGTCGCCTCTGCCGCCGCGACGGCCGCGGCGAACGGCATGGCGGACCGCATCAGCGCCGTGCGCGACGACGCCATGGCGGCCTTCCCCGCTGCCAGCGCAGAACTGATCCTGCTCAATCCGCCCTTCCACATCGGCGCCACGGTCTATGCCGGGGCGGCCATCAAGCTCTTCGATGCCGCCGCGCGGGTGCTGGCTCCGTCCGGCGAGCTGTGGACGGTGTACAACAACCATTTGGATTACCGCAGCCAGCTAGAGCGCCGGATCGGGCCGACGGTGGTCCATGGCCGCAACGCGAAGTTCACAGTCGTGGCCTCCGTCCGGCGGTAGCGGCTTCGGCCGCCGAGGTGTCCAGCCGCCGAAAGGGCCCGGTCCGCTGAAAGTGCCCCGTCCTTTGAAAGGGCCCGGTGCCGTGGGGGTGCTCAGTCCTCTGAAAGTACCTGGGCCACCGTGTGCCGGCCCAGTCCGGACAGCAGCGGATTGTCATCCGAGTGCATCAGCATGGCGGTGGCCATATTTAGTGCCCAACCCCGGGCGCGCCGCCAGGTGTCAGCGTCGGTTCCGCAGAGCCGGGTAACTTCGGAGCGGAAAACCCGGCGGCCGGCGGCATCGAAGGTCATCCAGGCGGTCGCCAGATCCGTGGCCGGATCGCCACTGGTCAGATCGCCGAAATCGATCACCGCGGCCAGCCCGCCGTCCCGGTGCAGGATATTGGCCGGGTGAAGGTCCCCGTGCAGCCACAGCGCCGGACCCGTCCAGGAGGGTACGGCGCTCAGCTGCTCCCAGAGCGCGGACAGCCGTTCCGGGTCCGGCATCCCGGGCGACTGCAGCCGCGCGCGGAAGGCCCTGTCCCGCCAGGCCAACGGGACGCCGCGGACCGGATTCCGCGGGGCATCGGCCGGGGCCGGCCGGTGGATATCCGCGAGGAACCGCGCCAACGGCAGAGCCAGCCCGGCGCGGTCCGACGGCTCGGCCGAGATGGCCGCCTCGCCGTCGAACCAGGGGTTGACGGACCACGGCCACGGGAACTGCGGCGAGGATTTTCCTTCCCGGACCGGGGCGGGGAGCGGGACTGCGGTCGCGGCGGCGAACTGGGGGAGCCAGCGCTGTTCGTTGCGCAGCAGCTGGACCGCGGCGCTCCGGCGGGGCAGGCGGACCGTATAGCGGCTGCCCAGCCGGAAGATGGCGTTGTCCCAGCCGTTGGACAGCCGATCAAGGGGCAGGCCGGCCAGATCCGGATGCTGTTCGTGCAGCAGGGAACGGACCAGCTGGACGTCCACGGCAACCTCGGCGGCGGGCATGAGCGGCACCGGCGTACTCCTTTATCTGTCTCGGATATCCCTCTGTGATATCCCTGACGACCCTACCGCCGCTGACGTAGGATGCGAGGGTAAGGCTGTGTAATCAACGACGTGTAATCAACGACGTGCAATCAACGACGTGCAATCAACGAGGTGCACATTGCCCGACATTCGCGCTTCGGCACCGAGGCGTGGTACGAACCTGCCCCGGATGGGGGACTTTAACCTCTCGGTGATCCTGGATGCCATCCGTCGGTCGGGGGAGGGTCTGAGCCGGGTGGAACTGGCCGCCGTCGTCGGGCTGGCCCCGCAGACCGTGTCCAATATCTGCCGTCGGCTGCTGGAGCAGGAACTGATCATCGAGGCCGGCAAGGAAGGCTCCGGTCCGGGCAAGCCGCGGACCATTCTGCGGCTGAATCCGCATGGAATGTATGCCGTGGGCGTGCACCTTGACCCGGCCGCCACCAGCTATGCGCTGCTGGATCTGGCGGGGAACCTGATCCGGGCCGACCAGCACGTCACGGATAGCTCGGGCCGTCCGGAGCTGTCGATTGCCGAGATGGGGCGGCGCATCGGCGATCTGGTCCGGGACGCGGGCATCGAGGAGTCCCGCGTTGCCGGCGTCGGCGTTGCTACGCCGGGACCCATTGATTGGCGCCAGGGCACCGTGGTGGACCCGCCGCATCTGCCCGGCTGGCATCGCGTGCCATTGCGCGCTGCGCTGGCCGAGGCCAGCGGGCTGCCGGTCCTGCTGGACAAGGATGTGACCGCGGCCGCCGTCGCCGAAATGTGGGCGGGAGGGGCCAGCGGAACCGGCAGTTTCGTGTTCTTCTACATCGGGACCGGGCTTGGCTGCGGGCTGGTCCTCAATGACGAGGTTATGAGAGGCACGACCGGCAATGCCGGCGAGATTGGCCATATTGTCGCCGACCCGGACGGCCTGCCGTGTGACTGCGGCCGGCGGGGCTGCATCAGCGTCAGCTGCATGCCGGAGGCACTGGTCGCCGAAGCGCGGGAGCTTGGAGTGCTTCCCGCCGTCGGCGGCGACGCCGAATCGCTGCGGAACCAGCTGGCCGGCTTGGGCCGGGCGGCGTCGGCAGGAGACAAAGCGGCCCGCGGAATCCTGGACCGCTCGGCGATGCGGGTTGCCTGCGCGGTCTCGGTGGTGACCAACCTGCTGGACGTGCAGCGGGTGGTCTTCGGCGGGCCCTTCTGGTCAGCCCTGGCGGAGCACTATCTGAGCCGCCTGCCCGCCCTGGTGGAGCAGGGCAGCGTGACCTCCGGCGTGCACTCGATCGAGGTTGTGGGCACCGGAGTGGGGGAGGAGATAGGCGCTATTGGCGCGGCGTGCCTGGTGCTGGAGAGCCGGCTGGGGCCGCATGCCGCGAAGCTTCTGCTTGCCGACTGACGGGTGGGCGGGAGCCAATCGCCGCGGGAACAGATCCTCGAACAGATTTGACAAATTGCGCGCAAATCCCATGACAGGCTTGTCTAGTTAATCCATTCGACGTAGTATGTGTGCCTGCGTCGGCCGGGATCTGTGGCGCGATTGGGGGGCGGCACAGAGACCGGCAGACCCGCCGGTCTCTGGCATGCTGCTGTCCCTGGCAAATTGGTCCTAGTCGATGTCCTCGACCACCTCTCCGTAGGGAATCCTGTCGTCCAGATGAGCCTGAAGCTCCTTTGGCCCCGTCACCACGCGAACGCCATGAAGCTGATCGGCCGCGGACTGGAGCAATACCGGCCTGATGGTGGCCACCGCATCCTCATCTTTGCCCACAAGATATAACTCGTATGCTGCTGGGAGTACATTCATGGCCACAGCATAGACTGCGCCGGCGCACACCGGAAGGGCAATCTGGCGCCAGCGCTAGGTGCCCGCGCTAGGTGCCCAGCCCCAGCACCTCCACCGAGGTGGACCGCATTTCCATTTTCCTGACCTTGCCCGTGACCGTCATCGGGAACTCATCCACCACCATGACATAGCGGGGGATCTTGTACTTGGACAGCTTCCCCGCACAGTACGCGGCAACCTCGGCCGCGTCCAGCGGGGCGGCGCCGGCGCGCATTTTGATCCAGGCGCAGAGCTCCTCTCCATACCTGTGATCCGGCACCCCCACCACCTGCACATCGGCAATATCCGGATGGGTGTACAGGAATTCCTCGATCTCGCGCGGATAGAGGTTTTCGCCGCCGCGGATGACCATGTCCTTGATCCGGCCGACGATGTTGACGTAACCGTCCGCCCGCATTTCGGCCAGGTCCCCGGTGTGCATCCAGCGCGCCTCGTCGATGGCCTCGGCGGTCTTTGCCGGATCGTTCCAATAACCCAGCATCACCGAGTAGCCGCGCGTGCAGAACTCGCCCGGGGTCCCGCGCGGCACCGTCAGGCCCGTCGCCGGGTCGACGATCTTGGCCTCAAGGTGCGGATGCACCCGGCCCACCGTCGCGGTGCGGCGCTCGACGTCGTCGTCGGGCCTGGTCTGCATGGAGACCGGCGAGGTTTCGGTCATGCCGTAGGCGATCGCCACCTGCGCCATGTTCATCTCGGCGATGCAGCGTTTCATCACCTCCACCGGGCACGGGGACCCGGCCATGATCCCGGTGCGCAGACTGGAGAGGTCGTAGCTGGAGAAACCGGGCAGGTTCTGCTCGGCGATGAACATGGTCGGAACCCCGTAAAGCGCCGTGCACCGCTCGTCCTGGACGGCCTTCAGCGTCGCGGACGGGTCAAAGGATGGTGCCGGGATGACCATGGTGGCTCCGTGCGAGGTGGCCCCGAGATTGCCCATGACCATGCCGAAGCAGTGGTAGAACGGCACCGGGATGCACAGCCGGTCCTCGTTGGTGAAAAGGATGGTCTCCGTGACGAAAAAGCCGTTGTTGAGGATGTTGTGGTGGCTGAGCGTGGCGCCCTTGGGGTAACCCGTCGTGCCGGAGGTGAACTGGATGTTGATCGGGTCGTCCGCACTCAGCGTCGCCATCCGCACCGCCACCGCATCGGCGCTCTGGCCGTTGCCCGCGAGCATCAGTTCGTCCCATCCGGGGTCGGCGATGTACACCACCCGTTCCAGTCCGGGGCAGTCCGGGCGCACCGCCTCAATCATGGCGCGGTAATCGGTCGATTTGGAGGCGCTCATCGAAACCAGCACGCGGAGCCCCGACTGTTTCACGGCGTAGGCGAGTTCATGCTGGCGATAGGAGGGGTTGACGTTGACCAGGATGGCGCCGATCTTGGCTGTCGCGTACTGCACCAGCACCCATTCGGGGCAGTTGAGCGCCCAGATTCCCACCCGGTCACCCTTGGCGATGCCGCCGGCCATCAGTCCCCGGGCCAGCTGGTCCACGTCGGCGTCCAATTCCGCATAGGTCCACCGTCGGCCGGACGGAACGTCCACCAGTGCCTCCCGGCCGGGGTTGGCCGCTGCCATCCGGGCGAAGTTGGCGCCGATGGTCTCCCCGAGCAGGGGCACCTCGGAGACGCCCGAGACATAGGAAGGCATGGCCGCAGCCGGCGGAAAAGCCGAGGGGCCGTGGGCAGAGTGAACGTCGGTGGTCATAGCTGACACGCTATTACGCCTTGTGGCAGATGGGTAGTAGGAGCCCAGCGGCTACTACAGTCCGGAGTAGGGCCGCGTTATGACTTCCAGGAAGTGCCCGTCCGGATCGTGGAAGTAGACGCCGCGGCCGCCGTTATCGGTGTTGATTTCCCCGGGTGTGGCCTTGGACGGATCGGCCCATATCTCCTGCCGGCCGGCCCGGAGCCGGGCCAGGACCTGGTCAAATTCCGCTTCACTGACCAGGAAGGCGTAGTGCTGCGGGGTGATATCCCGGTCGGTTGCTTCGTAAAGCAGGGTTACGTCATTAGCCAGCCGGACCGCGAGGAAAAAACCGTAGGCGGGTTTCGGCTCGGGCAAGCCCAGGACATCCGCCAGGAACCGGGCCGCCCGGTCCTTGTCATGGGTCAGGATGATCGTATGGTTCAGCGCAACGGCCACACCCGATCATCGCATTGTTTGGTCTGACGTTCCACCATGCGGTGTTCGATGCACGAACGGCGGCGAATGGTCGTAAAACGGCGTCTTAATTCGGTTCCGGGGTTGCGGGTTCCGGTCCGCGATCCGTAAAGTCGTTAGCAAGTTACTGAATGTAACGTGTCAGCGATCCTCGTCTTCCGAGGGTGTGGGTGCCCCCATGTGGGCCTGACATTTGCACACAGGACGTCCTTGCGCTGGCGCAGGGCGGTGGCTGGTAAGTCCACCGCGCTCTGCCTTCGTTGCCCGTCCCCGTGTTCCCTTCCTCAAACCACATCGGCCCCCGATCGGCATCCGCCGCCGCAGGGACCGTGGACTACAGCCAAGGACCGCAAATGTCTCCACCAAGTCTGATCCAATCGCACCCGAAATTAACTGCCAAACCGACCGGTGCGGCTCCGATCGCCCTTTCCTACGAGCTCTTCCCGCCCCGCACACCGGCTGCGGCCCAGAGCCTGTGGGCAACCATCCGGGAGCTGGAGAGCACCAGCCCGGACTATGTCTCCGTCACCTATGGTGCCAGCGGCTCCAACCGGGACACCGCCGTCGAGCTCCTCAACCGCCTGCTGACCGAGACGACGCTGCGGCCGCTGGCCCATCTGACCTGCGTGGGCAACACGGCCGAGGATCTGGCGGTGATCATCACGGACCTGCTGGACCACGGTGTCCGCGGCATCCTGGCACTGCGCGGTGACCATCCCGCCGACGGCAGCGTTGAGCATCCGCCAGGAGCGTTGACCTACGCGCAGGACCTGATCGAGCTGATCCGTCGGGTGGAGCAGCGGCGCACCGCCCTGCTCTGCGCCGGCAAGGTGGCGATCGGGGTGGCGGCCTATCCCTCCAAACACCCCGAATCGCCCAACGAGCAGCACGACATTGAGGTGCTGCTGGCCAAACAGCGCTCCGGGGCGGATTTCGCCATCACCCAGGTCTTCTTCCATCCCGACCACTACGCCAAGCTGGTGACCCGTGCGCGCCGCGCCGGCGTGACCATCCCGATCATCCCGGGCGTGATGCCGCTGACCAGCCTGCGGCGGCTCCAGCGGCTTGGCTCGCTCACCGGCGTGGAGCCGGACCCTGAGCTGGTGCGTGCGCTCGGCAACGCGGACGACGACGGCCAGCGCAGGCGGATCGGCGTGCAGGCGACGGTGGACCTCGCCAGGGCGGCGCTGGACGCCGGGGCTCCCGGAATCCACCTGTACACCTTCAACGAACACGGGGCCGCGCTGGACGTCCTGGACAAACTGCAGCTGCTCCGGCCCGAACGGC
Organism: Actinomycetota bacterium; assembly: GCA_030946705.1. Taxonomy (GTDB): domain Bacteria; phylum Actinomycetota; class Actinomycetes; order Actinomycetales; family Micrococcaceae; genus Arthrobacter_M. The sequence continues at coordinate 315 of JALYYI010000106.1, read as the reverse complement.
CCTCATTTGCCCCCCGCTCCGTCGCCAGCTGAAGCGGATCCGCGCCTGACCTGACTATCTGACCAATCTCCAAACCCCGTCCGCAAAACTTCCAAAGGACCTCATCATGACCAACACCACCACCACTCCCGACACCGCAACGGCATCCGGCTCCGCCAGCCACCGCCCCACCTTCCCGGCCGCGTCCCTCCTGGGCTACCCGAGGATCGGCCGCCGGCGCGAGCTGAAGAAGGCCGTGGAGGCATTCTGGGCCGGCAGGATCGACGCCGCCGCCCTTGACGCCGCCGCCAAGGAGATCCAGCTGGGCACCGCCCG
>JALYYI010000074.1 GCA_030946705.1 Actinomycetota bacterium | reverse complement strand
ATGCCGTCCAGCTCGCTGCGCCCGGTGTCACCGTGATTGCCGATGTCACTGTCGAACCGTGTCACCTCCAGCCGGGTGACGTCCACGCCGGCCCGCTCCAGATAATACAGCGGCAGGATGGCCGCCTGGGCCGAGTCCGCCGAGCCCAGGGCCAGCCGCCGACCGGCGACGTCGCCCGGGCCCGAGAGCCCGCTTCCGGCCCGGGCCACGAACACTGTCGCGAACCTGGTGTCGGTGTCGCGCATCGCCAGTGCCCGGGCCCGGCCCCCGGTCTGCAGGACGGTGCGCACATAGGCCAGGTTGGTGTTCCAGACGATGTCGACCTGTCCGGCCCGAAGGGCCTGGACCTGGCGTCCATAGTTGGAGAACAGGACGAAGTCCATCGGTGCCGTCGAGTCCGCGAAGTATTCGCGGATGCCTTCCCAGATGGGTACCACATTTGGGGTGTAGGCCACGGCCCCCACCAGCAGCTGCTCCGACATCTTCACGCCCTTAGAACAAAGGCAGGCCGGTGATGGCCCTGCCATAGAAGTCATAGAGCGCGTCCGCGGTCGGCGCCATTACCGAGCCCGCCCGCGCATCACGGAAGGCCCGTTCAATGGGCAGGTGCTTGGAGAACGCCGCCCCCCCGCAGACCCGCATGGCCGCGTCGGTGATCTCAAGTGCAGCATCATTGGCCGAGGCCTTCACCCCAAGCACATGCAGCATCGTCTCTTCCCCGGGAGCCGCGACGCTGCCCGCGGCATGGGCCAGATAAGCACGCTGCGCTGCCAGGCTGATGCCCATCCGGGCGATCTGGGCCCGGATCGTCGGCAACCCAGCCAGTGACTGGCCCAGGTGCTCGAGCCTGGCCGCTCCAACGTGCTCGACAGCGGCCCGGGTAGCGGCAGATGCCAGACCCAGCGAGACCGCCGCGTTGCCGAGGTTGAACCACGGCAGCACCGTCTCCATCATCAGCGCGAAGCCCGCCGCCGGCCCACCCAGCCGGTACCCTACCGGGATGTCGAGGTCGACAGTCATCGGTGCAGAGTCGTTGCCGCGCAGCCCCAACCCGCGCCAGGGACCTGCAACGTTCAAACCCGCGGCGCCTCCGGAAACGGCATACAGGTCCACCTCACCCGGCACACCCGAGGGCGCACCGGTCGAGACCACGTAGACGTCGGCGTGAGCCGCCGACGTCACCCAACTCTTGTCCGCGCGCAACCTGACCGTATCCCCATCAGTGGTCGCCGTCGAGACGGGCGCCCAGAAATGCGACCGGGATCCCCGCTCACTGAAGGCCAACGTGCCCAATGTTGCCCCGCTCGCCATCCTGGCCAGCAGGTCGGGCAGATCCGGAGGCGGCGCGGCCGCAATCGTGACCGCGGCGGCGGCATGCATCAGGTAGATCATCGCCGTTGAACCGCATGCCTCCGCCAGCGCGCAGACCACCTCCGTGAACACCACAGGCCCGGCACCGGCACCGCCGGCCTCGACGGGCAGCACCAGCCCCAGCAGTCCGGAAGCCCGTAACTCCGCGACCGCCTCAAGGGGGTACACCCCGTCGGTGTCCACCCTCTGGGCGTGCTCCCGCGCGACCTTGACTACCTCCTCCAATGCCTGGCTGGTTAACACTTGGCTCATCATTCTCCGTCCGTCGGGCCGACGCGGGCAGGGCATGTGCCAACCAGGATCTGCTGATCAGGGTCACGGCCAGCACCCCTTGATTATGCACGCCGCCCGGCCCGCAGACCAGAGGCGAGACCTTACGGTTGTCAGCCACCCGCGGCCGCCTCACCGCCGGCCGTGGGTCACCATCAGGATGGGGTTGCTTTGGGCGCCAGCGACGTGATCGGTCGCCGGGGCAGGAAGCGCAAGGCAGGGGCTCATTCGGTGGCAACCGCGCCGGACTCTTCCAGGCCATCAGCCCCTACCTATTCATGAAATATGGCATGGATGGGCTGCGAGGATCGATAGACCGTTTGCGTCGGATATTTCACTAATTCACAAGCCACCCCGTCCCTCCCTGGGCGTCGGGTCGGGGAAACGGGAAGCGCCCGGCCATGATTTTGCGTTGTTGTGTAGTCCAGATTGCTGAACGGGCCAGGCCATCAGCCATAGCGTGGGCAGGCGAGGCAACTGCAACGGGAAGGTGGCGGCCATGGCTTCTGCATCAGCCGTATCGCATCACGGAACAACCACGGGAATGGGACGGCGCGTTGCTGCCGGTGTGGCCGGCGGCCTCGCCGGCGGCCTCGTGTTCGGCATGCTCATGGCGATGATGGGCATCCTGCCCATGATCGCCGCCATGGTCGGCTCCAGCTCCGCCGCGGTCGGGTTCGGCGTCCACCTGGTGATTTCCGTACTCATTGGTCTCGGGCTGACGGTCCTGTTCGGCAATCGTCTGCTGACCGGTTACGGCCGCGGCGCACTCGTTGGACTCGGGTACGGGGTGATCTGGTGGATCCTTGAACCGCTGATGATCATGGCGGCCATGTTGGGTATGCCGCTTTTCGCCCTGAACCTGACCGCGGCGTTGAGCCTGATGGGCGACATGATCTACGGGGCTATTCTGGGACTGGTGGGGGTGCGCGTCCTCAAGAGCCGGGCATGAGCGATAATTGCCGGGTCGATGTGGTGGCCACCGTCTCCGGAGACCTTCGACCGTGGTCTCCACGGCAACGAGAGGCCGACCCGCTGATGATAGGACCTGCCGATCCGTTCAGCTGCCTGAACGAAGTCGATCTGTTCTCGGACCTGAGCGCGCAGGAGATCGAGGCGATGGACCGGATGGCCCCGGCCCGCCTGTTCCGCCGCGGAGAGCTCCTTTTCAGCCAAAGCCAGCCCGTGAAGGCCCTGTTCATCCTCAAGACCGGCCGGGTACGCATCTTCCGTGTCGCCGAGGACGGCAAAGCTCTGACCATGGCGATCCTGGAACCGGGATCGGTATTCGGGGAGATGCTCCTGGTTGGACAGCGCATGTACGACAGCTACGCCGAAACCATCGAGGACGCCACGATCTGCCAGCTCAGTGTCGAGGACGTCGAACGTTTCCTGCTCTCGGACCCGCGCATCGCCATCCGCGTCTCACGCCTGCTCGGCGAGCAGGTCGCCCGGCTCGAAGAACGCCTCACCGACCTGGCCCTGCGGCCGCTGGCCGCCCAGGTCGCATCCACCCTGGTCAAACTTGGCGATGCCGCGGGAACACCGCGTTTCGGACACGCCCGCACCATTAACCTGACGCACGAACAAATCGCCGGCCTGCTGGGCGCCTCCCGGGAGGCCACCAGTAAAATCATGGGCGACCTCACGGCCAGAAACGCGATCCGGCAGGGGCGCGGACGCATCATCATCCAGGACCGGGCGCTGCTTCAAACCATGGCCAGGAGCATCCCATGATCACGGCCACCTACAACGGAAAAGTGATCGCACGCTCAGCCGACACCGTTTACCTGGAGGGAAACCACTACTTCCCCCCAGGATCCGTGCAAACCGGTGTGCTGGACAAGAGCTGGCTGCGCACCCTGTGTTATTGGAAGGGCATCGCCCGGTACTACCATGTCCGCGCCGGCGACCGCCGCGCCCCCAACGCTGCCTGGTCCTACCCCGTGCCCTCACCCCTGGCCCGGAAGATCAGATCCCACATCGCCTTCAACCCCGGCAGCGGCATCCTCATCACGGCCGACCCACCCTGACCGGCAGCAAAGAACCGGCCCGGAACCCGGCCAACCTTTTTATCCCGTCCATGACCGAAAAGAGAAAATCCACATGCCACGTATTCCTGCCCACACCGTCGAATCCGCGCCCGAGGGATCCCGGGAAACAGCCCGAAAGCTGGAAAAGAAAATGGGCAAGCTGCTCAACATCCATGCCGGCATGGCCCATTCCCCGGCCGTCATCGGATCCTACGCCGAGATCTCAGCCGCCATCGCCGCCCACGGAACCTTCGATGCCCGCACCCGCGAAGCGATCGCTCTGGCCGTGGCGAACCAGAACGGGTGCTCCTACTGCCAGTCGGCCCACACCCTCTCAGCCCGAAGGGCCGGACTGGACGATGAGCAGATCCTGGCGATCCGTGCCGGGGAAGTGGACTTCGATGACAAGCTCGCGGCGATCACCACGGTCGCACGCGAGGCCGCCGCGCGGACCGGGAACGTCTCGGACGCGACCTGGAAGGCGGCCCTGGACGCCGGCTGGAGCACTGAGGAACTATCCGAGGCTTTCGCCCATCTCGCGGCGAACCTGTTCACCAACTACTTGAACCACTACGCCGGAACCGAACTTGACCTCCCCGCCGTCCCGGAACCGATCGCCTGAAACCCCGCGTGCAGGGCCGCTGCCATGTCCTGATAGCAGCTTGAATTCCCGACCAGCAGGAGAACCATGACGATCGCAGCCTCCCTTCGAAGTATCGAGCTGACGACCCGGCCGATCCACCCGGAGAGCCGGGCTGCATTGGAGCGGCGGCGGGCGGAACTGCCGGACCACGTCAAAACCCCCGGTCAGCTCCTGGGGAAGGCCGCGGTGGGGTGTGAGGGGACGCATGGCGTTTTCCCCAAATGCAACCTGACCTGTTCCCCCTGCTACCACTCGGCGGACGCGAACAAGGTCCGAATCGACGGAGGCCACACCGTGAATGCGGTAACGGAACAGATGGAATTCCTGCGCAGCATCCGCGGCCCCCGCGCCCACTCCCAGCTGATCGGCGGAGAGGTGAGCCTGCTCCCGGCACAGGACCATGCCGCCGCACTGCTCGCCATGCGGGCCAACGGACGTGAACCGATGTCCATGACCCACGGGGACTTCGACTACCAGTACCTGCTGGACGTCGTGCTGGACCGCGACGGCAGGCCACGCTTCGACAAGGTGTCCTTCGCCGCCCATTTCGACTCCCTGATGCGCGGGCGACGCGGTGCCGTACGGCCGCGCAACGAGGCCGAGCTCAACCCGTTCCGGGCACGGTTCGCCGAAATGTTCGTGGCCCTTAAACGCGATCACGGCATCAGCTCCTACATCGCCCACAACATGACCGTCACCCCCTCCAACGTCGATCAGGTCGGTGAGGTGACCCGCGCCGTGCTGGAGATGCCCTATGACATGCTCTCCTTCCAGCCGGCGGCCTACATCGGGGACGACCGCAGGTGGACGCCAGACTTCGGGGAGGTCACTATCGACGCCGTCTGGTCGCGGATCGAGGCGGGGGCCGGTCAGGCTCTGCCCTGGCAGGGCACCCAGTTCGGTGATCCGCGCTGCAACAGGACCTCGGTGGGCGTGCGCATCGGCACCGGCTTCACTCCCCTGCTTGATCCGGAAGACCCGGAAGATCTGGCCACCCGCGACCGGGTCCTTGCACACTTCGGCGGAATGTTCTTCGGCGGCACCCCCAAAACCGTTGTCACGGTCAAGGTAGTCCGTGCACTCCTGGGCCACCTTGAGGATGTCCCGGTCCTGATCCGGTTCGCCGCCCGCATGCTGGGCCGCGCCGGCGGTCTGCGCCGCGTCGCAACGGCGGCGTACCGCCGACAGCTGTCCTTCAAGACGTTTGTGGTGCACAACTTCATGGACGCGGCCGAAGTGAAGCCGGCCTGGGAGCTCATGGAGCGTGGAGTGGTCAGCGAGGACCCCAAGATCAGGGAAACCCAGGAACGCCTGGGTTCGTGCATGTATGCGATGAGCCACCCGGAAACCGGCCGGCTGGTCCCCGCCTGCGTCCAACATTCGGTCCTGGACCAGACCGAGAACGCGGGGCTGCGCAAAATGTTGCCCATCCGGCCCCTCACACCGTCCGCCCCCACAACCCCGGGCACAGCGTGAAAGACCCCCGCGCTTTCGGGCAGCCGTTGCGTAACCACCGGAAGGATACGAGGGAAACACGGGAAATCCGTTCCCTCTGTCGCCGCTCCCACGCAGTCCTGGCAGGCGCCGCCGTGGCAGTACTGGCCCTGGGCGCCTGCGCCGCCCCACCGCCCCCGCAACAGCAGGTCAGCAGCTGGGATCAAGTCGCCTCGGCTGCGAAAGGACAGACCGTACGGCTGTGGATGTACGGCGGGGACGAGCAGGGCAACGCCTACGTGGACAACGAACTTATCCCCGCGGCGGCCAAGGACGGGGTGAAGCTCGAGCGTGTTCCCGTCGCCGACACCAAAGATGCCCTGAACCGGGTTCTGACCGAGGTCCAGGCCGGTACCAGGAACGGCAGCGTCGACCTGGTCTGGGTCAACGGCGACAACTTCGGCACCGGCAAACAGGCCGGGGCATGGTCGTGCGGCTGGACGGCCACCTTGCCCAACATGAAGCTGACCAACCCGGCGGATCCTTTGCTGACCAACGACTTCGGAACCCCGGTAGATGGCTGTGAAGCGCCGTGGAGCAAGGCGCAGTTCACCATCGCCTACAACTCCGCCAAGGTCACCAACCCGCCGGACACCCTGGCCGGGCTGCTGGACTGGGCGCAAAAGCACCCCGGCCGCTTCACCTACCCGGCGCCACCGGACTTTACCGGATCCGTCTTCACCCGTGAAGTGCTCGACAGCGTCTCCGGCGGATACAAAAACGTGCCGCTGCGCTTCGACCGGAAAGCCTTCGACCGGCTCACCCCGGCCCTGTACAGCAGGCTCAAGGAACTCGGCCCCTCACTGTGGCGGGGAGGCACGACATACCCCAAGACCTCCGCCGAACTGAACAGCCTTTACGCAGGCGGACAAGTGGACTTCACCATGACGTATGGCCCGGCAACACTGACCAAACTCGTCGCGGACGGCACCTACCCCGCCGCCGCCAAGGTACTGACCCTCAAGGAAGGCACCATCGGAAACGCGAGCTTCCTGGCCATCCCGGCGACCTCCGGGCATCAGGCGGGGGCCATGGTCGTGGCGAATCTGGCACTGTCACCGCAGCAGCAGGCCGCCAAGGCCGACCCGAGGTTGTGGGGGCAGTTCACGGTGCTCGATCCCGCGGGACTGAGCACCGCCGAACGGGCCGCCTTCGATAAGCTTCCCGGGTCCCCGGTCGTGCCCGTCTACGGTGTGCTGTCCAAGAACGCGAACCCGGAGCTTTCCGCCCCCTGGGTGCCGGCCCTCGACGACGCCTGGCGGCTCCATGTTCTGGCGGGCGGGTAGTGGCATCCGTGCACAGGAACCCGCGCCCGTGAGGGGTCGGAGGTGGTTTCCCGGGACACTGATGGCCGCCCCGGCGGTCCTGACTGCCGCCTTCGTCGTCCTCGGCGGGATGATCACTGCCCCCGCTCAGAGCCTGGGCCTGTTCCCCCTGGTGGGGCGCCCGTCCCTGACGGTGGCCGCGTACGGCGCCCACGCCGACGAGCTGCCGCTGGGTATCGGCCTGTTGCTGGCGGTAGCGGCCTCCTCAACCCTGGTGGCCTGCGTCATCGGTTTCACCGCGGCGCTGATCATCGTCCAGGGCAGATGGTGCGGCAAACTCGTCGCGGCGCTGAGCACCCTGACCGTTCCGGTTCCGCATATCGTCGGTGCGGCCTCCGTCTCCCTCCTGCTGGCCGACTCGGGTCTGCTCCCCCGCCTCTTCAACACAGGCGGCGGGTGGCCGGCGTTGGTCGGCGGACCCTGGTGGACGGCGGTCATCGCCGAATACGGGTGGAAGGAGTCAGCGTTCGTGGCGCTGGTCGTGACAGGTGTCCTGGCCACACGGGCGGTGAACTACGACGAAACAGCCGCACTGCTGGGAGCCGGGCGCGTCCGGCGCCTCAGGCACGTGCTGATTCCGCTGGGCCTGCCCGCTTTGATAGTCTCGGCCACAATTGTCTTCGTATACAGCCTCGGCTCCTATGAAGTGCCGTGGCTGCTGGGCCGGACATATCCGGAGCCACTGCCGGTCATGGCACTGCGGCTGTTCAATTCCGTGACGTTGACCTCCCGGCCGGAGGCGGCCGCGGTCGCAATCGTCACCGCAGCACTGTCCTTCGGCGCCGTGGCCGCAGCCTTTGCCTACCTGCGCAGGACCGCTCTATGGCGGTAACACTACCGCCCGGGCCGGCCGCACCGCTGTCGTGGCAGAGCCAGCCGGGGAAAGGACTGAGATCCTCCCGCGGCATCGGGCGTGTCCTGCGGATTCTGCTGGCCGTGGCCCTGTCCCTCTGGTTCATCCTGCCCCTCGTGCCGCTGGGTTTGTGAATTTTTGCCGACCGCTGGTCCTTTCCGGCGCCGCTGCCCCAGGCCTGGGGTTGGCAGGGAGTGCGCGCGGCCCTCGCGCAGGGAGCCGTCCCGGCGTTCGCGCACTCCGTGGCCCTGGGTCTGCTGGTCAGCGTGCTGGCCACACCCTTGGGGGTTCTGGCCGCGCGGGCCCTGTCCTACCACCGGGTCCCCTTCGCCGCCGCCGTCAACATCCTCTTATTCGCCCCCGTGGCCCTGCCCGCTTTCGCTGCCGCGCTGGGCCTGAACGTGGTGCTGCTGCGGTTGCACGTTCCCGCCTTTGCCGGCGTCGTCCTGCTTCTGACCGTCTACGCCCTGCCCTACACGACCTACACGATGCGGGTCGCCTACGGCGCCCACGATCTGGCCTTTGAAGAGGAAGCCCGCACACTCGGTGCCACCGCGTGGCAGGTCCTGCGTCGTGTGCACCTGCCGCTGCTGGCCCCCGCCTTGCCCGCGCGGCCTTCCTCGCCTTCCTCCTGGGCTGGAGCGACTATGTCATCACTTTGCTGATCGGAGGCGGTACGATCATCACCGTGCCACTGCTGGTAGCTTCCGCGGCAGCCGGCACCGGCAACGACGCAGTCGTCGCCGCACTATCCGCCGCCGCCCTCCTGCCACCTCTGGTCCTTCTCACCGCTCTGATCCTCGTGGGCGGACGCCGGCCGGCCCGAGGCACCTCATGACCCACACCCTGATCCTCGACAGCCTCCGGAAATCGTTCAAGGCCTCGTCCTCCCCGGCGCTGAACAACGTCAGCCTCACACTCGACGCCGGATCCTGCACGGCGATCCTGGGGCCGTCAGGTTCCGGAAAGAGCACCCTGCTGCGCGCCATATCCGGCCTTGACGTCCCCGATGCCGGCCGGATCCTGCTCGACGGTCAGGACATGGCCGCCGTCAGCCCCGAACATCGGGGTATGGCCATGCTCTCCCAGTGCCCGCTGCTGTTCCCGCACCTGAACGTCCTGGACAACGTCGCCTTCCCCGCGACCGTCCGCGGTGTTCGCAAGCGGCGCGCCCGGGCCGATGCGGAGGGTTTCCTCGAACTCGTGCAGCTGGAAGGATTCGGAAAACGACCGGTCACGGCCCTGTCCGGCGGCCAGGCCCAGCGGGTCGCCATCGCCCGGGCCCTTGCCGCCCGGCCCGCCGTGTTGCTCCTGGACAAACCCTTCAACGCCCTGGATCCGGAGCTGCACTCCGCGATGCACGAACTGCTGGCGCTGCTGCGCCGGAGGTTGAACCCCACTATCCTCATGGTCACCCATGACCGCGGTGAGGCGGCCGCGGTGGCCCTGTTCAGCGGCGGGCGGATGCTCCAGCATGACCGCACCGAACTGATGTACTCGCGGCCGGTCTCCCTGGAGGTCAGCCGGCTCATGGGCGGGGCCAACGAGATTCCGGGCACGGTGCGCAGCGGAATCCACCACTCGGCCCTGGGGGCCCTCCGGTTGCCCGATGACACCAGGTGGCCGACGGGTCCGGGGATCCTGCTGATGCGTCAGGAAAGCATCGAAATCCTGACCGGGGACGGCGACGGAATACACGCCACCGTCTCGGATCTGCGGACACTGGGACCGCGCCGGCTGGTGAGCCTAAACGCAGCGGGAGTCAGCCTGCGCAGAAATCCCCTGGGGCCGAGCACTGGCCTCCGGGGACATCGTCAGGCTCAATGTCCCGACGTCCGCGATGGCGGTCGTCAGCGACCCGAACAAGGCCCGGGAGGTGCCGGTCATAAAATGGCCCCGGCCCACGTTGCCCGGTGAAGCAGCCCTGACCGGCGGCAGCCGGGCATGATCCCGCCCCTGCCCGGACCACCACGTCGGGTCCTGTCAGCGATCGGCATTCTCATGATTCTGTGGTTGGCGGCAGGATCTGGCCCGCGTCATTTTCGCGTCAACTCTCTCATCGGCCGATGACTTCTCTGGCCTGCAGTCCATCAGGTGGCAGCCGCGTGGGCGATAATCGGGCAGGGCCTTTCCGCTTCTTCCACCCCGGCGCTGCCGCGCTCGGGCATGCGCTGTGCCTTGACGAGCCCGGACCGGAGCGCCTGCAGACTGGCGATTGCTGTATCGATCTGATAAATCCTTTGCCCGATCAGCTCCCTGACACGGTGGCAGGGCACCTGGCCGGCGCCGGTGATGGTCAGTATCTCCCGGATGTCGCCGAGGCTGAACCCGAGCACGCGGGCGGCACGGATGAACCGGATGAGGCGAACGTCGGATTCTTCGAAAAGGCGGTAGCCGTTGGGTGTTCGCCTCCGCACCGGGAGGAGGCCTTGTGCTTCATAGAGGCGGATGGCGCGCCAGCTGGTCCCGGTATTCACCGCGATATCTCCGATGGTCATGGTCGGGCACATCATGGTTCCCTTCGGTCTGTCCCAGTAGGCGCTTGACCCTCACCTCGAGTCAAGGTTTTAGCCTGTGATTGTCAGTAATCACAACGAGTGAAGAGGTGGTCTAAATGGCATTCAAGAAGGGACAGGTGTACCGCTGCCCGGATCCTGAGTGCGGGTGCGAAGTGACGGTGACGAAGGGAGCGCCGGACAGTTGCCAGGGTCAGGCAAATCCGACGTGTTGCTGCCGCAAAGAGATGCATCTCGTATCCGGGAAGTGAGGTAATCCCCGCCCTCTCCTGTTGGTTGTGCCAGCCCCGACACGGTGGCGAAGGCGGAACCCAGAGGTGAACCGGTCGTCTCCCGGGACGACCGGTTCTTCCTCCCCTCACGGTTCACCGTGTCGGGATGGTTTGTCGGGTGGGCTGGGTGAGGGCGGGCTGGCGGCCCTGCCGGCGGGCCGGCAGCAAAGGAGTCTGGGTCGCTGACAAAACTCCCGTAGCAGTCCCGCGAACAGAAGTAGTACGTCCGCCCGTGATGGACGTAGCTGGTGGATGCATCCCGGTTGGCCCGCATACCGCATACCGGATCGGTTTCCGTGCGGCCTTCGCCGGCCGGTTTGTCGGATGCCTCGGGGGCGGCGTCCATCTCGATGGGTTCGCTGGCGTGGCCGTCAATATATTTGTCCGGGTCTGCCACGAATTTGTCGTGGCAGCGGTCTGAACAGAAATAGTGGGTGGTGCCGTTGTGGACATGGCTGGCCGGGGCCTGGGCGCGTTCAACCTGCATTCCACACACGACGTCCTGTGCGTAGGTGCCTGCCTGCCCGAACCGGCTCCGGTTGCGGTATAGCCAATATACGGCGGCGGCAAGCATGAGGGCGGCCAGGTTCAGGAATGTGGTGTAGTTCCATTCGAACCGGGTCGGGGCGACTTCTGCGGGCCGGCCCGGGACAGGAATTCCGAGAAGTCTGAACAGGAAGTCCGCGGCAAGGCCTGCCGTGGACATGACGGCCCAGAAGGAGAGAAACAGGCGCAGGGCGATTTTTCGT
>JALYYI010000054.1 GCA_030946705.1 Actinomycetota bacterium | reverse complement strand
TCCTGGGCTACCCGAGGATCGGCCGCCGGCGCGAGCTGAAGAAGGCCGTGGAGGCATTCTGGGCCGGCAGGATCGACGCCGCCGCCCTTGACGCCGCCGCCAAGGAGATCCAGCTGGGCACCGCCCGGCGGCTCCACGGCCTTGGCCTCAGCGAGCCCGCAGCGATTCCGGGCACTTTCTCCTACTACGATCAGGTCCTGGACGCCGCGGCCCACATCGGCGCCGTGCCGTCGCGCTTCGGTAACCTGCTCGACGACGGCGGACAGCTGGACATCAACGGCTACTTCACGCTGGCCCGCGGCACCGCCGAGCAGCAGCCGCTCGAAATGACCAAATGGTTCGACACCAACTACCATTACCTGGTGCCGGAGATCGGCCCGGAAACCGCGTTCTCGGAGACTTCCAACCGCATCGTGGAGGAATTCGAGTACGCGCTGGCCAACGGCATTGAGACGCGCCCCTACCTGGTGGGACCCGTGACGTTCCTGCTGCTGAGCAAGGCCTCCGATGAAGCTCCGGCGGGATTCTCGCCGCTGAGCCGGCTGGAGGACGTGCTGCCGGTGTACTCCGCGCTGCTCGGACGCCTGGCCGCCGCCGGTGCAACCTGGGTCCAGCTGGACGAGCCCGCCCTGGTGGTCGACCAGGACGTGCCGGCGGCGGAGCTGCAGGCCGCCGTCGCCCGCTCCTATGAGGTGCTTTCAGCCGCTGCGTCCCGGCCGGCCATCCTGGTCAGCACGCCGTACGGTTCGCTGGATGGCCTGCTGCCGACGCTGGCCGCGACCAACATCGACGCACTGCACCTGGACGTCTTCAAGGGCACCGTGCCCGCCGCCGCGGAGCTGTCGACGCTGGGGGATAAGACGCTGGTGGCCGGACTGGTCGACGGCCACAACATCTGGCTCAATGACCTGCGGGCCTCTGCGGACAAGCTGGCCGCCCTGCGCGAAGCCGTCTCCACCGTGACCGTTTCCACCTCCACCTCCACCCAGCACGTCCCGCACGATGTTGAGGAAGAGACACAGCTCCCCGCCGAGCTGCGCAGCTGGCTGGCCTTCGCGGACCAGAAGGCCGCCGAGGTCGTAACCCTGGCGGGCCTGCTTGCGGATCCGGCCGCTGTCCGGCCCGCCGTCGAGCGCGCCACCCGCCTGATCGCCTCCCGGGCCGCCGCCGTCGGCGTAAAGCGCGACGACGTCCGGAACCGGACCGCGGCCCTCACCCGCGCCGACTTCAGGCGAGAGGACTACGCCACCCGCGCCGCCGTCCAGGAGGCGGAGCTGGCCCTGCCGCCGCTGCCGACGACAACAATCGGATCCTTCCCGCAGACCAGCGAGATCCGCTCGGCCCGCGCCCGGGCGAACAAGGGCGAGCTGACCCAGGACCAGTACAAGGCGCTGATGAAGGATGAGATCCGGCGTGTGGTGGCACTGCAAGAGGAGATCGGCTTCGATGTGCTGGTGCACGGCGAGCCGGAGCGCAATGACATGGTCCAGTATTTTGCCGAAAACCTGGAAGGCTTCGACGTCACCGTGCACGGCTGGGTCCAGTCCTACGGCAGCCGCTGCACCCGCCCGTCCATTCTGTGGGGCGACGTCACCCGCAGCCATCCCATCACCGTGGAGTGGGCGCGCTACGCCCAGTCCCTGACCAGCAAGCCGATGAAGGGCATGCTGACCGGTCCGGTGACCATCCTGGCGTGGTCCTTCGTCCGCGATGACCAGCCGCTGGGGGAGACCGCCAACCAGGTGGCGCTGGCGCTGCGCGACGAGATCGCGGATCTGGAGGCCGCCGGAATCCGGATCATCCAGGTCGACGAGCCTGCGCTGCGCGAGCTGCTGCCGCTGCGCAGGGCGGAGCAGGAGGCCTACCTGGGATGGTCGGTCAACTCCTTCCGGCTGGCCACCTCCGGTGCTGCCAACGCCACCCAGGTCCATACGCACCTGTGCTACTCCGAGTTCGGCGCCATCATCGACGCCATCGACGGGCTGGATGCGGATGTGACGTCCATCGAGGCCGCCCGCTCGCGCATGGAGGTCGTTCACGATCTGGAGAGCCACGGCTTTGGCCGCGGCGTTGGTCCGGGCGTCTATGACATCCACTCGCCGCGCGTCCCGGGGAAGGCGGAGGTTACCGAACTGCTCGGAACCGCCGTCAAGCATGTGCCGGTCCGCCAGCTCTGGGTCAACCCGGACTGCGGTCTGAAGACCCGGGGCTACCGGGAAACCGAGGAATCGCTGCGCAACCTGGTGCAGGCGACCAAGGAAGTCCGCGCCCGGCTCGCCTGACCGCCTTCCGGGTCTCCGGCCCTTCCGGCCGGCGGAACTCGCCGTCCGCGGACGGGACAGCCAGCGCAGCACCGCACCGCACCTAAGCAGAGATATTAGGGAGTAGCCACCGAGCATCTAAGGTTTGGTGCGCCGGCGATGTGCCGGTCCAAGGTGACCAGTGTGGCGCCCGTCAGCTCGGCGACGGCAACGTAGCTGGCGTCGTAGCTGGAAAGACTGTGCCGCAGCGCCCAAACCCGCGGAGCGAGCAACTCATAGGGCCATTCCTCGACCGAAAGGGCGAGTAGATCCGCGTGGGCTTGTGCAGCTTCGCAGACGACGCGAGCGCTCACCGACGCTCAGCGTCTCGCGCTGTGAGGATCGATTCGGCGTCAACTCGACCTCCGGTCGCTGTGACACGCGCCCGGGCCCGGGCGATGACATCCTCTGCAAGTGGGCGTGCAGTGCTCTCCATGAGCATCCCACGCAGGTACTCCTGCAGAGATTTGCCGGCACGTGCCGCGCGGGCCGCCAGCTCGTCGCGAACATGGTCTGGGACGTCGCGAATGGTAATGGCAACACTCATACAGTCATTATGCTTCTATTGCAGCTATAGTGCAGATGCGCGGCGCCCACCCAAGACCAGACAGCCGTAGACTTCCCTGCAAGTGTTCCGGCGCGGTCTGCGTCACGGAATGGGGGAGCGGGACGGCGTTGACCTCGCGGATGGCTGGACGGGCCGGTCACCCGTTCTTGGGCGACTGGATCGGGAGCAGCTCGCCGTCGTGGCCGGCTTGCTGGTCGGAGTACGAGTGCGGTCCTGCGGGGACCGCTCCTGGAGCTGCCAGAGAGGGAGTACGTTCTCTTGGAGGCCGACGTGCGTGAATTTGGGGGCAGCCGGTCCCTGATCGATGCCGTCGTTGCTGACCCGGCCCTGGAGGCGGCGCAAGTGAACCCGGAGACGGATCTCACCTGGCGCGGCGATGCCGTGAACCCGATGCCGGACTAGGCACAACCGTCCCGTCGGCGTCCCCGCCGTCGTCGGCAGGCACCCGCCCTCAGTGCTGAGGGGTGCGCCCCAGTTCGTGCAGAATGCCGGAGAGCAGGTCCACGAAGACCTCCACCTGGGCTGTCCGCTTGTCGTTGAGGAGCAGGGCAAAGATGTTGCGCGCCAGTCTGATTTCCGGCACATCCAGCACCACGATGTGCTTCGGCCGGTAGCGCAGGGCCAGTTCGGGCACCAGCGCGGCGCCCAGACCGGCCGAGGCCATCTCCAGGCTCGCGTTGAAGTCGTCGCTGTAGGCCGCGACCCGTGGGTGGAGATTGCAGCTGGCGAACAGCCTTTCAATCACGGCCGCATCGCTGGTTCCCGGATGGTGCATGATCCAGGGCATGTCGGACAGCTGGGCCGCGGCCACCTCGGCCTTGGGCTGGATGCCCCAGGACGCCGGCAGCACCACGCGGAAATCATCATCGCCGATCCATTGCCGGTTGACGGTGTGCGGCCACGCCAGCCCGCCCTGCCCCACTTGGTAGACCAGCGCGACGTCCAGTTCCCCGCCGGTGCGCAGTCCCTGCAGGGTCTGCGCCGGTTCCGCGACGGAGACCTTGAGGTTAATACCCAGATCATGCCAGGCCGCGCTGCCCAGCAGCCGGGGCAGCACATGGGTGGCCAGCGAGGGGAAGATGCCCAGCCGAAGCTCCTGGGTGGTGGTGGCGTGGGTGCGGGACGTCGCCGCCAGCAGCGCGTCGATATCAGTCAGCACCTTGGAGGCATGCCGGGTCATCACGATGGCGGCCTCGGTCGGCAGCACGCTGCGGGCGCTGCGCTGGAAGAGGACGACGCCGGTCTCGCGTTCCAGCGTCGACATCTGCTGGGAGACGGCCGAGGCAGTGTAGCCCAGCCGGTTGGCTGCCGCTGCGAACGAGCCCAGCCGGGTGACTTCCATGAGGGTCCGCAGATGGATCGGGTTTACCACTTCAGTCCTTTGCGTTAGCGCCGTTATTCCTTCGCTCAGTCCAGCCTAAGCTCTTCTGGCGCTGACAGGCGCCCCGGCACAAGGTCCGGGGCGCCGGCTGTCGGCACTCGTAGTGGTGCCGGGGATCGGGACCGGATGCTACTTTTTCTCCTCAAGGCGGAGGGCTATTCCGACAGCAAAGAACGTCGGCGCCCAGTGGCCCAGGAAGATTCCCCAGCGGTCGGACTGGGCCTTATCGTGGCTCGGGTTGACCCTGCTGATCATCCAGGAGGCCAAGGACAGTGCGATGGAGGCGAATCCGCCGATGTAGGCGTACTCGCTCCTGACGCCTGCCTCATGCATTTTTTCGATCATGGGTTTCTCTTTTCTTTGGAGGCGGCCGGTTGGTTGGAGGCGGCCGGTTGGCATGCCCAGTCTTCCATTGAATACGTCAACTGGAAAGCATGCTGACTATCTGGAGTGGCCATGGCCGGTAGGTCTGCCCGGGACGCGCGGGGGAGCGAGTCTGGTGCCGCGACACGCCGAGAAGGTGCGACACGCCGTCGTAATTAAGTGCGTAAGTACTCCACACCATGTGGATAGCGTGTCCGAAAAGGGCTGGTTTCAGGCGATTTTCCGGCCCCGGCCTGTGGACTATCGGTGCATAAAATGACATACTTGTAATACATCATGTTGGGGTCCCTTCCGGCGGCCTGCACTACATGTAGTATCGAAATACGGAAAATCGATGCAGTCACAGATGCAACCAGTGGCGACCAGAACAGGTACTTCCAAGAAGGGGACGGGGATCATGACCGTTACGGTTTACACCAAGCCAGCGTGCGTTCAGTGCAACGCCACATACCGCGCGTTGGACAAGAAGGGGATCACCTACCAAAGCGTGGATATCTCCCAGGATCCGGAAGCACTGGACCGTCTGCGCGCCCTCGGTTACATGCAGGCCCCCGTCGTGATTACGGACCAGGACCACTGGTCCGGTTTCCGCCCGGACAAGATCGCGGAACTGGCACTGGCAGCCGTCAGCTCGGTTGCCTGATCAGCTCCAAGCCGCAATGCTGGGTTTAAGGGCGGATTCAAGGGACCAGTTCCCAGGAACTCCCCAGTTCCCAGGACCCCCCAGATCCAAGGAACCACAGTAAGAAGTGAAGGCGATGCCAGCTTTAGCGCATGCACAGCCTAAAGAACAGATGTTGACCCCGCCATTGGCGGAGGCAACATCCGGGGAGCTGCCGCGTACGGGCAGCCGGCTGATCTACTTTTCTTCCGTCTCGGACAACACGCACAAATTCGTGCAAAAGCTTGGACTTGAATCGGCAAGGCTTCCGCTCTACACCGGCGAGGACACCCTGCTGGCGCTTGGTCCGTATGTCTTGGTCCTGCCCACCTATGGTGGGGAGGAGGGGCACGGCGCGGTGCCCAGGCAGGTCATCAAGTTCCTCAACATTGAGCAGAACCGGTCGCTGATCCGCGGGGTTATCGGCGCCGGAAACACAAACTTCGGGGAAACCTACTGCCTGGCGGCGGACATCGTGGCCGCCAAATGCAAGGTTCCCCTTCTCTACCGTTTCGAACTGATGGGAACGTCCGAGGACGTCGACAGGGTTCATGAAGGATTGGATACGTTTTGGACACGACTGTTGCAGAACCGGCCGTAAGCGGCGACCACGGCGAAGGCGCGCATGCCGCCGTCGTCGGTAAGGATGCGGCACTGCCCGCCGCCTACAAGGGCCTGGGCTACCACGAGCTGAACGCCATGCTGAACCTTTACGGTCCCAGCGGCGAGATCCAGTTCGCCGCGGACCGCGAGGCGGCGCACCAGTACTTCCTGCAGCACGTGAACAACAACACGGTCTTCTTCCATGACCTGGAGGAAAAGCTCGACTACCTGGTGAAGAACCAGTACTACGAGCGGGAAACCCTCGACCAGTACACGATGAACTTCATCCGCGAGCTCTACAGCCGCGCCTATAAGAAGAAGTTCCGCTTCGAAACCTTCCTGGGCGCCTTCAAGTTCTACACCTCCTACACGCTGAAGACCTTCGACGGAAAGCGCTTCCTGGAGCGCTACGAGGACCGCGTCTGCATGGTGGCCCTGCATTTGGCCCGCGGCAACGAGGCCCTCGCCACGCAGATGGTGGACGAAATCATCGAGGGCCGTTTCCAGCCGGCCACCCCGACCTTCCTGAACGCCGGCAAGGCCCAGCGCGGCGAACTGGTCTCCTGCTTCCTGCTGCGCATCGAGGACAACATGGAGTCGATCGGGCGCTCCATCAACTCCGCCCTGCAACTGTCCAAGCGCGGCGGCGGCGTGGCCTTCGCGCTGACCAACATCCGCGAGGTCGGCGCA
Source organism: Actinomycetota bacterium (assembly GCA_030946705.1). Taxonomy (GTDB): domain Bacteria; phylum Actinomycetota; class Actinomycetes; order Actinomycetales; family Micrococcaceae; genus Arthrobacter_M. The sequence goes on along the minus strand of JALYYI010000054.1, from coordinate 3,679 downwards.
CCGATCAAGCAGATTGAAAACCAGTCCTCCGGCGTCATCCCCGTGATGAAGCTCCTTGAGGACAGCTTCTCCTACGCCAACCAGCTCGGTGCCCGCCAGGGTGCCGGCGCCGTCTACCTGCACGCCCACCACCCGGACATCAACCGCTTCCTGGACACCAAGCGCGAGAACGCGGACGAGAAAATCCGCATCAAGACCCTGTCCTTGGGCGTCGTCGTTCCGGACATCACCTTCGAGCTCGCCAAGCGGGATGAAGACATGTACCTGTTCTCCCCGTACGACGTCGAAAACGTCTACGGCATGCCGTTCTCCGACGTGAACGTCACCGAGAAGTACTACGAAATGGTCGACGACGCCCGGATCAAGAAGACCAAGATCAAGGCGCGCGAGTTCTTCCAGACCCTCGCCGAGATCCAGTTCGAATCCGGCTACCCCTACATCATGTTCGAGGACACGGTGAACCGGGCCAATCCGATCGACGGCAAGATCATCATGTCCAACCTGTGCTCGGAAATCCTCCAGGTCTCCAAGCCCACCACCTACAACGATGACCTCTCCTACGCCGAGACCGGCAAGGACATCTCCTGCAACCTGGGCTCGCTGAACATCGCCAAGACCATGGACTCGCCGGACTTCGGCCGCACCATCGAAACGTCCATCCGGGCGCTCTCGGCCGTCTCGGACATGTCCAACATCACCTCGGTGCCCTCCATCGCCAAGGGCAACGACCAGTCGCACGCCATCGGCCTGGGCCAGATGAACCTGCACGGCTACCTGGCCCGCGAGCGGGTGCACTACGGCTCCGAAGAGGGCCTGGACTTCACCAACATCTACTTCTACACCGTGGTCTACCACGCCATCCGGGCCTCCAACCGGCTCGCGATCGAGACCGGGTCCACCTTCGGCGGATTCGAGAGGTCCAAGTACGCCTCGGGGGAGTTCTTCGACAAGTACACGGACAACGAGTGGGTTCCGCAGACGGCACGCGTCGTGGAGCTCTTCGACGGCATCCACATCCCCACCCAGGAGGACTGGCGCGAGCTCAAGGCCTCCGTGATGCAGCACGGCATCTACAACCAGAACCTGCAGGCCGTCCCGCCCACCGGGTCGATCAGCTACATCAACAACTCCACCTCCTCGATCCACCCGGTGGCCTCCAAGATCGAGATCCGCAAGGAAGGCAAGCTCGGCCGTGTCTACTACCCGGCGCCGTACCTGACGAACGACAACCTGGAGTACTACCAGGACGCGTACGAGATCGGCTACGAGAAGGTCATCGACACCTACGCCGCGGCGACGCAGCACGTGGACCAGGGCCTGTCGCTGACGCTGTTCTTCAAGGACACCGCCACCACCCGCGACATCAACAAGGCCCAGATCTATGCCTGGAAGAAGGGCATCAAAACCATCTACTACATCCGTCTCCGCCAGCTCGCGCTGGAAGGGACGGAGGTGGAAAATTGTGTTTCTTGTATGTTGTGACAACCAAAATCGGTTGATTTAGGGGTACGGTTGAAATGATGGAAACGGCGACGGCGACGGGCGGCTTGGTCTATGCTATTCGGATTCGAAAGGAATTCGAGTACCGATATGTCGGCATTACGACGAAGACGGCCAGCCGTCGTTTCCATCAGCACCTGCGCGTGGCCGCCGAGGGACGCAAGACGCCGTTCTACGATTGGCTGCGGAAGCACGATCCGGCCGATGTTATCGCGGATGAGCTGGACTGGGTCGAAGGGTTGCCGGAGCTGGGCCAAGCGGAGATCGAGTGGATCAGTTACCTGCGACGCGAAGGGGACCGCCTGCTCAACCTTGCGGATGGTGGTCTGGGGCCGACCGGAGTGGTCTGGACGGCGGAACAGCGTGAAGCTGCCCGGATCAGGAACACCGGTCGAAAGGGATTGAGCCGGCCAGGAGTGGAAAATCCGTTCTACGGCGGCAAACACAGTCTTGAGCAGCGAATGAAGTGGTCGGTCGATCGGAAAGGCACGTACTCCGGACAGGAGAACCCGAACTTTGGGAAGTTTGGAGCTGAACACCCGCGCTTCGGTCACAAGATGAGCGAGGAATCCCGTAGAGCGTTATCCGAAGCTAGAAAGGGTCCGGGGAATCCTAACTTCGGCAAGAAACTGAGCGATGAGACTAGATCGAAAATGTCCGCTGCTCAAAAGGGTCAGCCTAAGCCAGCTAGCCAACGCAGTGCCCACACCAGACATCACACCAACAAGGGCGTCGAGAAAGCCGACTGCAAATATTGCGTCGAGGACTCAGCCAAACCAAGTCCCTCTTCAGAAAGCGAGTCGGAGTCATGACCGAAAAAGTAAAGCTTCTCAACCACGTGGAGGCCATCAACTGGAACCGCATCCAGGACGAGAAGGACGTCGACGTCTGGAACCGCCTAGTGAACAACTTCTGGCTGCCCGAGAAGGTGCCGCTGTCCAATGACGTCCAGTCGTGGGCCACGCTGACCCCGGACGAGCAGCAGCTCACCATGCGCGTCTTCGCCGGCCTGACCCTGCTGGACACCATCCAGGGCACTGTCGGCGCAGTCAGTCTGACCCCGGACGCGATCACCCCGCACGAGGAGGCCGTGTACACGAACATCGCGTTCATGGAATCCGTGCACGCCAAGAGCTACTCCTCGATCTTCTCCACGCTGGCCTCCACCAAGGAGATCGACGAGGCCTTCCGCTGGTCCACCGAGAACGCGAACCTTCAGAAGAAGGCCCGGATCGTCATGGACTACTACCAGGGCGATGACCCGCTCAAGCGCAAGGTGGCCTCCACGCTGCTGGAGTCCTTCCTGTTCTACTCCGGCTTCTACCTGCCGATGTACTGGTCCTCGCGCGCCAAGCTGACGAACACCGCCGACCTGATCCGGCTGATCATCCGGGACGAGGCCGTGCACGGCTACTACATCGGCTACAAGTTCCAGAAAGGCCTGGAGAAGGTCTCCGAGGAGAAGCGCCAGGAGATCAAGGACTACACCTTCGAGCTCATGTACGAACTCTACGAAAACGAGGTCCAGTACACCCACGACCTCTACGACTCCGTGGGGCTGGCCGAGGACGTCAAGAAGTTCCTGCACTACAACGCCAACAAGGCGCTGATGAACCTGGGCTACGAGGCGATGTTCCCGTCCTCCGTCACGGACGTGAACCCGGCGATCCTGTCCGCGCTGTCCCCGAACGCGGACGAGAACCATGACTTCTTTAGTGGGTCAGGATCGTCGTATGTGATTGGCAAGGCCGTGAATACTGAGGATGATGACTGGGACTTCTAGCCACCACCACATGTGAGGTGCAGGCCTCCTCGTTGGAAGAAGCGCACCCGAGTTGGAAGAAATGGTCAAGGTAGTTGGAAGTCTTCCAACTCGGTCTGCAAAATCATCGCCATCTACAGTCTTCCCAGCGGCATCCGGGCAGCCGTTCCACGGTGGGGACTACGCCGGGACAGCAGCGAGGCACGTCGTGGCACAGTGAGGCTGATGTCGGAGCCCGGCCATCACGATCGTTGCTGGTGCCTTTCTCGAGCGTTTCAACGATTTCCGGACTTCCCGATTATTGTTCAACCCAAGCGGCGCGGCGCGGGACCGCTGAGCTTTAGGTGGCAGCTTGGCCTGCCCCGCAGTCCGGGGTGGCCGGACGCACTACACCGCGAGTGGAATGGGATGCACCTC
>JALYYI010000034.1 GCA_030946705.1 Actinomycetota bacterium | reverse complement strand
GACCAGCCAAGGACTCAGCCCGCACCGGAACCGCGCCCATCCCGGCCCAGCTGCCCCGGACCGCCAAGGACACTACCGCCCCGGAGCAGGACACCGTCTCGGTCCTGCGCGGCCCGGCCAGGGCCATCGCCACCAATATGATCACCAGCCTGGAGGTACCCACGGCCACCAGCGTGCGCGCCGTGCCCGCCAAGCTGCTGATCGACAACCGCGTGGTGATCAACTCCAACCTGGCCCGTGCCCGCGGCGGCAAAGTCTCCTTCACGCACCTGATCGGCTACGCCGTGATCCGTGCCCTGTCCCAGTTCCCGTCGATGAACGTCTACTATGACGAGGTTAACGGCAAGCCCGTGGCCGTGCAGCCCGCGCATGTGAACTTCGGTATTGCCATCGACATGCCCAAGCCGGACGGCAGCCGTTTGCTGGTGGTGCCCAACATCAAGAAGGCGGAGACGCTCAATTTCTCCGAGTTCTGGCGCACCTACGAGGACCTGATAAAGCGCGCCCGCGCCGGCAAGCTGACCGCGGACGACTACGCCGGCACCACGGTCTCGCTGACCAACCCCGGCGGCATCGGCACGGTGCACTCGGTCCCGCGGCTGTCCAAGGGCCAGGCCGCCATCATAGGCGTCGGCGCGCTGGACTACCCGGCGGAGTTCCAGGGTGCCAGCACCAAGATCATCGCGCAGAACGCGATCAGCAAGATCCTCACCCTGACCTCCACCTACGACCACCGCGTCATCCAGGGTGCCGGCAGCGGCGAATTCCTGCGGATTGTGCACCAGCTGCTGCTCGGTGAGCAGAATTTCTACGACGAGATCTTCGAATCCCTGCGGATCCCCTATGAGCCGATCCGCTGGAGCCCGGACCTGCAGGTGGATCCCGCGGACGAGATCAACAAGGTGGCCCGCATCCAGCAGCTGATCCACGCCTACCGCGTCCGCGGTCACCTGATGGCGGATACGGATCCGCTGGAATACGTCCAGCGCAAGCACCCGGACCTGGACGTGCTCACCTACGGCCTGACGCTGTGGGACCTGGACCGCGAGTGGCCCACCGGCGGCTTCGGCGGCAAGCCGATGCTCAAGTTCCGCGACATTCTGGGCGTGCTCCGCGACGCGTACTGCCGCACCACCGGCATCGAGTACATGCACATCCAGGACCCGACCGAGCGCAAGTGGTTCCAGGACGAGCTGGAGCACCCGTACTCCAAGCCCAGCCGCGAGGAGCAGCTGCGAATCGTCTCCAAACTGAACTCTGCGGAAGCATTCGAGACGTTCCTGCAGACCAAGTTCGTGGGCCAGAAGCGCTTCTCGCTGGAGGGCGGCGAGTCCCTGATTCCGCTGCTGGACGCGATCATTTCCGACGCGGCCGACGACGGACTGGACGAGGTTGCGATCGGCATGGCGCACCGCGGCCGGCTGAACGTGCTGACCAACATTGCCGGCAAGACCTACGCCCAAGTCTTCCGCGAGTTCGAGGGGACGCAGGACCCGCGCAGCGTGCAGGGATCCGGCGACGTGAAGTACCACCTCGGCACGGAGGGCACCTTCACCTCCGACCGGGGCAACGAGACCAAGGTCTATCTGGCCGCCAACCCGTCCCATCTGGAGGCGGTCGACGCGGTCCTGGAAGGCATTGTGCGGGCCAAGCAGGACCGGCTGGATCGCGGCGAGGCCTTCCCCGTGCTGCCGTTGATGATCCACGGCGACGCGGCCTTTGCCGGCCAGGGGGTGGTCGCGGAAACGCTGAACCTTTCCCAGCTGCGCGGCTACCGCACCGGCGGAACCATCCACGTGGTGGTCAACAACCAGGTCGGCTTCACCACCGCTCCGTCCTCGTCGCGTTCCTCGGTGTACTCCACCGACGTGGCAAAGATGATCCAGGCCCCGATCTTCCATGTGAACGGCGACGACCCGGAGGCAGTGGTCCGGGTGGCGCAGCTGGCCTACCAGTTCCAGCAGAAGTTCCGCAAGGACGTCGTCATCGATCTGGTCTGCTACCGCCGCCGCGGGCACAACGAGGGTGACGATCCCTCCATGACCCAGCCGCTGATGTACAACCTGATCGAGGCCAAGCGGAGCGTCCGCAAGCTGTACACCGAGGCCCTGATCGGTCGCGGCGACATCAGCGAGGAGGAGGCGGAGCAGCTGCTGCGCGACTACCAGGAGCGTCTGGAGCGCGTCTTCGCGGAAACGCATGCCGCCCAGACCTCGCCGATCCCGATCATTACCTCGGACATGCAGGCTGTCTCCGATCTGGAGCGGCCCGCGGCCCAGCAGGCCGATGCCGGGACCAGCACGCCGAAGTCGACGGCGATCAGCACCGAAACGCTGGCGCACATCGGCAAGACGCACGTGACCATTCCGGACGGGTTCACGGTGCATCCCAAGCTGAAGCAGCTGCTGGAAAAGCGTGAACAGATGTCCCGCGAGGGCGCCATCGACTGGGGATTCGGCGAGCTGACGGCTCTTGGCTCGCTGCTGATGGAGGGCGTCCCCGTACGCCTGTCCGGCCAGGACTCGCGTCGCGGCACGTTCGTCCAGCGGCACGCGGTCTTCCACGACCGGGCCACCGGCGAGGAGTGGACACCGCTGGCGGAGCTGAGCGATTCCCAGTCCAAGCTGTGGATCTACGATTCGCTGCTCTCCGAATACGCGGCGATGGCCTTCGAATACGGTTACTCGGTAGAACGCCCGGATGCTTTGGTGCTCTGGGAGGCCCAGTTCGGCGACTTCGCCAACGGCGCCCAGACCGTGATGGATGAGTTCATCTCCTCCGCCGAGCAGAAGTGGGGCCAGCATTCGTCGCTGGTGCTGCTGCTGCCGCACGGTTATGAGGGCCAGGGCCCGGACCATTCCTCCGCTCGTATTGAGCGCTTCCTTCAGATGTGCGCTGAGAACAACATGGTGGTGGCCAACCCGACGACGCCTGCATCGCACTTCCACCTGCTGCGCCGGCACGCCTACAGCAAGCCACGCAAGCCGCTGATCGTCTTCACGCCCAAACAACTGCTGCGCCTGAAGGCCGCCGCTTCCTCGGTGGAGGAATTCACCGAGGGCACCTTCCGTCCGGTGATCGGCGAGTCCAGGCCGCTGGACGGCAACGCCGTGGAGCGCGTGGTGCTGGTCTCCGGTCGGCTGTACTACGACCTGGCCTCCGCCCGGCAGAAGTCCGGTGATGAAAAGACCGCGATCCTGCGCGTCGAGCAGCTTTACCCGCTGCCGCTGCAGGAAATCAACGCCGAGCTGGCCAAGTACCCGAACGCGGACATCGTCTGGGCGCAGGACGAGCCGGCCAACCAGGGACCATGGCCGTTCATCGGCCTGAACCTGGCGCCGGTGCTGGACCGCAAACTGCGCCTGGTGTCCCGGCCGGCCTCCGCCGCGACCGCCACCGGCTCCGGCAAGCGGCACGCCGTCGAGCAGGAACAGCTGCTCCAGCAGGCGTTCGAACGCCGGTAGCAGCCCCGGATGCCCGGCCCGCCACAGTGCCGGGCATCAGTCTTTTCCGCCAAGTGCATGAAAGGTTGATCGTGGAGGACAGAAAACTGCGGATTGCCGCCGTCGGAGACGAGCTCCTTGCCGGCGTGGGCGATCCGCGTGCCCTAGGCTGGCTGGGCCGCGTGCTGGCCCGGACGCCGCAGGACGGTGCCGTGCTGGAGGCGTTCAACCTGGCAAGCCCGCAGGAGGGCACCGAGGCGCTGGCCGGACGCTGGCTCCAGGAGGCCGGCCGGCGCTTTGACGATTTCCACGAAAACCGCCTCGTCATCGGCCTTTCCGGCCGGGACATTGAATTCGGCCTGACCACCGCGCGCAGCCGGCTGAACCTGGCGAACATCCTGGACGGCGCCTCGCAGCTGAGCATCCCGGTGTTCGTGGTGGGACCTCCGCCCGGCCTCGACCCGATCGCGAACCGGCGCATCGCGGAGCTGAACACCGCCTTTGCCGATGTCACCACCCGCCGCAAGCACCTCTATGTCGACACGTTCTCCCCGCTGCAGAACCACGAGCAGTGGCGCACGGACCTGGCCGCCAACGGTGGAACGCCGGGCCAGGCGGGCTACGGCCTGATCGCATGGCTGGTGCTGCACCGCGGCTGGTACCAGTGGCTTAACATCGCCGAGGCGGTGTAATTACCCGGTGTAATTACCCGGTGTAGTTACCCACGGCTGCCCCGTTGCGCCGCCTCCCGTTCAGATGGCAGCTCGCGCCGATGTTTTTCGAAAAGATGGGCGCGAAGTGTCACCTCAACGAGCTTTGCTGGCGGACGTCAACCCGCGCCGGGAAGGCAGACCTCCACGGTCCTGTCCGTGACCCGGGTCTGGAACCTGGGTTGCGGCGAGGTGGCCGGTCCGTGCACCACGTCCCCGGTCTCCAGCGAAAATACGCGCTCGTGCCACGGGCATTCCACGCATTCAATGCCGCCGACTATTCGCAGCTTTCCTTCATGCGTCCCGGGCCGCGCGCAGCACCAGCAGCGGGACGGAATCCAGGATCCGGCGCTCCATCCGGCCGGGCACCAGTGCATGCAGGTTCACCAGTGGGTGGCAGCCGGATGGATCCGCTGTCGTCAGAAAAGCCACGAAACAATTTCACGATATATCTTGATTCACCCGACAACGCGATATAACGTGATTATATCAATGCGATATATCGTAACTTTTGGAGGAACCATGAGCGCCAACAGCTGGTCCATCAGCGGGCCGCAGACCCTCGACGTCGACGGCGTCACGGAACTCCGGGCGAGCATCGTCCGCGGCCGCCTGGACGTGATCACCCACGACGAGGCCACCACCCGGATCGAGGTCACCGAGATCTCCGGCCCCCCGCTCCAGGTAAGCCTCAGCGGGGGCACCCTGGTCATCGAGCACCAGCAGCCCGGCACCTGGCTCAAGAAGATCGTCAACATCAACGGCTCGGACCGCGTGGTCATCAGCATTGCCGTGCCCGCCGGCATTGACGTGTCCGCCGGCACCGTAAGCGGGGACGGCTTGGTCTGCGGCACGACTGCCCGGACGGAACTCAAAACGGTTTCCGGGTCCCTGATGGCGGACGACACCGCCGGAACGTTGAGCGCCAACACCGTCAGCGGCGAAATCATCGCCCGGCACCACACCGGTCCGCTGGTGGCCAAGAGCGTCTCGGGCGAGATCACGGCCTCCGGTTTCCTGAGCAATGTTCGCGCCAACACGGTCAGCGGCGACCTGATCTTTGACATCCTGGGGGCTCCGGTGGACCTGGCAGCAAAATCCGTCTCCGGCGATGTGACCGTCCGCCTTGCGGCCAACCTCGGCGTCCAGGTTGAGTCAAAGACGACCTCAGGCACCGTCATTGTGGACGACCAGCGCTTCACCGGCACGGCCCAGACCGTCCGCACCGCATCCGGCCCCGCCGGCTCCGCGCTGCGGCTGCACACCACCTCGGTCTCCGGCAACGTCGCTGTAGTCCACCATCAGAGCGCCCCGACCCATACCTTCCAGGAACAGTCATGAGCGCGGATCAGTGGAGCGTCGGGGCGCCGCAGACCCTGGAGGTCGACGACGTCCGTGAGCTTAAGCTGGCAACCATCGCGGGGCGCTTCGACATCATCGCCCACAACGAGGCGGTGACACGGATCGAGGTTTCCGAGATCGAGGGGGATCCGCTCGAAGTCCGCTTCCACGACGGACGGCTTGAGATCCGTCACGGCAATGGTGAATCCGCTCTGCGTGGGGAAACCGCCAAATTCGCCGATCCGTCCAAATGGTTCGGCAAGAACGGCCCCTTTGAACCCAGGAACCGCGTTGTCCTCAGCATTGGCCTGCCGGCCTCCACCGCCGTCGATGCCGGAACCATCAGCGGCGACGGCCTGATCTCCGGCATGACCAACCGGACCAAACTCGCCTCCGTGTCCGGCTCGGTCATGGCCGATGCGACCTCCGGCGCGCTGTCCGCCAGCACCATCTCCGGCGAGGCGATCATCCGCAACCATGAGGGCGAGCTTGCCCTGAATTCGGTCTCCGGGGAGATCACCGCGTCCGGCCGGTTCAGCAGCATCAAAGCCAATACCGTGACCGGGAACCTGACCTTTGATGTGCTCAACGCCCCGGAGAAGGTCTCCACCAACTCCGTGTCCGGAAACATGATGATCCGGCTCCCGGAAAGGGTCGGCGTCGCGCTGACCATCACGAGCGCCGCGGGCAAGATCACCGTCAACGACGAGCGGATCAGCGTGCTCGGTGTCTCCAGCCGGACCTTCGGCGATCCGGGCGGACCCGTGGTGCCGATCCGCACCGTCTCCATCTCCGGCGACACCGCGGTGGTCAACCGCCGGCCGGCCAGCGCGGACGACGTCACAGGGGTGAGCGAGTAATGGCCACGGTTTTTGCCCACGGCGCCCTGCGGCTGTACCTTTTGGCATTGCTTGAGGAGGGCCCGAAGCACGGCTACGACGTGATCCGGGCGCTGAGCGACCGCTTTGGCGGGACCTACTCCCCCAGCGCCGGAACGGTGTATCCGCGGCTGTCCAAGCTGGAGGAAGAGGGCCTGGTGGCGACGGAATCGGACGGCCGGCGCACCGTCTACCGCATCACCGAGGCCGGACTGGCCGAGCTGAACAGCCGCCGCGATGAACTGCAGGAAGTGGAACAGGATATCTCCGCGTCCGTCCGGCGGCTGGCGGACGAGCTGCGCGCGGACATCAGGACGAATATGAAGGGCCTCCGCGCAGATCTGGCCGCAACGGCGGAAGCCGCCAAGGCCAGTGCCCGGCGGGCGCCGGATGCGGGCAGCTATTCACCCACCAACCACCGGCTGCTCAAAGAGGCCGAGATGATGCTGCAGTCCTTCCGCGATGACCTGCGCGTTGAACTGCGCCAGTATGCGGGCCGCGAAGCCCTCAGCGAGGTGACGCTGGAGACCGTCCGCACCGTCCTTGACCAGGCCAAAAAAGCCGTCCGGGCCACCCTGAAGGAATGAGCGCAGCTCTGCGCGTGGATGCTCGGTGCGTGAACAGCTCCAGCGGCAGGACCGTGCCGGTCCGCGGGCGGGCGCCGCTGGCCACCAGGATCTGCGCCAGCCGCCCGAACTCCTCGCGGTTCCCATGGTCGAGCCCAGGATGCGCAGCAGGTGAAGAAAATCCGGTTCAACTCCGACGGCGGATTGGCTCCGCTGGTTGCCCCGCTGGTGACCAGGGCGCCGCCTGGCTAGAAGCGCTTGAGCGACTGGCTCCGCCAGCACTGTCGAGCCGGGTCCAGTGGGCCGGCCGAGACACAGCCGCAGGGCCCCGGACGTCGTCGCACCCCTTGCGGGTGGAGCGGCAGTCGGGGCCCTATGGCGCTCCCGGTTAGGTGAGGGGTGAGGGGTATGGGAGACTGGAACGCGGATATTTTCAGATCATTTTCGAAGATTGGAGGCAGCTATGTCCAAGCGAGCACGCAAGCGTCGTGACCGGAAGCGTGGCGGCGCTAACCACGGTAAGCGTCCCAACACGTAAGTCTTGTGCTTAAAAGCTGAAAAGACCCCCTGAGCCGGTTGGCTGAGGGGGTCTTTTGTTTGTGTTTCTTACCGTCTGTGTTTCTTGCCGTCCCCACAGGCGTGCGTCCGACGGGCGCTCCTACAGGCGGGCGTCCGAAAGTTCTTCGAAGTGCGACGGGGACAGTTCCGCCAAAACCGTCCAGAAGCTGATGCGTCCGCTTGAGCTGCCGGTTGCAATGCTCGGCACCAATTCGTGCGTGAGGTTCATCGAGCGCAGCTCCGTCAGATCCAATTCCCGGAAGGGATAATATTCGCCGTTCATGATGTGTGCTCCTCTTCCGCCGTGCCTGGGACTGACCATCCGGGGGACTCCGGTTGGTGAAGATCAACGGAAACGTTACAAACATTGTCAATCACGTATTACCCCCGCGTCAAGATCCTTTTATTCACGGGTTTTCTTTTGCCGTGCTGTGAATAATATTCCGTCTGATGGATTGACAAGCCGTGGAATTGATGCGTTCGCACCGGTTGCGCTGCCCATCCTCCGCGGAACCGCAACCGGTGAATAAAAGCGGCTTCGGTCGTTTTAACTCTATGATGGTCCCGTGCACCGGCCCGGACTTCTTTGACATCGCCCACAAGAGCGCATGCGGCGCTCGCCTCCTCCAGCCGCCTCCGGCTGCTCGGCGCCATCCGGTCCGCAGCCGAACCGCCTACCGCGGCCGATCTGGTGAAGAACCACCTGCCTGGCCACCATCTCGTACGCGCCATCCCGCACCCCTGATTCCCTTGGCCACAGTGACTGCGACAAGCGTTACTCCGACGACCGTGACTGCGAAAAACGTGACTCCGACAAATGTGACACCGAATCACCCGAATCCGAAAGAGGCCCTCAGTCATGCTCCAATTAGCCAATTTGACCGTGGTACAAAGTCCCGAGGCGTCCCCCGAACGCGACCTGCAAAACCGGGCCGACGTCGTCGAGCTGGTCCAGGCCTTCTACCGGCGCGCGTTCGGCGATCCACTGCTGGGGCATATCTTCGTGGACGTGGCTCGGATGGATCTGGACCGGCACCTGCCCATCATGGCCGATTTCTGGGAAACGGTGCTGTTCCAGGCCGGTCTATACCGCCGGAACGCACTGCAGGTCCATTTTGAGGTCCATGCCAAGGAGGCACTGGGTGCCGAGCACTTTGGCCGCTGGCTGGAGCTGTGGACAAGCACCGTTGACGGGATGTATCGCGGGGAAAAGGCCGAACTGGCCAAGCTTCAGGCCGGCCGTATCGCCGGTTCAATCCACCGAAGGGTGCAGGGCAAGTCCCCCAGCGAGTTCGTTAGCATCAGCCGGCAACGCCCGACGTCGTCGTAATCCGGCGCCGACGCAATCCGCCGTCGTCGTAGTCCGGCGCAATCCGCCGTCGTCGTAGTCCGGGTCGGGAGGAACCCCGCGGCAGTCGGCCCGAACCGGATCAGCCCGAAACGTCCGCCGTGTTAGCGCCGTGGATGCGATCCAGAATGGCGGCCTTCAGATTCTCCGGCGCCGCTTCCTTGCAGGAGCGCCTGACCACGGAGCGGATGACGCATTCGAGGTCATGCTCCTGGGCGCAGTCGGGGCAGTCGTCCAGGTGGGCCTTGATTTCGGTCAGGTCCTGCCGGGACAGCGCACCGTCCAGGTATTCGTAAATCCGGGAAATCCGCGAGTCATCGCAATCACCCAAACTCTGGCAGTCGCTCATTTGTTCTTCTCCTGATCATTGCTTCCCACCGGCGGCGCCGGGATTGCCGGGCCGGCCGCCGTGTCCGCCCCTTCTGACTTACTGGCGCTAAAACCGCGCTCCTTGGCGTAGTCGCCGAGCATGTCCCGCAGCATCTTCCGGCCCCTGTGCAGCCGCGACATCACCGTGCCGATGGGGGTATCCATAATGTCCGATATTTCTTTATAGGCGTAGCCTTCAACATCCGCGAAGTAAACCGCCAAGCGGAATTCCTCCGGGATGGACTGCAGCGCATCCTTCACATCAGAGTCCGGCAGGTGGTCCAGCGCCTCCGCCTCCGCCGAGCGCAGCCCGGCGGCCGTGTGCGATTCCGCCCGGGCCAGCTGCCAGTCCTCAATCTGGTCCGAATTGGACTGCAGTGGCTCGCGCTGCCGTTTCCGGTACAGATTGATGTAGGTATTGGTGAGAATCCGGTACAGCCATGCCTTCAGGTTGGTGCCCGGGCGGTACTGGTGGAAGGCGGAAAACGCCTTCGTGTATGCCTCCTGCACCAGATCCTCGGCATCGCTGGGGTTCCGTGCCATCCTCATCGCCGCCGAATACAGCTGATCCACATACTGCATGGCGTCCCGCTCAAACCGGGCTCGCCTCTCATCCGCGGATTCCAGCAGAGGATCGACGTCGGCCTCGGCAGCCGCTGCTGCCGATCCGGCACGAGCACCCTGTCCGGCACCGGTGCCCGCTCCGGCTTTGCTGCCGACTCCGGCGGTGGTGGCAACCGGCAGACTCTGGGCGTTCTCAGATCTTTTCATTGCAGCCAAGTCTACTGTCACCAGGCCCGGTTTCACGGCGGAGCGGGTGCCTGGCCTGACGATAGAACCGGCACCGGGCGCAACGGCCCGTAGTAACGTCTCCATAGGTTCCTTCCGCATGCGATCTTTGCTTGCTTCAACCGGGCGGAACGGGCAAATATTCCGCAATAGTGCAAAACTAGGGGTACGCAACGCCCAACCGTCTTGACACGAAGTTCCGCTGCATCAGCCAGGAGGCATCCATGTCTATCGTCCGTTCACTCGCGCGGCCCATGCTCGCGTCAACGTTCATTGTTGCGGGGCTGGACCGTCTGCGGCACGCCGACCAGACTGCGACCCAGCTCTCCCCGCTGCTCTCCCAGGCCGCGGCACTGCTGCCGTTCCAGACGGATGAAAAGACCCTGGCCCGCGCACTGGGCGGCGCGCAGTTGGGCGCCGGCGTCCTGTTGGCCGCCGGAAAGCTCTCCCGCTTCGCCGGGCTGGTGCTGGCCGTGACCTCCACCTTGAACGCCGTCGTCGAATTCCGCAATGCGGATGCCAGCAGCTCGGAAGGCCGCGCCCACCGCCGCAACCAGCTGCTGAAGAACCTCTCGCTCTCCGGCGGCGTGCTGCTGGCCGCCGTGGACACCGCGGGTAAGCCGGGCCTGGCCTGGCGTGCCGAGCATCTGGCCGCAGCCGGCAAGAAGAACACCCGCAAACAGTTCAAGCATGCTGATAAGACGGTCCGCCGCATCGCCGGCGACGTCACCGGTTCCTAGCCCTCAATGGATCCGCTCTCCCCCGCTCCCGCTGCTGCAACTCCCTGGCCCGCCCCGCAGGCCGCCTCCCCCGTTGACGCGACGCTGACCGTTCCCGGTTCCAAGTCGCTGACCAACCGCTACCTGGTGCTGGCCGCGCTGGCCGACGGCCCGTCCCGGCTGCGCGCACCCTTGCGCTCCCGCGATTCGGCCCTGATGATTGATGCCCTGCGCCAGCTGGGCGCGCGTATTGAGGAGGCCGACGGCGGGGGCAGCTTCGGCCCGGACCTGCTGGTCACGCCGATGCCCGTTGGAGCGGTGCTTCCGGCCGGTGCCGTGGTGGACTGCGGCCTGGCCGGTACGGTGATGCGCTTTGTCCCGCCCGTGGCGGCGCTGGCCACCGGCACCGTGGCGTTCGACGGCGATCCGCACGCCCGCCGGCGGCCGATGGGCCCGGTGATCGAAGCATTGCTGGGGCTCGGGGTCAACGTCGACGACGGCGGCGGGCGGGCCCTGCCGTTCACCATCAACGCCGGTGGCGGGGTCCGCGGCGGGCACCTGCGGATCGATGCCAGCGGCTCCTCGCAATTCGTTTCGGCGCTGCTGCTGGCCGGTGCGCGCTTCACCGAGGGGCTGCACCTGGAACACGTCGGCAAGGCGGTGCCCAGCCTGGACCACATCGGCATGACCGTGCAGGTGCTGCGCCAGCTGGGCGTCCGGGTCGATGATTCCGTCCCCAACCACTGGATCGTGGCCCCGGGTCCCATCCGGGCCTTCGACGTGGTGATCGAGCAGGACCTCTCCAATGCGGGACCGTTCCTGGCCGCAGCCCTCGTCTCCCGCGGCACCGTCCGCATCCCGCGCTGGCCATCCGGCACCACGCAGGTGGGCGGGAAGTGGCGGGAGATCCTTGCCAGCTTCGGCGCCAAAGTCAGTCTCGAGGATGGCGTGCTGAGTGTGACCGGGGGCGCGGAAATCAAGGGCGTAGAGCTGGCCGACACCAGCGAGCTGGCCCCCACCGTGGCGGCTCTGTGTGCCCTGGCCTCCGGCCCGTCCCGGCTCACCGGCATCGCGCATCTGCGCGGCCACGAGACGGACAGGCTGGCCGCGCTGGTGTCCGAAATCAACCGGCTGGGCGGCTCCGCGGCGGAAACCGCCGACGGGCTCACCATCACCCCGGCGCCATTGCACGGCGGCCTGTTCCGCACCTACGCGGACCACCGGATGGCCACCGCCGGCGCCATCATCGGCCTGGCCGTGCCCGGCGTCGAGGTCGAGGACATCAGCACCACGGGCAAAACCATGCCCGAGTTCGCCGAGCTCTGGCATGCCATGCTTGCCGGCCATTCCGCGCGGCCCGCCGTCGAAGATGCGCGCGGCTGACCGTGGGCAACGACAGTTCCTGGGACCGCGACTGGGAGGAATCATCCGTCCGGGTCCGGCCCAATAAGAAGGGCACCCGCCCGCGCACCAAGGACCGCCCCAGCCACGGCGACGCCGTGATCGGACGGATCATCACCGTGGACCGCGGCCGCTACACCGCGATCGTGGACGAGGACACCGACCGGGAGCGCATCCTGGTGGCGGCCCGCGCCCGCGAGCTGCGCCGCAATCCGGTGGTGGCCGGGGACTTCGTGGCACTGGTCGGCGACACCACCGGGGCGCCTGACTCGCTGGCCAGACTGGTCCGGATCGAGGACCGCCGCACCGTGCTGCGCCGCAGCGCGGACGACACCGATCCGGTGGAGCGCGTGGTGGTGGCCAACGCCGACCAGCTGGTGATTGTGGTCGCCGCCGCCAACCCGGAACCGCGGACCGGATTCATCGACCGCGCCCTGGTGGCCGCCTATGACTCCGGCATTGCCCCGCTGCTGCTGGTGACCAAGGCCGATGTAAAGGATCCGGCGGAACTGCTGGCCAATTACACGCACCTGGAGATGACCGTCGTCGTCAGCCGCACCGCTACGGACACGGCCTCGGGCATCGACGCCCGCAGCGACGACGGCCAGTCGGCTCTGCTGGCCGGGACCGCCGTCGAGCAGTTGAGGGAGCACCTCAACGGCAAGGTCAGCGTGCTGGTGGGGCATTCCGGCGTGGGCAAGTCCACCATGGTCAATGCCCTGACCGGCTCGCAGCGTGCCACCGGCGGCGTCAACGCGGTGACCGGCCGAGGGCGGCACACGTCCTCCTCGGCACTGGCGCTGCGGCTGGCCGGCGGAACCGCCGGCAGCTGGATCATCGATACCCCCGGGATAAGGTCCTTTGGCCTGGCGCATGTGGACCCGGACAGGATTCTGCAGGCGTTTCCGGACCTGGAACCGGGCACGGACGCCTGCGAACGCGGCTGCAAGCATGACGATTCCGCCGTCGACTGCGGACTGGATCCGTGGGTGCAGGAAGGCAATGCCGGCGATGCGGGCCCCGCACGGCTGGCTTCGCTGCGCCGCCTGCTGGGGGCGGGCGCGCGGGCCGAAGCCCGGGCCGAGGCCAAGGAATTGGGCAGCACCCACTAGGCGGGCGGCGGCCTGGGGCCCTATATCCCCGATGCATCGGGCAAAGAACGATAGCGTGATGCCTATGAACGTCGCCCCGCAAACGTATAACGATGACCTCCGCCTTGCCCACGTGATGGCGGATTCCGTCGATTCCCAGACCATGGCCCGTTTCAAGGCCCTGGACCTGCAGGTGGAAACCAAGCCCGACCTGACCCCGGTCACGGACGCGGACAAGGCCGCCGAGGATGCCATCCGCAGCCAGCTGTCCCGGGTCCGCCCGCGCGACGCCGTGCTGGGGGAGGAATTCGGCAGCACCGGACACGGATCGCGGCGCTGGATCATTGATCCGATTGACGGGACCAAGAATTTTGTCCGCGGCGTGCCGGTCTGGGCCACGCTGATTGCCCTGGTCGATGAAGGCCAGCCCGTCGTCGGCCTGGTCAGCGCCCCCGCACTGGGCAAGCGCTGGTGGGCAGCCAAGGGAACCGGCGCCTTCACCGGCAAGTCGCTGGCCGCGGCCAGCCGGCTGAAGGTCTCCAACGTTTCGCAGCTCTCCGACGCCTCGCTCTCCTACTCGTCGCTGACAGGATGGCGGGAGCGAGGCAACCTGGACGAGTTCCTCTCGCTCAGCGACACCGTCTGGCGCACCCGCGCCTACGGCGACTTCTGGTCCTACTGCCTGGTGGCCGAGGGCGCCGTGGACATCGCCTGCGAGCCGGAGCTGAACCTCTACGACATGGCCGCGCTGGTGCCCATCGTCGTCGAAGCCGGCGGCCGCTTCACCTCGCTGGAAGGCGCCGAGGGCCCCTTTGGCGGCAATGCGCTGGCCACCAACGGCATCCTGCACTCGGAGGTGCTCCACCGGCTTAACCCGGGCCACGACGACCTTCTCCAGGAAGGACTGTAACGAGCATTCCGCAATAGCGCCCCGTAACAATCGCATCGCAGCACCCGATGCACTAGCCTTTTCTGCATAGGTCACGAGTGCCAGCGCTAAACCCCGGTTTGCTGGCCGGCAACCCTCCATTCGCGGCGGGGTGCCCCGGGTGACGACCTGGCCAGGCCGGAGCGGCCATGGCAAGCGCGGATCACCGGCAGCCGCCGTGGTCCTTCCTTGGAGGTCCCATGAGCACTACAACCATCGAATCCCGCCCGTCCGCCACTCTCGGCGCGGGCACAGTCACGGCATCCGGCGCTGCGGCGGCCACCGACGCCGGCGCCGCATCGGCCCGATACGCCGCCGGCCTATCGCCGCTGCTCACGGTGACAGGGGCGGAACTGCAGGCCCCACTGGTAGGCGGCGGAACCGTCCGGTACGCCAACCTGGACTACGCCGCATCCGCCCCGGCGGCGGCGGACGTTGCGGCCTACCTTGCCGAAATCCTGCCCTACTACGCCAGCGTGCACCGCGGTGCCGGATTCGCCTCCCAGGTCAGCACCTCGGTGTACGAAAACGCCCGCGGCGCGGTGCGCAGCTTCGTCGGCGGCCGGCCCGACGACGCCGTTATCTTCACCCGCAACACCACCGACTCGCTGAACCTGCTGGCCGGCTGCCTGCCCGGCTCGTCCGAGGGTGGCGCGGCCGACCCCGGCGACGTCGTCTACCTGGACATCGAGCACCACGCCAACCTGCTCCCCTGGCAGCGGCTCCCGCACCGCAGCGTCGTCGCGGACGCCACCATCGCCGGCACCCTGTCCAATCTGGAAGCCGAGCTGAAGGGCGGCCACGTCAGCCTGCTGGCCATCACCGGCGCGTCCAACGTCACCGGCGAAGTGCTCCCCCTCGCCGAGCTCGCCGCCCTGGCGCACCGCTACGGGGCCCGCATCGCCGTCGACGCCGCCCAGCTGGCGCCGCACCGGCGCATCAACATCGCTGCCGACGACGTCGATTATCTCGCCTTCTCGGGGCACAAGCTCTACGCCCCCTTCGGCGCCGGCGTCCTGGTCGGCCGGCCCGACTGGCTGGAGCGAGGCGAGCCACACCTGGCCGGCGGCGGCGCGGTCAGGGAGGCGCGGCTCGATTCCGTCAGCTGGGCCACCGGGCCGGCCCGGCACGAGGGCGGCTCCCCCAATGTCCTGGGAGCGGCCACACTGGCGAAAGCCACCGAAATCCTGGCCGCACTGGACCGCCAGCAGTGGAACGCGCACGAAGAAGCCCTGCGCCACCATCTGGTCGACGGCCTGGAGGCCCTCCCCGGCGTCACGGTCCACCGGCTCTTCACCGACGCCCCCGACTTCCCCGGCACCGGATCCATCGGCGTGGTTAATTTCTCCGTGGCCGGATATGACGCCGGCCTTGTCGCGGCCTACCTTTCCGCGGAGCACGGCGTTGGCGTCCGGGACGGTAAGTTCTGCGCCCACCCGCTGCTGCGCCGGCTCGGGCTGCCCTCCGGCTCGCTGCGTGCCAGCTTCGGCGTCGGATCCAGGCTTGAGGACTCCCAACGATTGATCGGGGGGATTGCGGCCCTGCTGGAGTCCGGTCTGGGTGCCGACTACATCGTGGATTCGGGCCGTTGGGTTCCGGCCGACGACAGCCGCCAATTCCCCGACTGGGCGCCGAACACCCCCGGCACAGCCGGCGCCGCCCCCTGCCGCATCGACTGACATCAACGGCGCCCCCAACCCCCGGTGGTCGACCACCCTGCGCGCCGTCCCGCGGTAATGTTGGTGGCGGGATTTACCAGGCGGACGGGACTTCGGGACGGACAAGGAGCGGCATGGCAGCGGCCAGGGGCGGACCCAACCTGGGCGAGGAACGCCGCAAGGAGCTGGCTGGCACGTTCCAGGACGGCGGTGAGCACTACGACCGCGTCCGGCCGGGCTACCCGGCCGACTCCGTCGAATGGCTCCTTGGCGGACGGATCCCGCCTCATCTGCGCGGCGGCGGAGGTTCTGGCCACCCCATCGAGTCCACCGGACGCACGCCACCGGCTGTCGACGTCGTGGACATCGGCGCCGGAACCGGGAAGTTCACGGGCCGCCTCATCGAACGCGGGCTGAACGTCGTCGCCCTGGACCCTTCACGCGACATGCTCTCCCAGCTGGACCGTCGGTTCCCCACCGCACGCACTATCGTCGGGACGGCTGAGGAGATGGACCTGCCCGACGCCAGCATGGACGCCGCGACCGTTGCCCAGGCCTGGCACTGGTGTGATCCGCTGCGCGCGAGTACGGAGATTGCGCGGGTGCTGCGGCCCGGCGGTCTGCTGGGGCTGATCTGGAACCAGCTGGATGTCAGCGTGCCGTGGGTGCATCGGCTCTCCCGGATCATGCATGCCGGCGACGTGCACAGACCGCATTTCCGCCCCGTGATCGGCCCCGAGTTCACCGGCCTGCAATCGCATCTCAGCGGATGGGCCCAGCCATTGACCCCGCCGGACATCAGGGAACTGGTCAAATCGCGCAGTTACTATCTGGGCGCGGACGAGGCCAGTCGCATGAGGGTGATGGCAAACCTGCGCTGGTACTTCCGCGAGCACCTGGGTCACGCCGACGACGACGTCCTGCAGCTTCCGTACCTGACCCAGACTTGGCGCGCCCACAGCGTCGAGCGGTGAGATAACGACGCTTTGCCCCCGCCTTAGCGTCATTATCTCACCGCTCGAATTGCGGAAACCCGCCGCGGAGCGCGCGCATCCGAGCTATCAGCCTGGCAGTATTGCCGGAGTCGCGCGCTCTGGATAGAATTTCGGTATGCCTAAAATATCGACTTAGGCTGGCCTTGACTTAGACAGGGCAACGAGCGGGACCACGAAGGCAAGCGAGGAGGCGGCGGATGCTGGACATTGCAGCCGCAAAGCCGCGGGCAGCCAAGGTCCGAAGCCTGCTGCTGCTCCTTGGCCCCGCCTTCGTGGCCGCGATCGCCTATGTGGATCCGGGCAATGTTGCCGCGAACCTCAGTTCCGGAGCCAAATTCGGGTATCTGCTGGTATGGGTGCTGGTGGCCGCGAACCTGATGGCCATGCTGATCCAGTACCAATCCGCCAAGCTCGGCGTGGTGACCGGCAAGTCTTTGCCGGAACTGCTGGGCGAGCGGTTGGGTACGCGCCGCCGGCGGGCCTACTGGCTGCAGGCCGAATTCGTTGCGATGGCCACCGATCTGGCCGAAGTAGTGGGCGGAGCCATCGCCCTTAATCTGCTGTTCGGCCTGCCGCTGCCGCTGGCCGGACTGATCATCGGCGTCGTGTCCATGGCCATGCTCACGGTGCAGAACCGGCGCAGCCAGCGGACATTCGAGTCGCTGATTATGTTCATGCTGCTGGTCATCACCGTGGGCTTCCTGGCCGGCCTGATACTCAGCCCGCCCGACCCGGGAGGCGTCGTTTCCGGGCTGCTGCCCCGATTCCAGGGGACGGACTCGGTCCTGCTGGCGGCCAGCATGCTCGGCGCAACCGTCATGCCGCACGCCATCTATCTGCACTCAGCCCTGGCCCGGGACAGGCACGTCGACGCGCGGAGCTCCAGCGAAAAACTGGACACCATTGTCCGGGCCACCCGCTGGGATGTGATCGGTGCGCTGCTCCTGGCCGGTGCCGTCAACATCGGCATGCTGCTGCTGGCGGCCTCCACCCTGGGCGGTGTGCAGGGGACCAACAGCATTGAGGGCGCACACGCGGCCATTGTCGCCCATCTGGGCACGGCGGTGGGCGTGATTTTCGCCGTCGGCCTGCTGGCCTCCGGGCTGGCCTCGACCTCCGTGGGCTGCTACGCCGGTGCCACCATCATGGCCGGACTTCTGAAGGTGAAGCTGCCGCTGCTGGCGCGCCGGGTGGTCAGCCTGATCCCTGCCCTGGCACTGCTTACCTTCGGCGTGAATCCCACCTGGGCGCTGGTGATCAGCCAGGTGGTGCTCAGCTTCGGCATTCCGTTCGCCCTCATACCGCTGCTGCGGCTGACCGGCAACCGCGAGGTGATGGGCCGGCACCGTGACGGACCCGCCCTGCGGATCGCCGCCGTCGTCTGCGTGGTGCTGGTGGTGGCACTGAACGTGGCGCTGCTGGGGCTGACGTTTGCGGGCCGCGCGTAGCCTGGCCGCCGCCGCTTCCCCGGCCCCGAGCCGCCGGCGGTACTGTTGTAGCTGTGAAGCCGACCCCCACATCCTCCAGTGTCGAGGACTATGTGAAGGTGATCTACTCCTTTACCGAGTGGCAGGACGCACCTATCACCTCTTCGCAGCTGGCCGCGCGGCTGGGCGTGGCCAACTCGTCCGTGTCGGAAATGGTCCGCAAGCTCAAGGCCCAGGGTCTGGTCATCCACCAGCCCTACAGTGCGGTGCGGCTCACACCCGAGGGGCTGGCCCTGGCGCTGTCG
This sequence comes from Actinomycetota bacterium, assembly GCA_030946705.1. Lineage (GTDB taxonomy): Bacteria > Actinomycetota > Actinomycetes > Actinomycetales > Micrococcaceae > Arthrobacter_M. The sequence continues at coordinate 8,995 of JALYYI010000034.1, read as the reverse complement.
ATGGTCCGCCGGCACCGGCTGCTGGAGACTTATCTGGTGCAGGAACTCGGCTACAGCTGGGATGAGGTGCACGACGAGGCGGAGCTGCTGGAACATGCCGTCTCGGACACGTTCATCGAGCGGATGTCTGCCAAACTCGGGGATCCCGCGCGGGACCCGCACGGCGATCCGATTCCGGGCCCGGACGGCAGCGTGGTGGTGCCGGCGGCGCACCGGATGAGTGAGCTGGACCCGGGCCACGAAGGCCGGATCACGCGGATCAGCGACGACAACCCGGAGCTGCTGCGCTACCTGAGCGAGGAGCGGATCGGGCTGGATTCGCAGGTCCGGGTGCTGGGGCATAAACCCTTCGGGGGGCCCCTGATGGTGCGCATCGGGAGCGGTGCCGGAGCCCGCCAATTCGATCTCAGCGACGAGGTCAGCGGCTCGTTATGGGTGCATTCCGAGCTTCCGCACGAAGGCTGCGCGCTTTCCGCAGCGGACTGAACTTCAGGAGTCCGTCAGGTCTTCCGCTTCAGGTGGAAGCTGAGCACCGTATGGGCGATCGAGACCACGCCCAGCAGCAGGGCCAGCACGGGCACATGAGCCGCGAACAGTGCGGCGGCGGCAACCAGGAAGATCATCAGTGCGATGATCGGCAGCGCCGGCCACGGGACCTGGCGGGCGGCCCGCGGTGCCATGAACAGACCCCAGAAAACGATGACGACGACCGGCAGGCCGATCCCGACCAGGTATCCGCTGGGTGCCCCCAACCGGAAGCCCCAGTAACAGAAGGGTGCCAGCATGGCCACCTCCAGCAGGAATCCGACGGTCATATTCGCGCCGGTCAGGGTCGTGGAGGGCGAATCCGCACGGCGTTTACTCACGGGCCGTTCCTCCCCTGCTGGCAGGCCAAGTTCGCATAGTCAGCATCTTAACAACCTGATCTCCGCTGCCGGCGAAGGATGAAGCGCTGGACTTTGCCGCTCGGCGTTTTCGGCAGTTCCGCGACGAAATGCACCTGCCGCGGATACGCATGGGCTGCGAATTTCCGCTTGACCAGCTGCTGCAGCTCCGCCACGAGCTCCGGCGTGCCGCTGGCCCCGTCCCGCAGCACTACATAGGCTTCCAGGACTTCCCCGCGGATTTCATCCGGGGCGCCGATCACCGCCGTTTCGACCACGTCCGGATGCGTCGCCAGCACGCTCTCCACATCGAAGGGACCGATCCGGTATCCGGCCATGATGATCACATCGTCATCCCGCGCGGAGAAGTAGATGAACCCGTCCTCGTCCTTCCGTCCCGCGTCCCCGGTGAGGTACCAGCGGCCGTCCGCCGTGAACCGCTCGGCGGTTTTCTCCGGGGCGTCCACGTAACCGGTGAACCACATCATCGGGCTCCGGTCCAGCTCGATCGCCACCCCGCCCACGGTCCCGGCGGCGGCAACGGTGTCCTGCGCGTATTCGAGAACTTCCGCGGACCAGCCGGGCAGGCTCCGGCCCATTGAACCCTCGCGCAGCGGCGCCTGCAGATCCTCCCGCCAGGCGTTGCCGACCACCATGCCGTGTTCGGTCTGGCCGTAGTGGTCCCGCACGGGCAGGCCCAGTGCCTGCTGGCTCCAGCTGATCACATCCGGCGTCAACGGCTCCCCGGCGGAGGACGCCCGCCTCAGCACGTGCCGGGCGGCCGGTGTGGAACCGGCGCGCAGCGAGCGGTAGACGGTGGGAGCAGCCGCAAAATTGCTGACCCGGAACTTCTCGAGGACCTGCCAGGTGCGGTCGGCGGAGAAGCCTGCCTGCAGCAGGATGCTCCTGAAGCCGCTGGCCATCGGTGCCAGAATGGCGAAATACAGCCCGTAAGCCCACCCAGGATCGGCGGCGTTCCAGAAAACGTCGTCCCCGCGCACATCGAGGGCGAACTCCTGGTAGCCCACAAAGGACGCCAGGCTGCGCAGCGGAATCGGGACCCCCTTGGGTGTTCCGGTGGTGCCGGAGGTGAACAGCTGCACCAGCCTGCCATCGCCGCCCACGGCCACGGCCCGCGCGCTCTCCGGAGCGGCGCCGTCGTCGGGCCCTTCCTGCCCCATCAGGTCCGCAAAGGAGAGGTCGTAGCCCAGCGCATCGCCCCGGGCGACGACGACCAGCGGAGCCGCGTCGGTGGGGATGCCGCCAGCCGGCACGAGTTTGGCACGCTGGTCCGCGTCCGCGATCACCAACCGGCAATTAGTGGCCCCCAGCCGGAAAGCGATGGCGTCCGCGGCAAAGGCCGTAAAGAGCGGAACATCGACGGCGCCGCGGCGCCAGATGCCCAGCAGCGCGATGATCAGTTCCTCGGACTTGCCCATCAGCGTAGCCACCGCATCTCCGGGCTTGACCCCGAGCCCGGCCAGCGCCGCGGCAAAACGCCGGGACTTCACCTTCAGCTCGCCATAGGTGAGATCCTTGTGGCTGAGGTCCGGCTGGACAATGGTGAACGCCACCGCTTCCTCCGGGTGGCGGTCACACAGCAGCTCCGCCGCGCAGGCGTCCGGCGCCCCGTAGACCTCCAGCAGTTCCCTGACCCGCTGTTCATCTGCCATCGGTGCCGCCTCCCGCTCCTCGCCGGGTCACGCTGGCTCACGCCGACCCGCTGATGATCTAGGATGGCACATCGCCGGTTCGCCGCCCGCCGGGTCGGCGCTGGACGGACAGCCCCTGGCCGGGCAATCCTCGTAGTCCTCGCAGTCCTCGGCACCCGGAGCGATGTCTTGAATCCGCAGTCTCGACTCCGCGGACCTGAATCCGTGAGTGGACCTGACGTTGACCCGGCCTGGCGCCCCGGCTATGTTATTTCAGTATGCAAGAAATATTTTCCATGATGCGGGATGCCTTTGGATTGTCTCCATTTCAAATCCATGCTGCTCGCATCCCCAACATTTCAGGAGAAGCTATGACAACCCGACTCGCGATAGGCCAGCAGGCCCCGGCATTCAGGCTTACCGACTCAACCGGAAAGGAAGTCGCCCTGGCCGACTTCGCCGGCCGGAACGTCGTCGTCTATTTCTACCCCAAGGCGGCAACTCCGGGATGCACAACCGAGGCGTGCGACTTCCGGGACAGCCTGGACGGTCTCAAGGCGGCCGGCTACGAAGTGGTCGGGATCTCCCCGGACGCGCCTGCGCAACTGGCCGCGTTCGCTGGCGACCATGCCCTGAGCTACCCGCTGCTGGCGGACACGGACCACGAGGTGGCCCGCCGGTGGGGCGCGTGGGGCGAGAAGGAAATTAACGGCCGGACCGTCCGGGGCGTCCTGCGCTCCACGATCGTCCTCGACGGCACTGGCAAGGTTTCCGTTGCCGAATACAACGTGGCCGCCGACGGGCACGTTGCGGGTCTGCGAACCCGGCTGGAGCGCAATTAGACCGTTTCCGACAGCCATCGCGCCAAATGACACGGGAATTTCGCTGTCACTTAGCGCGATCATTGTCATTTTCCGTTGCAGCAGCGAGCACTGCGGATAAAAAGTGGCCCGGGGCTTGACAAGGCCGGGTGTGATCGGCTTCACTATTGCATATGCTGAAATAACAGTTCCACGATGCGGAATATCTTTTCTGGACCTTCCGTATAGTCCTTACACCGTGGATGCCAGCATTGAACGAGGAACAGACAAGCAATGATGCTTGAAGAATTCAACCGCGGAGACCGGACTGCCGTAATTTCGGTCCTCCGCCCCTGCATTGACGTTCAACGTTGGATCGACGAGATCGCCAACGCCCGCCCCTTCCCCACCATCCGGGACCTGACCGGCTTTGCAACCCAGGCCGCCAGCCCTTTCACCGAAGCCGAGATGGAAGCCGCTCTGGCCCACCATCCGCGGATCGGCGAGCGGGCCGGCGGCCGGAGCACAGAGGCGACGTTGTCGCGCTCCGAGCAGGCCGGCGTCGACCCCACCGATGCGGGAATAGCCGAGGCCCTGGCCCAGGGCAACCGCGCCTATGAAGAGAAATTCGGCCGCGTTTTCCTGATCCGGGCAGCCGGTCGCAGCGCGCGGGAAATCCTGGACGCGCTGACCGAACGCCTGGCGCACTCCCCCAGGGAAGAAGCGCCGATAGTTGCCCAGCAACTACGCGAGATAGCCATTCTGCGACTTGAAGGAGCCGTTACACCATGACCATCTCCCATGTGACCACCCACATTCTGGATACCGCAGCCGGGAAACCGGCCGCAGGCGTCGCCGTCGAGCTTCATGCCCGCGATGGCGGGACTTGGCTCCAGATTGCCACGGGCACCACAGATGCCGACGGGCGGGTGAAAGACCTTGGCCCCGAACAGCTGGCAGCCGGAACGTACCGGCTGACTTTCGCTACCGGGGCCTACTTCGCCGGCATCGCTACGGACACCTTCTTCCCGGAGGTTTCGCTGACATTTTCCGTCACGGAGATCGCGGAGCACTACCACGTGCCCCTGCTGATCAGTCCATTCGCCTTTTCAACTTACAGAGGAAGCTAATCATGACCGACAACAGCAAAATCATCCTCGGCGCCAACCAGTACGGCAAGGCTGAGGTCCGGCTGGTGAAGATCACCCGTGACACGGACCGGCACGAGATCGAGGACCTGAACGTCACCTCCCAGCTGCGCGGCGATTTCGCGGCCGCCCACCTGGCCGGCGACAACGCCCACGTGGTCCCGACGGACACGCAGAAGAACACCGTCTATGCCCTGGCCCGGCAGGGGGTCGGCTCGCCGGAGGAGTTCGTGCTCCGCCTGGGCCGGCACTTCACATCCAGCTTCGACTGGGTTGACGGCGGCCGCTGGGAAGCGGAGTCCTACAGCTGGGACCGCATTCAGGCGCATGGAGCCCCGCATGACCACTCCTTTGTCCGCAACGGCCGCGAGATCCGCACCGCCGTCGTGACCATGGACGGGGACAAGACCTACGTCATTGGCGGGCTGCGGGACCTGACGGTCCTCAAGTCCACCGCGTCCGGCTTTGTCGGCTACCCGAAGGATCAATACACGACGCTGCAGGAGACCACCGACCGGATCCTGGCGACGGACGTCGCGGCCCGCTGGCGCTACAACACCACGGACGTCGACTTCAACAAAGCGTACGACGACGTTCAGGCCCTGTTGCTGGAGGGCTTCACGGAGACCTACTCCAATGCCCTGCAGCAGACCCTTTTCGACATGGGCAAGAAGGTTCTTCAGGCTCACCCCGAGATCGACGAAATCAAGTTCTCCATGCCGAACAAGCACCATTTCCTCGTTGACCTCTCTCCCTTCGGGCTGGACAACCCCAACGAGGTGTTCTTCGCCGCGGACCGTCCGTACGGTCTGATCGAGGCGACCGTGGTGCGCGAAGATGCGTCCGACGCAGGCCGGGCCTGGGAAGGCATTGCCGGGTTCTGCTAAACAAACCCCCGGGTGGGGGGGGGCTGCAACCCCCGCCCACCAATCACCTTGGCACTCAAGAAGGATACCAATGTCCAAACGAACCAGCGCCGCAGGCACCGTGGTAGCGCAGCGGCCGGAAGATACGAAACTGCCCCCGGGCAGAGCTCTTGCCTACGGGTTCCAGCACGTACTGACCATGTACGGCGGCATCATTGCCGTCCCCCTGATCATCGGTCAGGCAGCCGGTCTGCCCTCGTCCGACGTCGGACTGCTGATCGCCGCCTGCCTCTTCATGGGCGGCCTCGCGACCCTGCTGCAGACCTTGGGAGTGCCGTTCTTCGGCTCCCAACTGCCGCTGGTCCAAGGAACGTCCTTCGCCGGCGTCGCTACGATGCTGGCCATCCTCAATGGCGGCGGCGGGATCCAGTCGATCTTCGGCGCGGTGATCGTCGCCTCGCTGATCGGTCTGCTGATCACTCCCGTCTTTTCCCGGATCATCAAGTTCTTCCCGCCGGTGGTCACCGGCGTGGTGATCACCACCATCGGGCTGACGCTCATGCCGACGGCAGCCGGCTGGGCCATGGGCGGCAACAGCAAGGCGCCTGACTTCGGCAGCGTCTCGAACATCGCCCTGGCCGGCCTGACGCTGGTCACTGTCCTGCTGCTCAGCAAGGTCGGCAGCGGCACCATCTCCCGCCTGTCCATCCTGCTGGCCATGATCATCGGCACGATCGTCGCCGTCCTCATCGGCAAGGCCGACTTCTCGAAGGTTGGCACGGGACCGATGTTTGCGTTCCCGTCACCCTTCCACTTCGGCATGCCGACGTTCCAGATCGCGGGAATCATTTCGATGATTATTGTGATCCTGGTGACGCTGGTGGAAACCTCCGCGGACATCCTCGCCGTGTCGGAGATCATCGGCACCAAGGTGGATTCCCGCCGCCTCGGCAACGGTCTGCGGGCTGATATGATTTCCAGCGCGGTTGCGCCGGTCTTCGGCTCGTTCCCGCAGACGGCGTTCGCCCAGAACGTCGGTCTGGTAGCCATCACGGGCATCAAGAGCCGTTTCGCGGTGACCGCCAGCGGCATCATCCTGGTGCTGCTGGGCCTGCTGCCCGTTCTGGGCCGGGTCGTCGCAGCGGTTCCGACGGCGGTCCTGGGCGGAGCGGGCATCGTCCTGTTCGGTACGGTGGCTGCCAGCGGTATCCGCACCCTGTCCACGGTCAACTACAAGAACAACATGAACCTGATCATCGTGGCCACGTCCATTGGCTTCGGCGTGATCCCGATCGTGCAGCCGACGTTCTACAGCCACTTCCCCGCATGGTTTGGCACCATCTTCGACTCCGGCATCAGTTCCGCCGCGGTGATGGCCATCGTCCTGAACCTGGTATTCAACCACTTCAAGGCCGGAAACCCGGAGAACCCCTCGGTGTTCGCCGCCGCTACGGACCGCCAGGTTTCACCGGCGGTGCTCGACTGTCTGGAGCATGGCGACCACTGCGAGAATGGCAGACTGCTCGACGCCGATGGCAAGGAGATTCCGGTGGCGCCGGGAGACGCACACTAGCGCCGCCGCGCAGCGGTAACGGCTGGACCGAATGGGTAGGTCATCCGTCCGCCCGGGGCGGCTGGCCTGCCCGTTCTCCGACGGGTCAGCCGCGTCCGATGAAAGGCATGCCCGCCGCGGTCAGCACCAGCGATCCAACATTGGCTGAGGGCGGCAACTGTGCCATGAGCAGAACCACCCGGGCGGCTTCTGCCACCGGGAAGGTCGGCTCCTGCCGGCGGCTGCCGTCCGCCTGCAGGGCGCCGCTGCCCACGCCGATTTCGGTCATCAGCTCCGTGGCGGTGTTGCCGATGTCGATCTGGCCGCAGCTGATGCCAAAGCCACGCCCGTCCAGTTCGATCGACTTGGTCAGTCCGCTCAGCGCGTGTTTCGTGGTCGTGTACGCGACGGCAAGCGGACGGGGCGAGTGCGCGGAGACTGATCCGTTGTTGATGATCCGGCCGCCCCGCGGGGACTGCGCCTTCATGGCCCGTACCGCCGCGGCGGCGCAAAGCATGGAACCGGTCAGGTTCACGGCCAGCGTCTCATTCCAGTCCGCCAGAGTGATCTCATCCACCGCTCCGGACGGCCCGAAGATCCCCGCATTGTTAAAGAGCACATCGACCCTTCCCCAGCGGCGGAGGGTTTGCGCAAACAGATGCTCGACGGCGTCGGCCTGGGTCACGTCGGTGGGCACCACCAGCGCCTCGGGATGGCCATCGGCGGTCTCTTCCAGTTCCGCTGCGCGCCGGCCGGCCAGCGCCACCCGGAACCCCGCCTGCAGAAGGGCACGGGTCACGGCGCGCCCGATCCCTGATCCCGCACCGGTGACGATGGCAACCTTCCCCCGGGCTGTCTCTTCCGGGGATGCTGCTTTCTCTGGGAATGCCGCTTTCTCTGGGAATGCTGTTTCGTTGCGGGACACCGCTATCTCCACTCCTCCCGCCGCACCATGGCGTTACGGGAAATTATGGTCCGCAATTGACAGCAGACCGGTGAGCCAGTTCACTGGTACTACTGAATGAAATTACTTTTTCACATCATGAAATTATCCTAGACTGGATTTCCAGTCTAATCACCTCACACCAGGCGGGGCATCCCCAGCCGGCCGGGCGACGATGCTTGGGCGGGTCCGGCACCGATTGCACGGCAACAAAGAGCCGTAGCAGCACAGACTGCCATTAATGAAAGGTCGGACGTGTTCGTAGGAGAAGACACCCAGCACATCCTTACAGGATTGACCAGCCAGGCCCCGGACCGGGACCCGGACGAAACCTCGGAGTGGATCGATTCTCTCGATGCGCTCATAGCGGACCAAGGCACTGAGCGCGCCCAATTCATTATGCGCAGCCTGCTGCAGCGGGCCGGCGCGCAGAGCGTCGGCGTGCCGATGGTGACCACCACGGATTACATCAACACCATCCCGGCGGACCAGGAACCCGATTTCCCCGGCGATGAGGAGATCGAACGTAAATACCGGGCCTGGCTGCGCTGGAACGCCGCGGTCATGGTGCACCGCGCGCAGCGCCCGGACATCGGCGTGGGCGGGCACATCTCCACCTATGCCGGGGCCGCGACCCTGTACGAGGTCGGCTTCAACCACTTCTTCCGCGGCAAGGACCACCCCGGCGGCGGGGACCAGATCTTCTTCCAGGGCCACGCCTCCCCCGGCATGTACGCCCGCGCTTTCATGGAGGGCCGGCTCTCCGAGCAGGACCTGGACGGCTTCCGGCAGGAAAAATCCAAGGAAGGCCACGCCCTCTCCTCCTACCCGCACCCGCGGCTGATGCCGCAGTTCTGGGAATTCCCCACCGTCTCGATGGGCATCGGGCCGATGAACGCGATCTACCAGGCGCAGTCCAACCGCTACCTGCACAACCGCGGGATCAAGGACACCGCCGACCAGCAGGTCTGGGCGTTCCTGGGCGACGGCGAAATGGACGAGCCCGAGTCGCGGGGGCTGCTCCAGCTCGCCGCCAACGAAAAGCTCGATAACCTGAACTTCGTCATCAACTGCAACCTGCAGCGCCTGGACGGACCGGTCCGCGGCAACGGCAAGATCATGCAGGAACTCGAGGCGTTCTTCCGCGGCG
>JALYYI010000297.1 GCA_030946705.1 Actinomycetota bacterium | reverse complement strand
CGCCTGGTCTTCCTGCAGCTGGACGGATCGCAGCACACCCTGCCGGCGGCCGGCAGCGCCGTTTTTTCCGGCGAACGGCAGGTGGGCACGGTGACGTCCGTCGCCCAGCACTACGAGATGGGCCCAGTTGCGCTCGCCGTCATCAAGCGCAGCGTCGACGCCCAGGCGGTGCTGACGGTCGATGACGCGGGGGAGAAGTACGCCGCCGCGCAGGAAGTCATTGTGGCCCCCGATGCGGGCCAGGTGGTGGGACGGCGGTCGGGATTCCTGCGCGCCCCGCGGTAGTCGAGCGGCAGCAACGGGGTATATTCAATGTGGAATAATCGTCAAGGAATAGTTCCCACGGAATAGCACCGCCAGGAGACCGAAATGCTCCGAGCTGCCCCCCTCACCGCGCTCGGCGTCGCCTCGCTGGCCCTGCTGGCCGAGCGGCCAATGCACCCGTACGAGATGTACCAGCTGCTGATGGCGCGTTCCGAGGACCGGCTGCTGAAGGTCCGCCCCGGCACCCTGTATCACGCCGTCGGCAGGCTCGAAGGTCAGGGCCTGGTGGCGGCGGCCGGGACCGAAAAGGAAGGCAACCGGCCGGAGCGCACCACCTATGAAATATCGGCGGCAGGACGCCAGGCGCTGGCCGGGCGCCTGCGGGAGCTGCTCGCAACGCCGGTGCACGAATACCCCAGCTTCCCGCTGGCGATCGCCGAGGCGCACAACCTGCCGGGGGACGTCGTCGTCGGACTCCTTGACCGCAGGCTCGCCGTTCTGGACGATCAGCTTAAGGGGCTGGAGCGCGCCGCGGCGGCCGTCACCGGCAAGGGCGTCGAGCGGAAGTACTGGATCGACGTCGAATACCAGCAGAGCATGCTCCGGGCCGAAATCGGCTGGATCCGCAGCTTTCAAGAAGACATCCGCACCGGCCACCTCGGCTGGTAGCCCGTTCCGCAAGGAGAACAGTGGAAAACGTTTCAAGGCCCTGGCCGGCGCTGTGGTCGCTGGTGATCGGCTTCTTTATGATCCTGATAGACACCACCATCGTCTCCGTGGCCAACCCCCGAATCATGGAAGGCCTCCATACCGACATCAACTCGGTCATTTGGGTGACCAGCGCCTACCTGCTGGCCTATGCGGTGCCGCTGCTGATCACCGGCCGGCTGGGCGACAGGTTCGGGCCCAAAAACCTGTACCTGATCGGCCTGGTGATCTTCACCCTGTCATCGCTGTGGTGCGGGCTGTCCGGTGACGTGCAGATGCTTATCACGGCGCGCGCCGTGCAGGGGCTTGGTGCCGCACTGATGACGCCGCAGACAATGGCAGTGATCACCCGGATCTTCCCGCCGGACCGGCGCGGGCAGGCCATGGGGCTCTGGGGCGCCACGGCCGGGGTGGCCACCCTGGTGGGACCTATCCTGGGCGGGGTGTTGGTGGACACGCTGGGCTGGGAATGGATATTCTTCATCAATATCCCGATCGGCGTCGTCGCGTTCATCCTGGCCTGGCGCCTGGTTCCGAGCCTGAGCACGCACCCGCATAGGTTCGATATTCCCGGAGTGCTGCTGAGCGCGGTGGGCATGTTCCTGCTGGTCTTCGGCATCCAGGAAGGCAATACCTACAACTGGGGAACCATCACCGGCCCGCTGACGGTCTGGGGCCTGATCATCGGCGGCATTGTGGTGCTGGTGCTCTTCGTGGTGTGGCAGGCCGTCAACAAGGGCGAGCCGCTGATTCCGCTGTCCCTTTTCAAGGACCGCAACTTCTCGCTGGCGAACATCGGGATTACCACGGTGGGCTTCAGCATAACCGCGATGAGCCTGCCGCTGATCTTCTATTACCAGGTGGTGCGCGGCATGACGCCCACCCAGTCCGCCCTGATGATGGTCCCGATGGCGCTGATTTCCGGTGCGCTGGCGCCGGCGGTCGGCAAGCTCATCGACCGGATCGACCCGAAGTACATCTGCTCCGGAGCGCTGGCGGTGATGGCCGTGGCGCTGTTCTGGAACTCCGCGCTGATGGCCCCGGACACGCCCATCTGGCTTTTCCTGCTGCCGAGTGCACTGTTGGGCTTCGCGAACGCGGGCATCTGGGCCCCGCTTTCGACCACGGCCACACGCAACCTGGCTCCACGGCAGGCCGGCGCCGGCGCTGGTATCTACAACACCACGCGGCAGGTGGGCGCGGTGCTGGGCTCCGCGGCCATCGCGGCCCTGATGCAGGGGCGCCTGGCCGAGGACCTGCCCAAGATCCCGGGTGCCACCGGCCAGACGAAGTCGCTGGAGTTCGGCGGCTCGCTGCCGGAGTTCCTGCATGCGGGATTCTCGACGGCGATGGGCCAGTCGGTCGTGCTCCCCGCGGCCGTCATTGTGCTGGGTGCGGCGGTGGCGCTGTTCTTCGCCAAACCGATGCCGGTCTCCGGCTGGGGCCGGCCGGCCGGCGCCGCGAAAGAGGCACCGGCCCCGGTCCGCGGCGCGGAATAGCGCCGGGGTTTTGCACTACACAACGGACGCTGGTGCTGTTGTTTCCTCTGGGGTGCGGGAGGCTCTCTGCGCACCCGGAATAGTGCCTGTCTGTTCCCCAATGAAAATTAAGCGGGCCTCAGCCCAGCAGCACCGCGGTCTGCGTCCCGGCCCAGCTGAAGCCCAGGGAGCGGGCCAGCGAGTTGGCGGCGAAGTTGCCGACGTCCGCACGCCACTGCAGGGTCAGGCCGGCGGCCAGTGCCTCGTGGGCGGCGATCGAGGCCGCCAGCTTCCCCAACCCCTGGCCGCGGCAGGCCGGAGCCACCAGCACGCCCAGATGGGCCAGGATGCCCTGCCATTCCGTGTAGGCGCCACAGGCGACCGGGCCGCCGTCGTGCATGACCGTGAAGCGGTGCTCCAGCTTCGCCAGGCCGACCTCGTTGACGTCATCCGGCGGACAAAGCGACTCGAGTGCGGCCAGCTCCGCGATCCCCCGCGAAACGGTCACCCGTGCCGCGGGCTGGTGCAGCGGCAGGTCATCGGCAAAATACAGCGACGCCGTGCCCAGACCGTGCCCGCCGTGCGCCCTGGTGAGCCCGAGCATGGTGGAGTGGTCGGCCAGCTCGTCGTCGGAGAGGCCCTCCGTCCGGTCCGCGGCCCAGCCGGGCCCGACCAAGGCGCTGCGGCCCCAAAGGCGCACGAACTGCAGGGCCGCTACGCCGTCGTCGCGCCGCACCTGCCGTTCCCGCGCCGCCGTCAGCGTCCCGTCCGGGAAGCCCAGCCGGCGTTCCCACGCGAGCAGGCATATGGCGGTACTGCCGTCCTCCAACCTCATACGGCTACGCTACCGCCGCGCCCCGTTGCCCGTCAGCCGAAGAGGATGGCGGCTTCATCGTAGCGGTGCTGCGGGACGGTTTTGAGGTTGCCCAGCGCCGCCTCAAACCCGACGTGGTCGATTTCGGTGCCCGAGAGGGACACCATGGTGCCCCACCTGCGATCCACCACCGAGTCGATGGCGGCCATGCCCAGCCGGGTGGCCAGCACCCGGTCGAACGCGGAGGGCACGCCGCCGCGCTGGATGTGGCCCAGGATGGTGGCGCGCGTTTCGATGCCCGTGCGGGCCTCGATTTCCGGCGCCAGCTGGTCCGCGATGCCGCCAAGCCGCGGGCGGCCAAAGGTGTCCAAGCCGCGGATTGAATGCGGGGACTCCATGTGTGAGAGGACGAAGCCTTCGGCCACCACCACCAGAGGTGCGCGGCCGCGCTCGTGCGCCTCCTCCACCCAGGTGGTGATCTGCTCGATGCTGACCGGCTGCTCCGGGATCAGGATGGCGTGCGCGCCCGAGGCCATGCCGGCGTGCAGGGCGATCCAGCCGACGTTGCGGCCCATCACCTCCGCAATCATGCAACGGTGGTGTGACTCGCCGGTGGTGCGCAGCCGGTCGATTGCCTCGGTGGCGATCTGGACGGCGGTGTCGAAGCCGAAGGTGTAGTCGGTGGCGTCAAGGTCATTGTCGACTGTCTTGGGGACGCCGACGATCTTCAGCCCGGCGTCGGTCAGGCGCTTGGCCGCGGCCAGCGTTCCCTCGCCGCCGATGGCGATAATCGCCTCGATGCCCAAGCGCTCCAGATGGGCCTTGATAACGTCCGGTCCGCCGGCGCCGTCGAAGGGATTGGTCCTGGAAGTGCCAAGGATGGTGCCGCCCTGCTTGGAGATACCGCGGACGCTCTGCCGGGGGAGGTCCATTATGTCGCCCTCGACGACGCCGCGCCAGCCGTCTCGGAAGCCGACGAACTCCTGGCCGTGCACCTTGATGCCCTTGAGTACGGCGCCGCGGATTACCGCGTTCAGCCCGGGGCAGTCGCCGCCGCTGGTCAGAATACCAATTTTCATCTAGCTCGGTCCTTTGGGGAGGAGTGGTCAGGGGGCCGAGCACTCCGTTGAGCTCTCCTAGAGATTGTAGACGGTGATGTGACCTGGGCAACGCGGCGGCCTACCGGCGGCGGAGCATATCCTGCAGGGCGATGCTGCCGTCCTGAGCCGGGACCAGCAACCACAGCAGCAGGTAGACGCCCAGTGCGGGGCCCGGCAGCAGACCGAAGAGCAGGAAGCCTATCCGGACCCAGGCGACGTCCAGATGGAGGATGTCGGCCAGCCCGCCGCAGACGCCGCCCAGCCATTTGTCCGGTCCGCGCCGCAGCGGGATCCTGCGGATGCGCTCAAATAAGGTGTCCATGGTTCCAGTCTTCCTTACTTCCGTCGGGTTGCGGCGCTGGCGATGCCGCCGATGACCATGGCGAAGCCGGCCCCGAGCAGCAGCCAGATCGCCACCTGGGCAGGGTCCAACTGGATCGGGGCCTGGCGGGCGATGATGATCAGTGCACCCAGGACCGCCACGATCAGTCCCCAGACCACCGTTCCGATCCGGACGGGCCGGGATTCTTCTGCGGCGGCATCCGGGTTCCGGCCGCCGCTGGGCCGCCGGGGATCCTCACCGAAGATCTTCTCAGTCGGATTGTTGCTCATTTCGTGTTCCCGCTTCCGTTAACTGTGATGGTGACATGCCCGGCCGCCCCGCGCAGCGCCAGGACGATGCGGTGGCCCGGCGCGGTCTGATTCAGGGACAGGGTGGAGTTCCCCACCGCCGCGGCCGAGGTGTTCTGCCCATCCACGCTGATCTGTGCCGCCGCCAGCTGGCTTTGGATGGTCACCGGGATATTGGCGGGCAGCGTGACGCCCACCTGGGCCGCGGCGAGACTGACGGGTACGACGACGTCCTGGGCCAGGGGGGCGGAGCCTGCCAGAGAAGTCAGGTTGATGTCGCCGCGGCCCATGGCGATGGAAAAGCCGTCCTGGGCGGCGCTGATGCCGGCCGGCGACCATGTTTCGTTCCGTGCCAGCGCCCACGAGCTGCTGTTGGGAACAAGGCTCAGCGTGCCGGCCACCAGGAGGGCAACGACGGCGAAGAATCCCATCCCGCCGGAGGTGCGGCCGCGCAGGCCCGCCACCACAATGCCGATGCCCAGCGTGACGGCACCGGCCGCCCACGCCGTCGCCGCCGCGTGGCCGCCGAGGGAAAACATGCCCGCGGTGTTCAGCAGCAGCACGCCGGCTGCCACCAGGATCGCCACGCCGGTGGAAACCGCGACGGCGGCCGCACCGGGATGGTTACTGCGCCGCGTGAGGGTGCGGCCGTAGTCGGCGTTGGGGGCATACCCGGCGTTGGGGGCAAGCGGACCTGCCGGCAAATTCTGCGGCGTTCCGGGGGAAGCGCCTCCCGGACCGGATGGGGCCGGCCGGTAAGGCTGCGGGCCAGCGGCCCACTCATCCCCCGTGTCCTGCCGACGCTCGCGGTTTCCCGGACGCCGGCTCTTGTCGCGATTCAGCGCCCAAATGACCACGGCAACGACGGCGGCAACCCAGAAGATCGGCCATGGGAACCAGCCGTCGCCGGCCCGGAAGACCAGTCCTCGACCAGGTCCTGCCAGACCCAGCAGAGTGAAGATGGCGGCGCCTGTCATACCGCTGCTCCAGTGCCCGCGGCCGACCTCCTCCACATGGATGCGGCCGTCCGGTTCGGGCAGCAGCGCCCAAGCAACACCGTAGGCCAGAACGCCGACGCCAAAGAACAGTGCCAGCACTACCACCAAACCACGCACAAGGACGGGATCGATACCGAGTCTCTCGGCGATCCCGCTGGCCACCCCGCCGATCCACCGGGCCCGACCCCTTCGAATCCCCAGGTTTCGGATCCAGTCGAAGAATCCGGTTCCGGGACGGTCCGGCGGCGGGACCGGGGTTCCGCTGGCGTATGGTCCGGCATCCGGGCCGCCAAAATGTCCGGCAAAATGTCCGGCATGGGGCCCCGGATAGGGTCCGGGATAGGGCCCCGGTTGTGGACCGGTGTCCGGGCCCGACGCCGGATGGCCGCCAGCCGGATGCCCGCCGGACTGTGCCCCGGGGACCGCGCCGGATGCCGGAGTCCCGTCGTCGGGCTGTCCCGGTCCGGGGATTTGGGGTTCCTCAGGGTCATGATTAGTGGTCATGCCTCGATCCTGCCCGCCGCCGTTCCGCACGGACATAGGGGGTTACCCTGAAACTACCCTGAACCGACCCCGGGGACCGTTCGGGGACCGCTATTCCGTGCTTGGATTGACATATGGCACCCCCGCTGACCCGCTCGCCCGACCGCATCATTGCCGGTGTCTGCGCCGGCCTGGCGGAGCATCTGAACGTCAGTGTAGGCCTGGTCCGGGCGGTCATGGTGGGAGCAAGTTTCTTTTTCGGCGCCGGGCTGGTCTTTTACGCCTGGCTGTGGATCCTGGTTCCGGTAGCGGGGGAGGCCACAGCCCGCCCGGGCCGCTCCGGCGACGGCGGTCCGCCCCAGGACGGGCCGGGGCGGGGCATGCCGGACCGGGGCGCTTCCTCATCGCGGCGGCCCTCGGAGCGTGGGCTCACCGGCCCGGACGGGGCAAGCTGGCAGCCGCCGTTCCAGCCCTTGCCCGGTCCGGGCGATCCCGCTGACAAAGGCGCTTCCGGTTCACTGCGCGGCGCACGCCGCAGGGCCGCGGTCGGCGCCCGGCAGATTCTGCTCGGCACCGGCCTGGTGATTGCAGCGGCCCTCCTGCTGGCCCAGCAATCAGGCGTCAATCTCCCTCTCGGAACCCTCATTCCGCTGGGCGTCATCGCTGCCGGTGCCGTCCTCGCCTGGATGCAGCTGGACGAAACCCGGCGGGCGGGGCTGATGAACGTGGCCAGGGCGGACAAACCGTTCGGCGTCCTGCGCCTGGTCGCCGGACTGGTCCTCGTTGTCGCCGGGGTGCTGATCGTCGTCGCCGGTGGAGGCTCCTGGGATCTGATCTGGCCCTCGATCCTGGCATCGCTGGCGGTTCTTGCGGGCGTCGCACTGGTGCTCGCACCATGGGGGCTGAAATTCTGGCGGGACCTGCAGGCGGAGCGCGCCGGACGCATCCGCGAAACCGAACGGGCTGAAATCGCCGCCCACCTGCATGACTCGGTGCTGCAGACCCTGGCGCTCATCCAGAAGCGTGCAGGTTCCCCATCCGATGTGCTGCGACTGGCGAGGGCGCAGGAACGGGAGCTCCGGGAGTGGATCTACCAGGACGCGACCCGCAACCCGGACAACCTGGTGGCCACCATCAAGGGAATTGCGGCCGAGCTTGAGGACACCTACGGATACCCGGTGGACGTGGTTGCCGTCGGGGATGCCCTGATGACGGAGCGCGTCGAGGCGCTGGTCCAAGCTTCCCGGGAGGCCATGCTCAACGCGGTCCGCCACGCCGGAACGGCGGTATCCGTCTACCTTGAGGCGACGGCGGACAAAGCGGACATCTTCATCAAGGACCGGGGCCCGGGCTTTGACCTGGCCGTCATCCCTTCGGACCGGTTGGGAGTGCGGGCATCCGTCATCGGCCGCATGCAACGCCACGGAGGGACCGCAGTCATTCTCAGCGACGCGGACGGCACGGAGGTGCGGTTGAGCCTTCCGGTGGAGAAAGCGGTCGGTGACAGGACGGAGCCAGCACGAAGTACCGGGGCGGAGGAGGGAAAGTGAAACGGCCGGCCGGCAGGCGTGAAGGACAGGGATGAAGGACAGGGATGAGCGACGGTGTGATGGACATGATTGAGCCGGTGCAGCGGGTGCGCATTGTGGTGGTGGATGACCACGCCATCTTCCGGTCCGGGCTCAAGGCCGACCTGGACCACCGCATCGAAGTGGTCGGAGAGGGTGCCACCGTTGAGGAAGCCATTGCCGCCATCACGGCTACCGTGCCGGACGTGGTGCTGCTGGACGTGCACCTGCCCGGTGGTCGGGGAGGCGGGGGACGGGACGTCATCGCGGGCTGCTCGGCGCTGCTGGGCAGCACCCGGTTCCTGGCCCTCAGCGTTTCCGATGCGGCCGAGGACGTGGTGTCCGTGATCCGGGCGGGGGCGCGGGGATACGTGACCAAAACCATTTCCGGAGCGGAAATTTCCGACGCCGTCTGCCGCGTGGCGGGCGGGGACGCGGTCTTTTCGCCCCGCTTGGCCGGGTTTGTGCTGGATGCGTTCGGAACGGCCGAGGTCGCCGTCGATGACGAGCTGGACCGCCTCAGTGCCCGGGAGCTTGAAGTGATGCGGCTGATCGCCCGCGGTTACAGCTACAAGGAGGTGGCCAAGGGGCTGTTCATCTCGATCAAAACGGTGGAAACCCATGTCTCTGCCGTGCTGCGTAAGCTCCAGCTCTCCTCCCGCCATGAACTCACCCGATGGGCCGCCGACCGGCGCCTGCTCTAGCGGCCGTTCACGGCTGCCCGAAGTTAACCGACGGCCGCCCGGTGCTCACTGGCGGCTTTTACACTCCCCAACGGATGCCGGTACTGCTGATGCGTCTGGGGGCGATGGGCAACTGTTGGCTCCCCGGGTCCGGGCCATCCGTTCCGGAATGAAAATCTCCTCCACAGTTCGCTCCGGCCCAGATATTGTCCACATCCGGCCTGACCGGCCGCGGATCTCCGCATCACGGGCGTGATCATGGGGCATGGATCCCGTAAATGCGCTCGCTGCCGAGCGCGGCGCAGCCAGATGGAAGAAACTGAGGGCCCTCGGTGTCACCCGCTACGCCCTCGATAAGGCGGTGGCCGCCGGCGCCGTCCGCGCGCTTGGCCGCGGAACATACTTCCTCCCGGAAGCTGCTTGGCCCACGGTGATGGCAGCGCTCCGATCAGGCGCGCTTGGTTGCGTCAGCGCCGCCGTCGTTCATGGCCTGTGGGTCTGGAAAGAACCCCGCGTCCCGCATATCCTTTGTGCCCGGGCCGTCCCAGCCGGGAACTATGTAGCCCACCGCGTGGCGGTCCCGGGGCATGGACTCTCGCCGGAGGTTGACTGCGTGCGCCAGGTGATGCAGTGCCTGCCGGAGCTCGAAGCCCTGGTTGTGGCGGAGTCGGCCGTCGTGAAGGGGCTCACCACCGTGGCGGCGCTGGACGCTGCGGCACAGGGCAAGGGCAGTATCCGGGCCCGCGGCATCCTGCGCCGGATTGACCCGAACTCGCAGTCGCTGGTGGAAACCATCGCCCGTGAGACTTTCAGGTCGGCCGGGCTGGCGGTGGAGGGCCAGCGGAGGTTCGACGGCGTTGGCAAAGTCGATCTGTGGGTGGAGGGAAAGGTGGTGGTTGAGCTCGACGGCCGGGACTTCCACTCCGGTGAGCGCGACTTCGTCGAGGACCGTCGACGCTGGAACGGACTGACCCTGCAATTGGTGTGGGTCCTCAGGTTCCCGGCAAAAATGGTGATGCGGAGCCCGGAGAGCGTGCTGAAGCAGGTCCGGCTCATGCTGCAACGCCTTGCCTGAACCAATTGGCTGACCGAATTTACAGTCGGCAACACACCGTGTGGCTGGAGTTGCCAAAGGGACCCCACGTTACGGTTCAGGACACCCTGCCGCCGTCGATCCGTTGCGGCATGAAAATCCGGCGCGCCGCGGCTACCTTAGCGGGCGCCGAGGAACGACTGCAGCCGGCGCACGCCCTCGGCCAGGTCCGCATCGCCCAAGGCGTAGGAGAGCCGGAGAAACCCGCTCGGCCCGAAAGCCTCGCCCGGGACAACCGCGACCTCCACCTTGTCAAGGATCAGCGAGGCCAGCTCCGCCGAGGTGGCCGGCCGGATGCCGCCCAATTCGCGTCCCAGCAGTCCGCGGACGTCCGCGTAGGCGTAGAACGCGCCGTGCGGAGTGGGGCAGTCAACGCCGTCGATCCCGTTCAGCCCGGCAACGATTGCCCGCCGGCGGCGGTCGAAAGCGACCTTCATCTCCTGGACCGCCGTCAGCGGACCGGAAACGGCCGCCAGCGCGGCCATCTGGGTAACGTTCGCCACGTTCGACGTGGCGTGGGACTGCATGTTGGTCGCGGCCTTCACGACGTCCGCCGGACCGATCATCCATCCCACCCGCCAGCCGGTCATGGCATAGGTCTTGGCCACGCCGTTCAGGATGACAACCTTGTCGCCCAGCTCGGGGGCGGCGGTGGCAATCGAGGTGAAGGGGACGCCGTCGTAGGTCAGGTGCTCGTAGATCTCATCGGTGACCACCCACAGCCCCTTCGACGCGGCCCACTGGCCGATTTCGCGGGTCTGCTCGGGGGAGTAGACCGCGCCGGTGGGGTTGGACGGGGAGACGAACAGCAGGATCTTGGTCCGCGGCGTCAGGGCGGCTTCGAGCTGTTCGATGGTGACCAGATAGCCCTGCTCCGGACCGGCGAAAACCTCCACCGGGACGCCGCCGGCGAGCCGGATGGCTTCGGGATAGGTGGTCCAGAACGGCGTCGGCATCAGCACCTCGTCGCCTGGATCCAGCAAAGTGGCGAAAGATTCGTAGACCGCCTGCTTGCCGCCGTTGGTCACCACCACCTGGGACGAGTCCACCGCATAGCCGGAATCCCGCAGCGTTTTGGCGGCGATGGCGGCCTTAAGCTCGGGCAGTCCGGCGGCGGGGGAATAGCGGTGGTTGCGGGGCTGCCGCGCGGCCTCGATGGCGGCCTCAACAATGTAGTCCGGGGTCGGAAAGTCCGGCTCGCCCGCCCCAAAGCCGATCACCGGGCGGCCGGCCGCCTTCAGCGCCTTGGCCTTGGCATCCACCGCGAGCGTTGCGGACTCGGCAATCGCCGCAATACGTGCGGAGACGCGGCGGGTGGCGGGGACGGCGGGAACAGCGCTAAGTTCGGCAGACATGAGGATTCTTTCTGAAAGGGGTTCAGGCTGGATGGGGCCTCGTCAATCTCCACTTTAGGGCTTATCCCGGCCCGGTCGTAGTGCCGGTTCGACGTGGCGCAGCAGATTGCGTAGACTGGTTCATCGGTGTTGAAATCGCCATGATGGTCCGCGCCTTCGAGGGGTTCCCGCAGGGAGTTCCGGAAGTGCAGGAGCGGGAGGCCATAGCGAGGGACGGCCGGATACAAAGGGTAGTGGCGCAATTGGTAGCGCAGCGGTCTCCAAAACCGCAGGTTGCAGGTTCGAGTCCTGTCTGCCCTGCGCATGGCTGTCGCGGCCGGAACGGACCTGTTGGTTTGGTCCGGCCCGCGGCGGCGCAGCGAATAACCAGCAACGCAGGCCGTTGCGGAATGGTTCCGGACACCTCGGAACCATTCCGGCGGATCCGGTCGGCAGCAATCCAACAGACAATTTCGCGACAGACCAATTTCGCGACTGACACAGATGAGTGAGGCTTTGGTGACCGAAACAGCTGCCAGCAGCTCCAAGGGACGCCCTGCCAGGAAGAACGCCAAGCCCAGCAAGCCCGGGTTTTTCGCTCGCATCGCACTCTTCGTCCGACAGGTCATTGGAGAGCTGCGCAAGGTCGTTACGCCGACCCGCAAAGAGCTGATCAACATGACTCTGGTCGTGCTGGTGTTCGTGGCAATCATGATGGCCATCGTGACTGGCTTTGATCTTGCCTTTGGTAAGGCCGTGTTGTGGATCTTTGGCGGAAGCGGCCCCGCGGGGCAGTAACACGCTCAATTGCGCCGGCTCCGATAAGTTTTTTTGCCGACGGGTCGGTTCAAGCCTTTAAATGTCCACAGGCATTTAAGTTCGGATATGGAAAGCAGGAAATAAGTGTCAGACCAGGAGCTCGAAGTAACTGAGACTGAGCTGGACGAGAGCCCCGCAGCGGCGAACGCTGCCGGCGGCTCGGATGCTGCTGCGCCCGAAACCGGAGACGCTGCGGTGGACGCCCCGGAGAACGACGGCGACGCGGACAATTCAGCCGACGGCACCGAGGCGGCGGAGGACGTCACCGCCGAAGACGCTGCGGAGGACGTGACCACCGAAGCCGCGGAGGACGTGAGCGTGGAGGACGACGGCGATCTGCTGGCCGCCGCTGCTGCTGCGGCCGCCGTCGACCCGGCCGATGAGTTCAAGGCCAAGCTGCGACGCCAGGAGGGTGACTGGTTCGTCATCCACTCCTACGCCGGCTACGAGAACCGCGTCAAGACCAACCTCGAGACCCGCATCCAGTCCCTGAACATGGAAGATTTCATCTTCGAGATCCAGGTGCCGATGGAAGAGGTCGTGGAGATCAAGAACGCGCAGCGCAAGGTTGTGAACCGCGTGCGCATTCCCGGCTACGTGCTGGTTCGGATGGATCTGACGGATGCCTCCTGGGGCGCCGTCCGCCACACTCCGGGTGTCACCGGCTTTGTCGGCAATGCCCACAACCCGGTTCCGCTGCGGCTGGATGAGGTATTCTCCATGCTGGCCCCGATCTTCGAGGAGGAGCAGGCGGAAGCCGGCAAGCCGGTCCGTCGGGAAGCCGCCGCGACCGTCATCGACTTCGAGGTAGGCGAGTCCGTGATCGTCAAGGAAGGTCCGTTCGAGACCTTGCCGGCCACGATTTCCGAGATCAAGCCCGAGTCCCAGACCCTGGTGGTCCTGGTTTCCATCTTCGAGCGCGAAACTCCGGTGACGCTCTCCTTCAGCCAGGTTTCAAAGATCTAGGTTGTTCCCGCAGTATCCAGATTTCGCCCCGGATCGGCCCGCTTAGCTGGCCTGGAGCGGTGACCATCACGCCATGATGGTCAAAAACCTGGGGCGCACTCCGTCGCCCCAGGAAAGTAATTGAGAGAAGGACCCAAAATTGGCCCCCAAGAAAAAGGTCACCGGCCTCATCAAGCTGCAGATCCAGGCAGGTGCCGCTAACCCGGCCCCGCCGATCGGTCCTGCCCTTGGTCAGCACGGTGTCAACATCATGGAATTCTGCAAGGCGTACAATGCTGCCACGGAATCCCAGCGCGGAAACGTTATCCCGGTTGAAATCACGGTTTACGAGGACCGTTCCTTCACCTTCATCACCAAGACCCCGCCGGCGGCCGAGCTGATCAAGAAGGCAGCCGGCGTTGCCAAGGGTTCCCCGACCCCGCACACGGTCAAAGTTGCCCGCCTGAGCAAGGCCCAGGTCAACGAGATCGCGACGCAGAAGCTCGTGGACCTCAATGCCAACGATGTCGAGGCGGCGGCTAAAATCATCGCCGGTACGGCCCGCTCGATGGGCATCACCGTAGAGGCATAGCCCTTCACGACATGCGGTTCCGGTGATCGACCAGGGGCGCCAGCCCCCGCGTGGAGATCCGGAACCACCAAGACAAAACTAAAGATCGACGGCGAGTGGCCCACCAGAGGTGGGTGCCGCCATCATCAGTGGCAGGGCCCAGCGCGGTCCGCAGACCACAACTGCACAAGGAGAAACAGCAGCATGGCAAAGCGCAGCAAAGCATATGAGGCCGCGGCCGCCAAGATCGACGCAGACAAGTTCTATGCGCCGTTCGAGGCCATCAACCTCGCCAAGGACACCAACCCTTCCAAGTTCGACGCAACCGTAGAGGTCGCCTTCCGTCTGGGCGTAGACCCCCGCAAGGCCGACCAGATGGTCCGCGGCACCGTCCTGCTCCCGCACGGCACCGGTAAGGTTGCCCGGGTCCTGGTCTTCGCAACCGGTGACCGTGCCGAGGCGGCGGTGGCCGCCGGCGCCGACTTCGTCGGTTCCGATGACCTGATCGCCAAGATCGCCGCCGGTTGGACGGACTTCGACGCAGCCGTCGCCACTCCGGACCTGATGGGCAAGGTTGGCCGGCTCGGAAAGGTCCTGGGACCGCGTAACCTGATGCCGAACCCGAAGACCGGTACCGTCACCAACGACGTCGCCAAGGCCGTTGAGGACATCAAGGGTGGCAAGATCGACTTCCGCGTCGACAAGCACTCCAACCTGCATTTCATCATCGGTAAGGTTTCCTTTGACGCCAAGAAGCTGGCCGACAACTACGCAACCGCACTGGAAGAAGTGCTTCGGCTGAAGCCGTCCGCTTCCAAGGGCCGTTACCTGCAGAAGGCCACTGTCAGCACCACGTTTGGCCCCGGCATTTCCGTCGACCCGAACGTCACCAAGGTGCTGACCGAGGTCTAAGGGTAATTCCCAGCCACTGGGTTGGCC
>JALYYI010000280.1 GCA_030946705.1 Actinomycetota bacterium | reverse complement strand
CTTCGACGGGTTCATTCCGCCACGCTAGCAATGATCGGATGTCCCAGCTAGACCAGCTGCGCGGCAGGCGAAATTGATCTGGAAAGCGCCCGGACCGGCCCTTGACTAGCCGCATGTTTAAAACGGGGCAATGTGCGACGGCGGTGCCCGCCGCGCCCTGCCAGCGAAACGCCCGCACCGCCACATGGCCCGGAGTGAGGTGCATTTTTCCGACACCAACGACGCCGGGCGAGCTGGGGGCGCGAAGTCGATGAGCAAAAGCCCGTTTAACCCGGTGGCACCGCTCATACCAACGCCATCTGGAATGGAACCGGTGTGCGAAGGATCGCCCCTGCTAGCAGAGTGTGCGCAGGTGCTCCTTTGTGCTCATTTACCTTTGGATCGACGGCCTAGGTCATGGCTTCATTCCTCGTCCTGGTAGCCAGGCTGCGTGACATCTTGAGTCCTCTCTTTCCATGCCTGTGGCCGATTGTTGGTTCGTATACTTCTTCATGGTTGGGATTGCCCCGCTCTGCATGATCTGACGGCCAGTTTCGGCGGCCAACGTCCCCGGTGTCATGACCGGTGGCGGGCGCCGGCATGGCGTGCGTGCCGGTCATGATGTGCATCCCCAAAATGCCGACGACGATCGCCAGCACTCCCGTGGGAAGGGCCGCCCAGCGGAGTATCACCGTGGCCGCCGGAATGAGATGGCGGTCATGGTGTTCCTCCTTGGGTTCGGTATGGATGGCTTCACGATTACTGGTCCGGGATGGCCGGGGGTGGGGGCGGGGGGGGGCTCCCCGGGGTTCAGCGGACCTGGGTGGGGTTTAGTTTCAGCCGGCGCAGCAGTTGCGCGTTCAGGGCCACGACGATTGTGGAGACGGACATCAGCACGGCGCCCGCGGCGGGGGACAGCACGACGCCGGCGAAAGCCAGCACGCCGGCGGCCAGCGGGACGGAGATAATGTTGTAGCCGGTGGCCCAGATAAGGTTTTGCCACATTTTCCGGTAGCTGGCCCGTGAGAGGTCCAGCATGGACAGGACGGCGCGGGGGTCATTGCCGGCCAGGACCACTCCGGCGGATTCCATCGCCACGTCGGTGCCGGCGCCGATCGCTATGCCGACTTCGGCCCGGGCCAGGGCGGGCGAGTCGTTGACGCCGTCGCCGACCATGGCCACATTGAGTCCGCGCCCCTGCAGGTCGGCGACCTTCTTGTCCTTGTCGGCCGGGAGGACTTCGGCGAACACCTCATCGATGTTGAGCTCTTCCGCGACGGCGCGGGCGACCTGCCGGGCGTCGCCGGTGATCATGGCGACCTTGATGCCGCGCTTCTGTAGGGCCTTGACGGCCTGGCGGGACTCGGTGCGGACGGCGTCCTCAAGGCTCACGGCCCCGAGGACCCGGTGCCCGTCAATGATGTGCAGGACGGCGGCGCCGCGGTCCATCCACGCCCGAGTGTCGGCGGCCAATGCCTGCGATTCTTCCGCTCCGAGGTCACGGAGCAGAGCCGGGCCGCCGATCTGGATGGTTTTGCCGTCGACCGTGGCGCGGACACCGCGGCCGGTCATGGACGAAAAGCCGGAAGCCGTCGGAATCTCCAGGCCTTGTTTCTGTGCCGCCCGGACGATGGCCCGCGCCACCGGGTGCTCGCTGTCTGCTTCCACGGCTGCTGCCAGCGCCAGAAGATCGTTCCGGTCCGCACCCTCGGCGGCCGCGACGTCCTTAAGCGCGGGTTCGCCCTTGGTGAGGGTCCCGGTCTTGTCGAAGAGCACCACGTCGATGGTGCGCATGCGCTCAAGGGCCATCCGGTTCTTGATCAGGACACCGACCCGGGCTGCCTGCTCGGTAGAGATGGCGATGACCAGGGGGATGGCAAGGCCCAGGGCATGGGGGCAGTCGATCACGAGCACGGTGACGGTGCGGGTGACGGCCTCGGGGACGCTGCCCAGCAGCGACCAGACGATGAACGTGATGACGCCGGCGCCGGCGGCGAAGTAGAACAGGAACGCGGCGGCCCGGTCGGC
>JALYYI010000245.1 GCA_030946705.1 Actinomycetota bacterium | reverse complement strand
GGTCGGCGACGGAGGTATCAGGGGTGGCGAGCTTCTCGACGTAACGTTCCGAGCGGTGGCGCCACGCCACCCGCAGGCGGCCCCCTTCAGCGAGCGCACGGGCCCGGGACCGCTCCGTGATGGGTTGGTATGGGTGCTCGTTCAGTTCCGTTCCCTCGATTACCGGCGACCACTCGTCGAGCAGCCCGACCAGGGTGCGCAGGAGCCGGGTCTTGCCCTGTCCCCGCTCGCCGAGCAGGACGACGTCGTGGCCGGCGATCAGGGCGCGCTCAAACTGGGGAAGGACGGTCCGGCTGAAACCGAAGATCCCCGGCCACGGGTCGCGGCCCGCGGCGAGCGCGGCAAGCAGGTTGTCGCGGATCTCGTGGCGCAGGTCTTTGCGGACGTGGCCGGTGGCACGCAATTCGTCAACGGTGGAGATGTCGGGGTGATCACTCACACCTCAACGTTAGTCCTCCAACGTGCAGTGAATCGAGCATCGAAGTTCTCACGATTCCGGCGCGTGAGCGCGTGGAACCGCATACGCTGGATGCGATGACTTCAGTAACATCGTCGGCACCGGGCACACTGCTGCTCCTGGTGCGCCACGGGGAGACACCCACCACGGGTAAGGTGCTGCCCGGGCGGGCCCCGGGGCTGCACCTGTCCGACCGTGGCCGGGCCCAGGCCGAACGGGTGGCGGAACGGCTCGCAGGCCTTCCGGTCGATGGCATCTACTCCTCACCCCTGGAGCGCACCCGCGAGACCGCCGAGTACACGGCGACCCGCACCGGACTCGACGTGAACGGGAACGCCGGCCTGATCGAATGTGACTTCGGCGAGTGGACCGGCGCCGCGCTCACCGAGCTCGCGGGCCTGCCGCCGTGGCAGACCGTCCAGCACACGCCGTCGGCTTTCCGCTTCCCGGGCGGGGAGAGCTTCGCGCAGATGCAAGGGCGGATGGTCGCAACGCTGGAGGTACTGTGCACCGCCCACCCCGGGGGCGTCGTCGTCGTCTTCTCCCACGCCGACCCGATCAAGGCCGCCGTCGCGCACGCTCTGGGCACACATCTGGACCTCTTCCAGCGAATCGTGATCAGCCCGGGCTCAGTCTCGGTCATCTCGTATGTGGAGGGGCAGGCGCCCGCCGTGCTCATGGTGAATTCGACCCAGGAACCCTTGAGCGGGCTGAGGGCGCCGTGAAACGGGACGAACCGTGTCTGTCCGGGAGCTGACACTACTTGTCGAGGGCCGCATCAAGCTCCTCGGGAGCATCCTGCGCAGCAGCAACGCGACGTTCCTCGTCCAGGTCTCCTGCGGGGACGACTCGGCGCGGGCGGTCTACAAGCCGGAGGCCGGGGAACGACCGCTGTCCGATTTTGAGCCCGGGCTGTACCGGCGAGAACGCGCGGCTTACCTGCTCAGCGAGTGCCTCGAGTGGGGCCTCGTGCCGCCGACGGTAATCCGCGGGGACTCCCCCTTGGGGGTCGGGTCGCTGCAGTGGTTGGTCGAGTGCGACTTGCATGAGCACTACTTCACCCTGTACGGGGACTCACCCGAGACCCATCGCGCCTTGGCGCAGATCGCCCTGTTCGATTGCGTCGCCAACAACGCCGACCGCAAGAGCGGGCACGTGCTGCATGGCCACGACGGACGGGTGTGGAGCATCGACCACGGGCTGTGCTTCGCGGCAGACTTCAAACTGCGCACGGTGATCTGGGACTTCGCGGGCGAGCCTATCCCCCGCGGCCTGCTCGAGGACATCGCCCCGCTCGCCACGGCCGTGCCTCCCGACATCGCCGAGCTCCTCGACGACGCGGAGGTCACCGCACTGCAGCGCCGGGTGCAACGCTTGCTCCGCGACGGGGTGCTGCCGGTCGACCGCACCGGCATGCGTTACCCGTGGCCGCTCGTGTAAGCGGTCTCAACCTCAGACAGATGGCATGCGGGCTCCAACCGGCTCAGGCGGGTGGCCCCGGCCTGACAATGACGTCCATGTTTACTCTTCGTCCCGTTGGATTCCGCTGGGGGCCGTCAGACGGGCGGCGTCCGACGGGCGGCGTCAGACCTCGTAGGTGAGGTTGATGGAGAGCTCGCGATGGGCATCGGCCTGGTCCTGGAGCGCCTGGGCCCGGGTCTCGAATACACCGACGGCGTCGGCGCCGGCAGCAAACCGCAGCGGAGGCTAGTCCAGCCCGGCCAGCTGGATCACTGCATCTGCGAGCTTCGCCGGGTCCCCGCCCTGGTTTCCGTCCATGCTTTGCCAGGCGGCGACGGTCTTCCGGGCGCGCTCGGTGTAATCCTCGATGCTGGATTCCGCGTAGCGCGTGGATTCCGGGCTGAGCAGCTCGGTGCGGAAGAACCCCGGCTCCACGATCATGGTGCGGATGCCGAACGGGGCGACTTCGGCGGCCAGGGACTCCGCCCAGCCCTCGACGCCGAACTTCGATGCCGCGTAGGCGGTCAGGAATTCCCCACCGGCGATGCCCGCGGTCGAGGAGATCGTCACCAACAGGCCCGCCCGCAGGACCGGCAGGACCGGCAGGGCCGCGCGGGTGACGTTCATGGGCCCGAACATGGTGGTTTCGATCTGCGCCCGGAAGTCCTCCGGGGTGATTTCCTCGAAGAAGCCGGCGTAGAAGTTTCCGGCGTTGTTGACCAGGACGTCGATCCGACCGAACCGGTCGACGGCGGCCTGGACGGCAGCTTCCGCCGCGGCGGGGTCGGTGACGTCGAGCTTCACGGCCAACAGATTCTCGCTCTCGCCCACGGCCTGGGCGACCTTGTGCGGGTTGCGGCCGGTGGCTACGACCGCGTGGCCGGCGGCCAGGGCCGCCTTGCCGATGTCGGTCCCCATGCCGCGGCCGGCGCCGGTGATGAACCAGACCTTCTTGCCGGTCATGTTGTCTTTTTGTTCAGTCATGTGAGGGTTCCGTCTTTCCTTGGTTACGCGGTCCGGGCTGCGCTTGGGAGCGATTCTCGGGGACGGCGGATCCGCCGGCCGGACCGCCGGCTGTTGATGTTTCGGGAGGCGATGCCGCCCAGCTGGCCAGGAACGCCAACGCGTCCCCGGAGGCGGAGCCCGGCTCAGCCGTAAAGGTGAACAGGGTCTGGCCCACATCGCCGGGAAGGTCCAGCGTCTCGAACTGCAAGGACAGCTCCCCAGCGACCGGGTGGTGGAAGCGCTTGGTCCCCGTGGTGTGGATCCGCACGTCGTGCCCGGCCCACAACGCGGCGAACACTCCACTGCGGGTGGTCAGCTCCCCGACCAGCTCGTTCAGCGCCCGGTCGTGCGGGTTCCGGCCCGCCTCCGAGCGCAGCATCGCGACCGTGGTCGCCGCGACCGCGCGCCAATCGGGGTAGAAGTCCGCAGCGCGCGGATCCAGGAAGAGGTAGCGTGCCTGGTTCGGCAGCCGGCCCGGCGTGACCTGCCCTGCCGGTGCGGCGAAGTTGAACACGTCCGCGTACAGCGCGCGGCCCAACAGGTTCGCGGCCAGCACATCCGAGCGCCCATTCTGCACCATGGCCACCACTCCGGCCATGCCGTCCAGCAGACGCAGCACACCTGGACGGACCCGGAACGCGGCGCATCTCCCCATGGCCGGGGATGCCGGCCTGCTCCGTGCTGAGCTTCGCACGCCGTGACATCAGGAACTCACGGATTTCGTCTTTTCTGTCCACATCCACCACGCTACGCAGCCCAGGCGACCGGTGGCAGTGTCTATCAGACACCCCCAACCCGTCAGAACTTTCAGGGCGCGGTGACCACATAGAGCTCCTACAACGACCGTTTTCGCTGCAAAGCAGCCGACTCGTTCAAAGCATGCTGTGAATAGCAGCGATCATTGGCATGTTTCTGACGCCGCTAATTGGCCGGCAGCGCGCATTGCTTCGAGCTCTGGTGAGGGGAGGTCACCCGGCCGGATGGGGGTCGAGCAAGTTATCGAGGTAATCGTCGTCGGCCCAGCGACCGACTTTCGGTGAGAGCTGGAGTCCTGCGGCTTCGGCAGTCCGCCACGAACCGAAGCGATTGATGACCGCGCGCTCCGCGATTAGGTCCGAATACTTGAGCAGGTCGGCCCTGGTGATGGTTTCGTTGCCTACCACCATTGCCACACTTCGGAGTTCCTCAATAATGTCTTCCCAGTCGTACTCCGGGCCCGCTGGTCACGCATTTTCGCACCTATGCGTTTCCCTCCGTGGCGGTCGGCAAAAGCGCTGCGCCCCTCCGTTCCTCTGCGACCAGGCTGCCTGGCGTGCGTGAGGAAGGTTGTCCCGTTCGCAGTTCGCTGTGAGACTGTGGGCATGGCGAGTTCCGACGTGTCCTGGCAGCTGGATGGCATCACTATGGGGGGCACGGTTGTCCGGCCCGACGGCGGTGGGAGGTTCCCGGCGGTGGTCCTTGTCGCCGGCAGCGGCCCGACGGACCGGGATTGGTGTTCGCCGCTGCTTCCCGGCAGTAACGGTAGCGGGCGGCTGCTCGCCGAGGCGTTTGCCCGTGCCGGCATCGCATCACTGCGCTATGACAAACGGGCGTCCGGCCCACACGCGATGGAGAACGTCACGAAGCTCATCGGGACGGTGAGTATGCAGTCTCATCTGGACGAGCTGGTCGCGGCCGTTCGGGTGCTCTCCGGGTTGGACTTCGTTGACTCCTCAAGAATTATCGGGCTCGGCAACAGCGAGGGCGCCCTCCATGTGCTCCACTACGCCACGGGCACCCAGGATGTTCCCTTTGCCGGGATCGTCCTCGCTGCGCCGCCCGGCCGCCCGATACAGACTGTGCTGCTGTCCCAGCTGGCACTTCAGTCCGCCAACGTCCCTGGCGGGGCCGAGTTGATTCCGAAGGTCAAGGAAGCTGCTGCGCGCTACACGGCTGGACAGCCGATGAATCCCGATCCTGGCTTGCCCGACAATGTGAAGATGGTGCTGACCAGCTTCGAGGCTCCGGCGAATCTGCCGCTCGCCCGCGAGCTGTGGGCCGAGTCCACGTGCGACTCGCTGGGGAAGGTGCAGATTCCCACGCTGGTGTTGATCGGCGGGAGAGACGTACAGATCGATGTACATGCCGACGGAGGCCCGCTCCAGGAAACCGCCGCTGGAATGACAAACGTGACCTTCGCGTTCCCGCCCAACGCGAATCACGTGTTCAAAGAAGACATGCGCACCCCGGCCGAAGTCGCCGCGTCGCCGGGGAACGGATACAACGGCCCGGGCACACGTCTCGACCCCGAAAGCCTGGAGACGATCCTCGCCTGGCTGCGCGGAACAGTGGACTTGACGGTGCCTCCGGTCTGACTCGCCGCATGTGAGGAACACCTTGCCGCAAAGGAACAACGGTCAGCAACGAAACGGCAACGGCATCTGCCGTCCGCCGAGTAGCAGCACCCAAGCGCCAACTTCCGTCTTCAGCCCGGTCCCTGCTGGCAGACCGCCCGAGAGGAGTCGGAGGAGATGTTCGTACGCTTGAAAATCCAGGGCGAACGCCGCTGAACGCAGGTCCGGCTCATCACACATCAGGCGTCGGCTCCGGAATCAAGGACAAGGATCCACGATCATCCACAGCGACCGGACGCCACGGATCGAGGTGAGCATCGCTTTTGGCCCTCGCCGCGCGGCTTGGGCCCCTTTCCCAACATCGTGACAGGGCCCCTGTGAATGCGCCCGCGATGTACCACCCCGCCCAACTGCGAAGTGCGCCCCGATGAACGGGCATGAATTGTCAACGCGAGACGCGCTCAAACCGTGCGCCGTTGGCCGATGATGCGCGACCACCGACCCCCTGGAAGTAGTCGCCCAGGCCTGGCGTCCGGTTGCAAGGGCTA
>JALYYI010000027.1 GCA_030946705.1 Actinomycetota bacterium | reverse complement strand
CACGGCCACCACGGTTTCTGCCGTCCAGCTGGGGGATGAGCACGACCGCCAGATGGGGGACACCTACGTCGACGACCTGGTGGTGAACAGCGCCGTGCCGGCCCCCGCGACCGGAGCCTGCCAGCCCTCGCTGCCGCCTCCAACCGACGGCTATCCGGGCAGCGTGGTGGTGGCGACCAGCTTCGAATCCGGCACCTTCGACCCGTTCGCGGTCAGGACGGGCGGCACCGGAACCGCTACGGTCCCTTCGACCCTGGCCCACACGGGCGGCTGTGCGGCCTACCTGCACGTGACCTCGGACGCAGGCTCGCTGGCGTACTGCACAGCTGCGGTGCCGACCGGGACCAGGAGCGTGTACGCGGACGGCTGGTTCAACATCACCACGGCCGGCGTGAGCGGCAACGATGTTCCGTATTTCCGCTTCTTTTCAGGCAGCACCCGGATCGCGGACATCTACAGGTACAACAGCAACGGCCAGTTGTGGTTGCGCGTCACGTCGCCGAGCGGGGCGTTCGCCTACACCCGGCTGGTAGCGTCGAGCATTCCGCTTAGCTCTTGGCATCACGTCGTGATGCACATTGTGCCCAACGGCAGTTCGACGACGATCCAGGTCTGGTTCGACGGGAACCAGGTCTACTCCAGCAGCCAGGTCAGCGACATCGCCACGTCGCTGACAACGGTGCAGCTCGGAGCCGAGCATGACCGCCAGATGGGCGACAGCTACATCGACGACGTCATCATTAAGGGCGCGACCTCGTAGCCCGCAGAATCGTATCCCCGGTGCGCCATAAACCCTGTTGCGCAGGGGAGGTACAGCTTTCGAGAGGAGGCATGCCATGGCCCGACCGGAGGTCTGGGCGGATGGGCAGGCCTATGAGCAGTACATCGGGCGGTGGAGCCGGCCGGTCGCCGCCGAGTTCCTGCGCTGGCTACCGGAGTGGGAGGCGCAAACCTGGTGCGATGTCGGCTGCGGGACCGGTGCGCTGACGCACGCGATCCTGGCTGACCGGCTGCCGACGCGGGTGGTCGGCGTCGACCCGTCGGTGGGGTATCTGGCCGACGCCGGCCGGAACGCGTCGGATCCGCGGGCCGAGTTCCGGGTGGGTACCGCCTCCGCGATACCGGCGGCCGACGGCGAGTTCGATTGCGTGGTGTCGGCGCTGCTGCTCAATTTCGTCCCCGATCCGCTGGAGGCGCTGACCGAGATGACACGGGTGGCCCGGGCCGGGGCGCTGATCGCCGGTTACGTCTGGGATTATGCCGGGGCCATGGACCTGCTCCGGTCCTTCTGGGACGCCGCGACGGAGCTGGACCCGGACGCGGGTGCACTGGATGAGGGGCGGCGCTTCCCGCTGTGCCAGCCCGATCCGCTGCTTCAGCTGTTTCGCTCGGCCGGTCTGGACGGCGTCTACGTGCATCCGATCGAGGTTCCCACGGTGTTTGCCGACTTCGACGACGTCTGGCGGCCTTTCCTGGGCGGCCAGGGACCTGCGCCGGGTTACTGCGCGGACCTTGACCCTGGTCGGCGCCGGGCGTTGCGGGAAAACCTGCGGGCCCGGCTGCCGCACGAGGCCTCCGGCGCCATCAGGCTGCGGGCCAGGGCCTGGGCTGTTTGCGGTGTAACTCCGGCCGCGCCACGTGCAGGGGCAGTGCAAAAATCGGCGGCGGCCCGGTTCAGGAACGGGCTGACGGAGCCAGGGTCCGGTCATAGCTGGCTATGGTGAGCTCGGCGGTGTGCTGCCAGCCGAACGTCTCCGCGTAGACGGAGGCCGCCCGCCCCATGTCCGCTCGGGTCTGCGGGAAATCGTGCAGGGACGCCAGCGCGGCTGCCCAGTCCTCGGGTTCCCGGCCGTTCACGAGCAGTCCGGTGCGCCCGTCGCTGACCGCCCGCGGCAGGCCGCCAACGTTCGTGGCCACTACGGGCGTTCCGCAGGCCTGCGCCTCCAGGGCAACCAGGCCGAAGGACTCGCTCGACGACGGCATCGCCACCACGTCGGCGGACCGGTACCACTGGGCCAGCTCGGTAGCCGCCACCGGCGGCAGGAGAGTGACGACGTCGTCGAGCTCGTGACCGGCCACCAGCTGGGTAAGATCGTAGTCCTCGGACCCGCTGGGGGAGCCGATGATGCTGACCTTCAGTGCCATGTCCGGCCGTTGGCGGTGCAGCAGCGCGGCGGCCTCGACGAGCACATGCGGGCCCTTCAGGCGCTGTAACCGTCCGGCGAAGAGCACATGGAAAGCGTCCGCCGGGATGCCCAGCTGCTGCCGGGAGCGGTCCCGGAAAGCCGGCTTGAAAACCTTCAGGTCCACGCCCGGCGAAATCACGTCGATCCGGCTCTCGCAGCCGTTGTAGTGCCGCTCCAGCTCCGCCGCTTCCAGCGTGGTGTTGGCGATAAGCCGCGTGGCCTCGTGGACGATGTGCTGCTCGCCGTCCGCCCGCTGCCCCGGCTCGCGGGCCTGGCCGTCCGGTGCCAGCTGGTTTTTGACCCGCGCCATCGTGTGCATGGTGTGGACCAGCGGTAGCTGCCAATCGCGGGCCAGGAGCAGCCCGGCCATCCCGGAGATCCAGTAATGCGAGTGGATAACGTCGAAGTGGCCGGCGGGAAGCGCCGCTCCCACGGCGCCGATGCCGGCCGCCAGTTCCCCGACCAGCTGCGGCAGTTTTTCCTTGGGCAGCAAGTGCGCCGGACCCGCCGGAATATGGCGGACCAGCACGCCCGCACCCAGTTCCACCAGCGGTTCCTGCCCGGCGGAGCTGAGGCGCGTGAAGATTTCCACCTCGACGCCGGCCGCGGCCAGTTCCAGCGCCAGCGAGCGGACGTAGACGTTCATGCCGCCGGCGTCACCGGACCCGGGCTGCGCCAGCGGGGAGGTGTGCAGGGACAGCATCGCGACGCGCCGCACCTGGTGCACAGCAAGCTCCCGTCCTGGCTACCGGAGATTCTCGCGCCGCAAATGACGCGCTGACATACGCATTCTCGCATTGCGCGGGTGAATGCACTACGAGCGGCGGGGTTTCGGCCGTCGGTGGCCGCCACCGGAGGTGAGTCCGCAGGCACTACCGCCACAACTTCGGCAGGGCGGGGAAGGCCTTTTCATAGCCCGCCAGCAGGTCCCTGGCCACGGATGCGGAGTCCACCAGCGGGTGCAGGGTGAACGCCCGGAGTGCGGCCCGCCGGTTGCCGAAGGTGGCGGCCGCAATGGTGGCCCGTTCCGCGGCCTTCAGCTGGGTCATCAGCCCCAGCTGGTGCAGGTCCGGGGCGGAGACCGGCAGCGGATGGGCTCCGGAGGCATCGATCCGGCAGGGGACTTCGACGACGACGTAGGCCGGCAGGGCGCGGACGGTGCCGCCGTTGCGCACATTCAGGATCAGCTCGGTCGGGGTCCCCGTCAGCAGCGCGGTCATCGCGGACAGGGCCACCTGCTCGTAGCCGCCGCCGGCCAGGTCCGTCTCGTCCCGCGCCTCACCGGAGGACCGGGCCTCCGCCAGGTAACCCGCTTCCCGGGACCGGCGGGCCGCCTCCCACAGCCCAAAAGCCTCCGGCCCGGCGGCGGCGAGCTGCGGATACAGCTGGGCCTGCTGGCGGTCGATGGATTCCCCTCGGGTCTGCGCCGCCGCCCGGATGCCGGCCATCGCCTGGTCCCGGTTGTAGTAGTAGAAGAGGTATTCGTTGGGCATGCAGCCCAGCAGCTCCAGCAGTTCCGGGCCGAAGAGCCGTCCCTCCTCGAAACCGCCGAGCCGCTCCGGGGAGGCCAGCAGCGGCGGCAGATGGTTGACGCCGTCGTGCCGCAACGCGCGCAGCCAACCCAGATGGTTCAGTCCCACATAGTCCACTCCCGCCAGCGAGCCGGTGTCCAGGGGAAAATCCGACGCGTGGGCGGCCCGGCGCACCAGGCCGATGGGCGAGTCGCAGATCCCGATCACCCGCTTTCCCAGCACGGGCAGCAGCGCCTCGGTCACCATGCCGGCCGGGTTGGTGAAGTTGATCAGCCAGGCCGACGGGCAGGTCCGCCGCATCAGCTCCGCCACCTCCAGCATCCGGGGGATGGAACGCAGCGCGTAGGAAATCCCGCCCGCGCCGGTGGTTTCCTGGCCCAGCACCCCGAGCTCAAGGGCCACTCTTTCATCCAGCACCCGGCCCGCCGTCGAGCCTTCCCGGATCGCGGCGAAGACAACGTCCGCACCCGCCAGCGCCGGCTCGAGTTCGCTGAAGACCTGCAGCCGCGGCGGCTCGGCGATGCCTGGCATGGACCGGAGCACCCTCTCGATCCCGGCCAGCCGCAGGGCATCCGGATCGTAGAGCGCCAGCTCGGTGATCAGGCCGGCGTACGGGGCCGTGGCCAGGGCCCGGTAGACCAGCGGAACGCGGAAGCCGCCGCCGCCCAGCAGCGCTAGGCGCACGGGAGGGTCAGCTCATCCGCTGGGGAAAAAGTGGAATGGGTGATCGGGGCAGCTGTCCGCATACATTTATTGTGCCGTACAGTATTGTGCCGTACATGGGCAACAGCCAGACTCCCGCGCACCGCTTTGACCCGCTGGAGCACCGGCGCGGGCCGGGGTCCCCGCAGTTTGACCTGATCCTGACCGGATCCGTGTTCCTGGACATCATCTTCACGGGCCTGGCCGAACTGCCACGGCCCGGAACGGAGATCTGGTCCGAGGGAATGGGGTCCTGCCCCGGGGGTGTGGCGAACCAGGCCATCGCCGCCAGCCGGCTGGGCCTTAACACCACCCTCGCCGCGGCCTTCGGCGACGACGGCTACGGCGACTACAACTGGGAGATCCTGGCCGGACAGGAGCACGTGGATCTGTCCCTCTCGCAGCGGTTCCGGGGCTGGCATTCCCCGGTGACCATTTCCCTGTCCGTGCACAAGGACCGCTCGATGGTCACGCACGGCCATCCGTCCCCGCTGAGCGCCTCGGAGCTGATCGGGGACCCGCCTCCATCGGCGCGTGCCGCCGTCGTGACGCTGGAGGAGGAGCTTGAGCCGTGGGCGCTCGCGGCCCACCGCAGTGGCACGCAGCTGTTCGGCGACGTCGGCTGGGACCCCACGGGGCAGTGGTCCACCAGGACGCTGGCGAATCTGGAGAACTTCCACGCCTTCATGCCCAATGCCACCGAGGCGATGGCCTTCACCCGGACCGAGGATCCGTGGGCGGCGCTGTATTCGCTCGCGGACCGGGTGCCCATCGCCGTGGTGACCGCGGGTGCGCAGGGGGCGCTGGCGGTGGATTCCATCACCGGGGAGGAGGAGTGGGTGCCCGCCCTGCCCGTGAACGCCTATGACCCCACCGGTGCCGGAGATTGTTTCGGGGCGGCGTTCGTGGTCGGCTGCCTGGCCGGCTGGAAACTGGCCGACCGGCTCAGCTTCGCCAACCTCTGCGCCTCGCTGGCCGTCCAGCAGGTGGGCGGGTCCCTGGCGGCCCCCGGCTGGGGCGATATTTCGGACTGGTGGCACCGGATGAACACGGCCCGGGACGGCGTGCGCAAGCAGTGGCTGCGGCGGTATGCCTTCCTTGAGGACGTCATCGTGGATGTGCCCCTGGAGGCAGTGCGCCGCGCCACCGCCACCATTGCCCACCAATCGGATGCCTGATATGCAACGGTCTAAAATGGGACAGTGATTCCAACCGAGCAGCCCTTCCTACCCGAACGCGAAGCCCTGATAGACCTGGACGCCATCCGGGACAATGTCCGGGCCCTGCGCGCCGTGGCTTCTCCTGCCAAGCTGATGGCCGTAGTCAAGGCCGATGGCTACGGACACGGCATGATTCCGGTGGCAAGGGCCGCACTGCAGGCCGGTGCCGCGTGGCTCGGCGTGGCACACATTTCGGAGGCGCTGCAGCTGCGCGAAGCCGGCATCGGGGCCCCGGTCCTGGCCTGGCTGCACACCCCATCGAGCGACTTCGGGGCCGCGCTGGCGGCCGGGATCGACCTGGCCGCCTCCGGCTGGGAGCTGGACTGCATCGCCGCGGCGGCCCGGGAAGAGCAGCGTCCGGCGCGCGTGCACCTGAAGATCGACACCGGGCTGGGCCGCAACGGCAGCCCCGCCGCGCTCTGGGATTCCCTGGTCGGGGCGGCCATGGAGCATCAGGATCAGGGTCTGCTGCGTGTCGTCGGGATTTTCTCGCACCTGGCCGTGGCGGATGAGCCGCGCCGGGCCGAGACGGATGAGCAGCTGGAGCGGTTCCGGGACGCCGTCGCCGTGGCCGAGGATGCCGGCGCGGACCTGGAGGTGCGGCACCTGGCCAATACCCCGGCGCTGCTGTCCCGGCCGGACACGCACTTTGATCTGGTCCGGGCGGGCATTGGGATCTACGGTCTGTCCCCGTTCAACGGCACCAGCTCCGCGGAACTGGGCCTGAAACCGGCCATGACGCTGCGCACCCGGGTGGCGCAGTGCAAGGACGTCCCCGCCGGGCAGGGCGTCTCCTACGGGCTGGACTACCGCACCGCCGCGCCCAGCACGCTGGGCCTGATCCCGCTGGGCTACGCGGACGGGGTGCCGCGGGTGGCCACCGGCGGCCCGGTCCGGATCGGCGGCAAAACCTATCCCGTGGTGGGGCGCATCGCGATGGACCAGATGGTGGTGGACCTGGGCGCCGACGC
Organism: Actinomycetota bacterium; assembly: GCA_030946705.1. Taxonomy (GTDB): domain Bacteria; phylum Actinomycetota; class Actinomycetes; order Actinomycetales; family Micrococcaceae; genus Arthrobacter_M. The sequence continues at coordinate 9,817 of JALYYI010000027.1, read as the reverse complement.
ATCGGTGGCCGGCGGCAGCTCGGTGCTGGGCGCGGAGGCTGTGCTTTTCGGAACGGGCGACGGCGGCGGCCCCACCGCCGATGATTGGGCCGACGCTGCCGGGACCATCAATTATGAGATCGTCACCCGGATCAGCGGGCGCGTTCCCCGGGCCTATCTTCACGAGGGTCCGCCAAAGGGCGAGCAATGAGCCGCAGGGCCGGGGCCGGGGAGCCTGCTCAACGGGCACCGGCACGCGGATTGCCCGACGCCCCGGAGCCGGCTCACGGGCCGGCCGTGGGCAGCTGGGAATTCCGGCTGCCCACCGCTGCCGCCACTCAGGCGCTGGCGGAACGGCTGGGCCGGCTGCTCCGGGCCGGGGACATGCTGGTCCTCAGCGGCGGGCTGGGCGCCGGGAAGACCACCTTCACCCAGGGCCTGGGCCGCGGGCTGGGCGTGCGGCCGGGCATTATTTCGCCCACTTTTGTGCTGGTGCGGATCCATCCGAACCAGCCGGACGGACCGAACCCGGGCGGCCCGGACCTGGTGCACGCGGACGCCTACCGGCTAGGGTCCGCAGGCGAGGTTGATGACATCGACCTGGAGAACACGCTGGATACCGCGGTCACCGTCGTTGAATGGGGCTCCGGCCGGGTGGAGCATCTGGCGGAGAGCAGGCTGGAGGTGGAGCTGCGCCGCGCCACCGGTGGCGGTGCGCGGCCCGATGGGGAGGGCGCGCGGAATTTCCACCCGCAGGACGGCTGGTTCGGCGACGGCCTGCCCGATGCGGACTCGGAGGAAGATGACGATGAGCCCCGGGTGCTGCGGATCAGGGCCCTGGGCCCGCGCTGGCTGGGGACGGACCTTTCCGTGCTCGCCGAAACCGTGGAATAGGCTGGAGACGTGCGAATCCTCTCCATCGATACCTCGGCCATTGCCAGCGCCGCCCTGATCTCCGTCACGGACGGTTCGCCCGCCACAGTTGTTGCCGGCTTCGCCACCGAGGACACCCGCAGCCATGCCGAGGTCCTGGCGCCGGGCATCGATTCCCTCTTCGCCGACCCGGTGGCCGAGGGCCCGCAATTGCACGCGATCGTCGTTGGCGTCGGACCGGGTCCGTTTACCGGGCTGCGCTCGGGCATTGCGATGGCCCGCACGCTCAGTTTTGCCTGGAACGTCCCGCTGCACGGAATGATGAGCCTGGATGCGCTGGCCTGGGATGTGCTGGCCGCCAGCTACAAGCACGCCGACGTCGCGGCGGTTATTGCCGCGGGCACGCAACACCTGGACGGGGACTTTGTGATCGCCACCGATGCGCGGCGCAAGGAAGTCTACTGGGCCCGCTACTCCCGGGAGGGCAGGCTGCGGGACGGACCGCACGTCGGCCCGGCCGCAGACGTTCCCGCGCTGCCGGTCTTCGGCAAGGGTGCCGGTCTCTACGCAGACACCCTCGAGGCGCTGGGCTGTGCGGTGGACCCCGGCTTTGCCGGGGCGCAACCCACCGCGGCCTCGCTGGGACTGGCCGCCGCCGTCGTACTGCAAAAAGGGGAGCCGCTGCCCGGCAGCACCCCGCTGTACCTGCGCGAATCCGACGCGCAGGTCCCCGGGCCCCGGAAGCGGGCCCTGTGAAGGCGTTCCTGCGGGACATGACCGCCGCCGACGTCGACGCCGTGTGCGCGCTTGAGCTGGAGTTGTTTCCGGTGGATTACTGGCCGAGGCATATGTTCGTGGACGAGCTGTCCCGGCCGCAGACCTGCCGCTACATTGTCGTCGAGCTCAACGGGCGGATTGTGGGCTACGCGGGGCTCATGTGCATCAGCCCGATCGCGGATGTGCAGACCATCGCGGTGGTGCCCGGGTCCGAGGGCAAGGGGTTAGGAAGCGCCATGCTGACCGAGCTGCTGGCCGAAGCCGCCCGGCGCGGCGCCGAGGATGTGCTGTTGGAGGTGCGGGCAGATAATCCCCGGGCCCAGCAGCTGTACCTGCGTTTCGGATTCGAACAGATCCACGTCCGGCCGCGCTACTACAGGGACGGGACGGACGCCCTGATCATGAAGCTTTCGCTGGCCCCGGAAGGGCATCCGGGACAGTTCCAGCACCGGGCCGCAGAAAACGGGGAAGCATGAACACTGCCAACGGGATGAACAGGTCCAATCCCCTGATCCTGGGCATCGAATCCTCCTGCGACGAGACCGGCGTGGGAGTGGTCCGTGGTGCCGAGCTGCTCGCCAATACCGTCTCCTCCTCCATGGCCGAGCATGTGCGCTTTGGCGGAGTGATTCCCGAGATCGCGTCCCGGGCGCACCTGGACGCGATGGTGCCCACCCTGCAGCAAGCCCTGGCGGAGGCCGGGGTCACCCTGGACGAGGTCGACGCGATCGCGGTGACCAGCGGACCCGGCCTGGCCGGCGCCCTGATGGTAGGTGTGTGCGCCGCCAAGGCGCTCGCCGTCGCGACGGGCAAACCGCTCTACGCGATCAACCACCTGGTGGCCCACGTCGGCGTCGGGTTGCTGGACGAGTCCATCGCCCGTGCCCTGAGCGGCTACGGCGCTGCCCCGGCCGGCCGGCCGGCTGGCCTGCCGGCCGGCCTGCCTGAAAACCTCGGCGCGCTGCTGGTGTCCGGGGGCCACACCGAGATCCTGCGGGTCCGAAGCATCGCCGAGGACGTGGAGTTGCTGGGTGCCACCATCGACGACGCGGCCGGCGAAGCCTTCGACAAGGTCGCACGGCTGCTGGGCCTGGCCTACCCGGGCGGACCGGCCATCGATGCCCTGGCCAGGACCGGCAACCCGCGGGCCATCCGCTTCCCGCGCGGGCTGACCGCGCCCAAATACATGGGAACCGCGGAAACCCCGGGTCCGCACCGCTACAATTTCTCCTTCTCCGGGCTCAAGACAGCCGTGGCACGGTGTGTGGAGGGCTACGAGGCGGAAGGAGCGGAACCTTCCGTGGCGGACATTGCGGCGAGCTTCCAGGAAGCGGTGCTGGACGTAGTCACGGGGAAGGCCGTCCTGGCATGCCGCGAGCGGGGCATCTCCACGCTGCTGCTGGGCGGGGGCGTCGCGGCGAATTCGCGGCTGCGGTCGCTGCTGGCCGAGCGGACCGCCGCGGCTGGCATCCGTCTGCTGGTTCCCCGGCCCGCACTGTGCACGGACAACGGGGCGATGGTTGCGGCATTGGGTGCCCAGTTGGTGATGCGCAGGGTCCGTCCCAGCGGGATTTCGTTCGCCCCGGATTCGTCCATGCCGGTCAGCAGCATCTCCCTTTGACGGGAGCGCCGGGTCAGCCGGCGTCGGGGCCGAGGCGGAGGCGCTTGATCAGGTCCTCGACCACGGCGTGCAGGTCCCCGCCGTTGGCCGCAGCAACGCGGCGCTGCTGCTGGTAGCCGGCACCGCGCCGGATGATGCTCTCCACATCGGAGAGTTCATCCGCGCAGCCGAGACGCTTGGCCACGGGTTCCAGCCTGTTCAGCGTCTCGATGGTGTGCTCGGTGACAAGTTTCTCGTTTCCGGCCGCGTCCAGGATGATGATCGCATCCAGTCCGTACCGGGCCGCCCGCCACTTGTTCTCCTGCACATGCCAGGGCGGCATCGTCGGGATGGTGCCGCCGTCGTCGAGCGTGGCGGAAAAATCATCCACCAGGCACTGGGTAAGGGCCGCGATGGCCCCGACCTCCTCCAGCGTGGACAAGCCGTCGCACACGCGCATTTCGATGGTGCCCAGCCCCGGAACCGGCCGGATGTCCCAGCGGATCTCATTGATGGCGTCGATAACGCCGGTGGTGAACATGTCCTGCACATAGGCCTCGTAGCCTTCCCAGCCGGAGAACTGGAAGGGGAGTCCCGCCGTCGGCAGCTGCTGGAACATGAGCGCCCGCTGCGAGGCGTAGCCGGTGTCCTCGCCGTTCCAAAAGGGCGAGGACGCGGAGAGCGCCTGGAAGTGCGGCTCGAAGTTGACCAGCCCGTCGAGCACCGGCATGGCCTTGTTCACGTTGTCCAGACCCACGTGGACGTGGACGCCGTAGATCACCATCTGGCTGCCCCACCACTGCGTGCGGTCAATCAGCTTGGCGTAGCGTTCCTTGTCCGTGACCGCCTGCTGCCGGGTGTGGCTGAAGGGATGTGTGCCCGCGCATAGCAGCTCCACGCCGAGCGGGTCCGTGGCCTCCCGGACGCTGGCGAGGTTGCGGGCCAGGTCCGCCTTCGCCTCGGAAACGGTATGGCAGATGCCGGTGACCAGTTCGATCGTGTTGAGCAACAGCTCCTGCTTGATGTGCGGGTGCTCCTCATCCGCCTGCAGCTCAGGGTGCGCGATGTTGACCGCCGCCAGCACCTTGTCCGCTACCGGAACCAGTTCGCCGCTGGCCGCATCGACCAGCGCCAGCTCCCACTCCACGCCCAAGGTGGACCGTTCGGATGTGGCGAAATCAATCTTCATGCGCTTTCCTCACACCCCTCCGGCCCCACGTTGTGCGGCGGATCCGCTGCAGGAATTCTGGCCCAATTCTAGTGCAGCCAGCCGCCCGGTCCGTGCGAAGCCGCCCGGATGTGACGCAACACGCAGGGCCGGACGGGCACAATAGGAAGGTGCCTATCCTGAACAAAGACATGACGCTGTGCATCTCGCTGGCCGCGCGCCCCAGCAACATCGGAACGCGCTTCCACAACTACCTCTACGACCTGCTGGGCCTGAACTTCATTTACAAGGCGTTCGCGCCGGCGGATATTACGGCCGCCGTCGCCGGTATCCGCGGCCTGCCCATCCGCGGTGCAGCGGTGTCGATGCCGTACAAGGAGGCCGTTATCCCGCTGCTGGACCGGATGCATCCGTCCGCGCGGGCCATTGATTCCGTCAACACGATTGTCAACGACGACGGCGTACTGACGGGCTACAACACGGACTATATTGCGATCGCGCGGCTGCTCGCGGACCACCGCGTCCCGGCCTTCCACTCCGTTCTGCTCCAGGGCTCCGGCGGGATGGCGAAAGCCGTGGCCGCCGCGCTGCGTGACGCCGGCTTCCGCACGGTGACGATCGTGGCCCGCAATGAGGAAACCGGACGCGCCCTGGCGGATCTTTACGGTTTCCGCTGGCGGAGCGAGGTGGGCTCCAGCACCGCTGACCTGATCATCAATGTCACGCCGCTGGGCATGGCCGGCGCCGATGAGGCGTCGCAGTCCTTCGCGGACGCCACCGCCGCCGCCGCGCAGGAGGTGTTCGACGTCGTCGCCCTTCCCTCCGAGACGCCGCTGATCAAAGCTGCCCGCGCGGCTGGCAAGCCCGTCATCACGGGGGCCGAGGTGATTGCGATCCAGGCCGAGGAACAATTTGTGCTCTATACCGGTGTGCGGCCCACCCCGGAGCAGGTCCGGGCGGCGTCCGAGTTCTCGCGCGCCTAGCCGCGCCTGGAGCCTAGAGCGCCAGAGGCCGGGCCGGGTGGCTGACGGGCTCGACGACGATCACCACCCGGTCCTCGCCGATGCGGGTCAGGACCAGCGTGGCCGAGTTGGGCCCCTTGCCGGAGCCGGTGAGCAGCTGCTTACGCAGTTCCTCAGGGGTGACGGAGGTGCCTCGCTTCTTGATGTCGAGCACGCCGATCCGGTTCTGCCGAACCCAGGATTTAAGGGCCTTGACGTTGTACGGGCGCACTTCGAGGACCCGGTAGGCGCGGGCGAAGGGGGTGTCCGCCAATGCGGCGGAGCAGATGTAGGCGATGTGTTCATCCAGCAGATGCCCGTCCAGCATCCGGGCCAGGTCCGCCACCAGGCCCGCGCGGATCACGGCGCCGTCCGGTTCGTAGAGGTAACCCTCCGCCGGTCCGATGGCCACGTCCTGGCCGGTCGGGTCATACGGCACCGGGCTGGTCAGCTCCGCGGATCCCCGGGGGCCGATCACCATTGCCGCGCGCCGGACCCCCTCGCGGGCCAGCGCGTTGAACCACAGTGCTGCCTCCACCACGTCGCCGTCCACCGAGACCCACTGGGCCTCGCAGTTGACCGGGACGGATTCGTGCGGGATGCCGGGCCCCATCTTGACGCCGACGGCCAGCCCCCGGCCGGCCAGCACTTCGGCGAAGGACAGAGGCGGGGAAAAGGCCTCCGGATCGAAGAGCCGGGTGGTCCCGGACGTCGTCGTGGTGCGCCGCGCCGGATCCAGCCAGACGCCGTCGATGCCGGCCAGATCAACCTCGGTGGCGTCCGCGTGGACGACCTTGGCGGAGCGGAACGGCATCAGGTTCAGGGTGGCGCAGGCAGCGGTGATCTCATCGAGCTCGACGGCGGTGACCGCAATGTCCAGGCTGGACAGCGCCAGCGAATCCGAGCCGATCCCGCAACCCAGGTCCGCCACGTGCGTAACCCCGGCGGCGGCGAAGCGCTGCGCGTGCTGGGCGGCCACATTGAGCCTTGTGGCCTGCTCCAGGCCGGCCTGGGTGAACAGCATCTGGCGGGCGAATTCGCCGAACTTGGCCTCCGCACGCGTCCTGAGCCGGGATTGCGTCAGCACGGCCGAGACCAGTTCGGGGGAGTGGCCCGCCCTGCGCAGGGTGTCATTCAGCGTGAAAGCGTCCCGCTCCCGGTAGGGGCCCAGTGACGCGAGCAATTCCCAGCCCTCGGAGGTCAGCAGGGGTGCTATTGCGTCGGTTGCCATGCTTCCAAGCCTAGCCGTGCGGCGCGGCCGGTTCCGCGGTACAGCGGGCACAGCCGTGGGAGTTTGGGCCCATTCCTGGCCCAAACAGCCGTTTTGGGCCAAAGTCTCCTACCACTGCCCCCGAACGGGCGACCTCGTCAACAGACAACGGCGGAGTCCGGAACCGCCTGCGGGCTATGGTCGGTAAATGTGTTCCGCTGCCGTCGGCGTGGACTCGATCAGCTGGCCGATCTCTTCCCAGGACAGCCCTGCCTGACGGCCTTCAGCTACGCAGTTGGCAAGCTCCTCAGCGGCGTACTCGACGTTCGTGTAGCAATCCGCGATGGACTCACTGGCCGCATCCTTCAGATACGCCGCACGTCTCGGCCCGTTCCGCGGTACGGCGGGCACAGCCGTAGGAGTTTGGGCCCATTCCTGGCCCAAACAGCCGTTTTGGGCCAAAGTCTCCTACCACTGCCCCCGAACGGGCGACCTCGTCGTAAGTACTCGTTGGCCTGATCCGTCAGGCATGCCGCAAGTCTGGCTGCGTCGGGTTATCCACAGCCCAGAGGTGCCGAAGGAGAACAGAACCAGTCGCGAAACTGGCACTCGCCTTGACCGAGTGCTAACCAATCAATAGAGTCTGTGTTAGCACTCTCCCTAGTAGGGTGCTAACTGAAGATGAATGTTGCCAACGGTTTTGCCACCGGCACCGCGACGACGGTCGGCAGGACCAACGCTGGCGCATGCATCTGGATCATCCGCAGATTTTACTCATGAAAAGGAGAGCCCGAGTGCCGGTCTCTATAAAGCCTCTTGAGGATCGTATTGTTGTCCGCACCCTGGAAGCGGAGCAGACTACTGCTTCCGGACTGGTTATCCCGGACACCGCCAAGGAGAAGCCCCAGGAGGGCGAAGTTGTGGCAGTGGGCCCCGGCCGCATTGACGACAACGGCAACCGTGTCCCGATCGACGTGGCCGTAGGCGACGTCGTCCTCTACTCCAAGTACGGTGGAACCGAAGTCAAGACCGGCGGCGAGGAGCTGTTGGTGCTGTCCGCCCGCGACGTGCTCGCCATCGTCGTCAAGTAGTTCACGGCCAAACAGCAAAGTAATAACGCTTTGACGGAGCCCCACACCGCAGGTCCCGCAGGGGTCAATGGTGTGGGGTTTCGTCCTTGAAAGGACAAAGAATCATGGCAAAGCAGCTTGCATTCAACGATGCTGCCCGCCGTTCCCTGGAAGCCGGCATCGATAAGCTGGCCAACACCGTCAAGGTGACCCTGGGGCCGCGCGGCCGCAACGTTGTACTGGATAAGAAGTGGGGCGCTCCCACGATCACCAACGACGGCGTGACAATCGCCCGCGAGGTGGAGCTGGACGACCCGTATGAGAACCTTGGCGCGCAGCTGGCCAAAGAGGTTGCGACCAAGACCAACGACGTCGCCGGCGACGGTACGACGACGGCGACCGTCCTGGCGCAGGCCCTGGTCAAGGAAGGCCTGCGCAACGTGGCCGCCGGAGCCGCTCCGGGAGAGCTCAAGCACGGCATCGAGGTCGCCGTTGAGGCGATTGCGGACCGCCTGCTGGAGAACGCCCGCGAGGTTGAAGGCCGCCAGGTGGCCGAGGTCGCCGCGATCTCCGCGCAGAGCGAAGAGGTCGGAGCCCTGCTGGCCGAGGCATTCGACAAGGTCGGCAAGGATGGTGTGATCACCATTGAGGAATCATCCACCACGCAGACCGAGCTGGTGCTGACTGAGGGTATGCAGTTCGACAAGGGTTACCTCTCGCCGTACTTCGTCACCGACGCCGAGCGCCAGGAAGCGGTGCTGGAGGATGCCCTGATCCTGATCAACCAGGGCAAGATCTCCTCCATCCAGGATTTCCTGCCGCTGCTGGAGAAGGCCCTTCAGGCCGGCAAACCGCTGTTCATCATTGCCGAGGACGTTGAGGGTGAGGCCCTCTCCACCCTGATCGTGAACAAGATCCGCGGCACGCTGAACGTTGTTGCCGTCAAGGCCCCCGGCTTCGGCGACCGCCGCAAGGCGATGCTGCAGGACATTGCCACCCTGACCGGCGCGCAGGTGGTCTCCCCGGAGATCGGACTGTCCCTGGACCAGGTTGGCATGGAGGTGCTGGGCACCGCCCGCCGGATCACGGTCACCAAGGACAACACGACCATTGTTGACGGCGCCGGCACGGCCGAGGATGTGGCGGACCGCGTCAAGCAGCTCCGTGCCGAGCTCGAGCGCACCGATTCGGACTGGGACAAGGAAAAGCTCCAGGAACGCCTTGCCAAGCTGGCCGGCGGCATCGGCGTGATCAAGGTCGGCGCTGCCACCGAGGTTGAGCTGAAGGAAAAGAAGCACCGCATCGAGGACGCCGTTTCCTCCACCCGCGCCGCCCTCGAAGAGGGCATCGTGGCCGGCGGTGGTTCGGCCCTGGTGCAGGCCGCGAAGGTCCTGGACGAGGACCCGCGCGTGTCCAAGCTCGACGGCGACGCGGCTACCGCCGTCGGACTGGTCCGCCGTGCGGTGGCCGAGCCGCTGCGCTGGATTGCCCAGAACGCCGGCCATGACGGCTACGTCGTGGTCAACAAGGTGGCCGAGCTGGCCGACGGCTTCGGCTTCAACGCGCTGACCGGCGAATACTGCAACCTGATCGAGGCCGGCATCATCGACCCGGTCAAGGTCACGCGTTCGGCCCTTCGTAACGCTGCCTCCATCGCCGCCCTGGTGCTGACCACCGAGGCCCTCGTGACGGAAAAGCCGGAAGACGACGAGAACGGCCACGCGGGACACCAGCACTAAGACCCGCGCCGCCAACTGCCCCGCAGTTAGTGCACCCTGGACGTCCCGGGAATGCATTAACTGCGGGGCAGTTGGCATTTAAGGCCGACGGCGGCCGGGATGGAAATCCAGGCGGCCGCGGCGGCGACTGCCATCGCGGCCGGGAAACCGAGGCCCAGGGCCAGGGCGTACCGTCTGGGCCGGCGCCCCGGGCGTCGGTCCACCAGAGCCAGGGCCAATCCCGCGAGGGGACCGAATCCCGGTCCAACCGCGATGGCTCCGGCGACCGGAAGGGTGGAATTCGTGACAATGCCTATCCCTGCTGCTGGCCTGTCAGCTTGGCGGCTCGGCGGGGGGACCACACGGATTTGCAGCCTCACGGGCGCCGCCTCCGCTCAGATCCGCGGCGCGTCCGCCGCAC
>JALYYI010000188.1 GCA_030946705.1 Actinomycetota bacterium | reverse complement strand
CCGAAGTTACGTGGGCCTTTGGTCCGGAACCTTGAATTTCCGGGCCAAAGGTCACCTTTTGGACTAAAAGTGTAGTCAGAAAATGCGGCGTGTCGTTCCGTCGTTTCCGCACCTCCGGGCGTCAGATATGGCCAAGGGTAGCGGGGCGGTTCACGTCGTCAGAGTCGTGAAGAAACACACGGACAAGCAGGGGCAGGAGCGCGAGTACCGCTCGGCGTACCTGCGCCGGTCCTTCCGCAGCGGCGGGAAGGTCATGAACGAGACCGTGGCGAACCTCTCGGCCCTTCCCTGGGAGGTGATCACCTCCATCGAAGCCGGGCTCAAGGGCGAACAGCTCGTGCCGGCCGGGTCCCGGGCCACGATCGCCCGGTCCCTGCCGCACGGGCACGTCGCGGCGGTCACCGCGCAGGCCAAGGCCCTGGGGCTGCCGGCACTGCTCGGCCCGGCCTGCCGGGACCGCGATATCGTCCTGGCCCTGATCGTGGCCCGGGTCTGCCGGCCCGGATCGAAACTGGCCACCACCCGCTGGTGGACCGACACCACCCTGGCGACCGACCTGGACCTCGCCGCAGCCTCCACCGACGAGGTGTACGCGGGGATGGACTGGCTCGCCGGCCGGCAGGAGGCCATCGAAGTGGCCCTCGCGGCCCGCCACCTGAGCCCGGAGGCCAACCCGGACCGGCTGGCCCTGTTCGACCTGTCCTCCTCCTGGGTCACCGGCCACCACTGCCCGCTCGCGGCCCGCGGCTACTCCCGCGACGGGAAAAAGGGTCTCGAGCAGATCGAATACGGGCTGCTCACCGACCCGGCCGGCCGTCCCGTCGCGGTCCGCGTGGTCGCGGGCAACACCGCGGACCCCAAAGCGTTCGAGAACATCGCCAAGGAAATGAAGACCACCTTCAACCTTCAGGAGATGGTGATGGTCGGGGACCGGGGCATGATCACCAGTGCCCGGATCGAAGCGCTGAAGGAACTCGGCGGCCTGGGCTGGGTCACCGCGCTGCGCGCCCCGGCCATCAAGGCCCTCGCCGCCGATCCGGGACCGTTGCAGATGTCCCTGTTCGACCAGGCGAACCTGGCCGAGATCAGCCACCCCGACTACCCCGGCGAACGCCTGATCGCCTGCCGCAACCCCGCCCTCGCCGAAGAACGGGCCCGCAAACGCACCGAACTGCTCGCCGCCACCGAGACGGAACTGGCCAAAATCGCCGCCGCCGTGCACGCCGGCCGGCTCCGCAAAGAAGGACCCATCGGGGTGCGGGTCGGCAAGGTCGTGGGCAAATACAAGATGGAAAAGCACTTCGAGCTCACCATCGCCGAGCACCGGTTCGTCTTCATCCGCAGGCAGGAATCCATCGATACCGAAGCGGCCCTGGACGGGGTCTACGTCATCCGCACCACCGTCCCGGCCACCCGGATGGACGCCGGACAGGTCGTGGCGACCTACAAGTCCCTGGCCAATGTTGAACGGGACTTCCGTTCCATCAAATCCATCGACCTGTCCCTGCGCCCGATCCACCACTTCACCGAAACCCGGGTCCGCGCCCACGTGTTCATCTGCATGCTCGCCGCTTACCTCGTCTGGCACCTCCGCCAGGCCTGGGCACCCCTGACCTTCACGGACGAGGACCGGCCCGAACCCGCCGACCCTGTCGCTCCCGCGAAGCGTTCCGACGCCGCCACGGCCAAGGCCTCCACCCAAACCACCGCCGAGGGGCGTCCCGCGCTGAGCTTCCGCTCCCTGCTGGAGCACCTGGCCACCCTGACCCGCAACGACATCCGCTACGGCCCCGACACTCCGGCCATCCCGACCCTCGCCGAGCCCACGCCCCTCCAACGCCGAGCCTTCGAACTCATCGACCGCCCCATCCCGCTGACCCTCAAGTAGACAGAACAGGAGCCCACCACAACAGCGAAATCCCCGCCAGGGCGGGGATTTCGCACGTCACCCCCAACGTAACTTCGGGCTAACGACGTTCGCGTGTTGTGTCTGACCGCTCCGCACTGGCCCCTTCGGCGCTAGCGACGGCGCTAGCGACCGTTCCCAGCGGTGCCTGGCGTAGTCCCTGACTTAGTCAGGCACCGCCACCAGGTCGGGAACCGGCGTCAGGAGCTGGTACAACATGTTGTCCTGCCAGCTGCCACCGAGCTTGAGGTAAGCCGGTGCAATCCCGTAGTTGACGAAGCCGAGCCGGTCCAGCACGCGCTGCGACCTGACATTATGCGGTAGCGTCTCGGCCTGTACACGGTGGAGACGCAGTTCGTGAAAGGCAATCCGCGTTGCCTCCCGCAGGGCTGTTGTGGCGAGACCTCGCCCCTGTGCAGACTCGGCCAGCCAGTACCCTACGCTGCATGACTGGAAAAACCCACGGATGATCGACTGAATGGTCACCGTCCCGACGACCCGCTCCTCCTTGTCTAGGATGACGAGCGGCATGCTGCTCCCTGCGTCGTACTGTTCGAGAGCCTTGCGGACAGCCTCCCGCTGGCCTTCGTCGCTGAAGTACTCCTCACCGCGCCGGGGCTGCCAAGGCGCGAGGAAAGCACGGTTGCCGCGCAGCAGTTCAGCGAGGACCGCAGAGTCGTTGGGTACCAGAAGTCTCGTCACAGGCATGGCAACATCATCCCAGCTTCGACCGGCCGGTCCCAAAACCCTCGAACACCGATGGCGCGTGCGCATACCCGCGAACCTGAAACGTGCGTTCCGCAACGGGATCCCTTATCGACACATCGCCTGCCAAGGGCGCTCAACAGCCAAATTGTTCCAGTGGTCGGTCCTCTTACCGGCCGGGTTTCGGCCTTCTACACCCGCTCGTTCTAAGCGGCCAATGCTTGCCGCCTAAGACCAGGGCTACCTGCTTCCGATACGCCGTCGTTGGGTCAGCCTTGGCCGCTATGACTTCAATCCCCACGCTACGGGTCTACGAGAGGTGGGGGTTAAAGTTAAACATGAAGGGCACATGGTGCCTTGAAGTGGACGCCGCGTCGGTAGACGGGCCGTTGGGTCTGGATGTGCATGGAGATTCGACCGGATACCATCCGAGTCGTTCTTCACGAATTACCTCGAGACAACTGGTCGGTGGCTGGCGTGACGATTGCCGATTCCGGCCAGAACGATGCGACCAATAACGACACGCTGGACTGCGGGGCGGACGATTAGGATTGGACCACTGGGGGCGAATTAGGCAAGACTTTGCACCGACATCGGGACTTGGCGACCATCAGAGCGTAAGTTTCAGTCCCTCGTGTGAGGCAACGAATCCCAGGTGAGCATAGAACCGGTGCGCGTCAGTTCGGGACTTGTCTGTGGTGAGTTGAACGAGCGCGCAGTTTCGTTCCCGAGCCTCTGCTATGGCCCACTTGATCATCGCGGTACCCAATCCAGCGGACCGGCGGGTGGCGACGACACGTACTGCCTCGATTTGTGCACGGAGCGCACCGCGGCGCGCCATCCCTGGCAGGAAACTGAGCTGCAACGTGCCGACAACGGTGATCCCGTCAGTGGCGACGATCAGAAGGTGCGCGGGGTCGGAATCCAGGGCGTCGAAAGCTCTAAGGTACGGTTGCAGCGCTTCGGAGTCGTCTGCGCCATCGCGATTTACGCCCAGCTGATCCTCGGCCATAAGACTGACAATCGTTGAGACGTGGCCAGCTGCAGCTCGACGTAGGACTATCAAAGATCCGTCCTTTAGGCGCAATTCGCTCAATACCGACATGGGTTCAACGTACGCTTCCAACAGTCCGGGCAGAGACATTCAGCAACTGCGTGTTGGATCAGATGCAACCATCCCAGCTGCCGAATTGCCGCAGCCAGGGCCACGGTAGCCTTTCCGGATGCATATTGATGGTCCGCATACGACGTGGTCGCGGAGAGTTACGCGCGATTGCTGCCCGACGCCAGCTTCGAAGTACCGGTAGATCGCAGCCGAGTTCTTCGGTGTCCATTGCCCGTAGGCGTTCGTATTGTGGGCTCCCCCACCGGGCGTTCCATAGGATTTGTACGTGAACATACCCGAAACCGGCCGGCTCCGGTTCCGCCGGATGGCCGACGGCGATCTCGACAACATCGCTGCATTGCTCGGCGATCCCGTCGTCACGACGTTTCTGCCCCTCGCCGAAGACCCGGGACCAGGCGCAGGGCTGGATCGATTGGACAAAAGGAACTACGCCGAGCACGGCTACGCGAGTGAGGCGACAGCCGCCTGCCGCGAGTTCGCCCGCCGCCTCGGTGAATCCCATCTGGTAGCGATCATTCACCCCGAAAACATCGCCTCCCTGCGAGTCGCCGAAAAGGTCGGCCTGTCTTTCGAGCTCACGGCCACGGACGACGGCGGCGATCGCTCAGTCTTCGGAGCTTGTCTTTAGCACCGGAAACCCCCGGAGGCGGTGCTTCCAGGCGGTTCAGTTTCGTTGCAAAAGAGGGGATAAAGAAACGTAGCTGGCCGGACGATTGGCGTCTAGCATGTCTGTAAGGCCATCGACGACGCTGGCGCCGCCGCAAGTATGAGCCACTGAAGGAGCGCTCCATGAGAAGCATGGTCACCCTTATCGCACAGACCGCCCCTCTGGAACGTGACCTGAAGATAGAATCCCGGCAGGCCACGGAGGCGGATGTCTCCCGCTTGGGCGAACTTTATTACAGTGCCTACGACCCCGGCGTGGCCGAGAGCCTCGAGGCCGCCGTCGCGGACATCCACGCCTCCTTCGCCGGCAAATACGGAACCTTTCTGCCTCTGGCCTCGCCGGTGGCCCTCAATGACGCGGGCGAAATCATCGCCGCCATCATGGTGGTCGAGCGGGCGATCTGGGAGGACACCCCGGAAACGCCCTTCATCATCGAGCTCTTCACGGACAGGAACCACCGCCGCCAGGGCCTGGGTGAGGAGCTCGTGCTGGCCTGCATCGACCGTCTGTTCAATGCCGGCCACAAGGAGGTCTCCCTCCGCGTGGACAGTGAGAACTCCGCGGCCCTGGCCCTGTACCTCTCCCTGGATTTCCGGCGCTGGTACCCCGAGCCAGAGGACGACTAAGGGTTTCCATCGCATGGATCCCCGCGTCGACTTCATCTCCTTGGGTGTCCGGGACACCGCCGCTGCCCGGCGCTTCTACGTGGGCGGCCTCGGCTGGTCCGTCCATATGGAGGTTCCGGGCGAAGTCATCTTCATCCAGGTCAATCATGGCTTGGTGCTTTCCCTGTGGGACCGCGGGCAGATGCAGTCCGAGGCCGGTGTGGACGCGTCCGTTGGTATCCCGCCCATCACGCTGAGCCATAACGTGGCCAGTCCCGCCGACGTGGACCGGCTGATGGCGGAGGCGGCGGCGGCCGGCGCTTCGATCGTCAGCCCTGGCCGTGCCCAGTCATGGGGCGGCTACACGGCTTACTTTGCGGATCCGGACGGCTTCCGCTGGGAAATTGCCTACAACCCCAGCTGGTCCGTCGACGACGGCGGCGCCGTCACGGTCTGAGCCTTCCGGCGGAGGCCCCCCGGGATCGACCACCGGTGGGCACTGCTGCACCATAATGGAGGAGTGTGTGGCAGATACGTGATGGCTCGGAGCACCGGCGACCTTGTTGCGGCGTTTGACGTCGCCGAGCCTTTCGCGGGTGATATCCAGCCGTCCTACAACGTGGCACCGACGGACGAGGTCCCCCTCATCCTGGAGCGGAAGTCCGACGGCGGGAACACCTCGCCCCGGGAGCTGGCTACGGCGCGCTGGGGCCTGGTTCCGTCGTGGTCAAAGGACCCCAAGGCCGGTGCCCGCCTCATCAATGCCCGGATGGAGACGGTCACGGAGAAACCGTCCTTCCGCCAGGCCGCCGCCAAGAGACGGGCGCTGGTGGTCGCCGACGGGTACTTCGAATGGCAGAAAACCGCTGACGGCAAGATACCAACCTATCTGCATGGTGAAACCGAGCAAATCCTCGCCTTCGCCGGACTCTATGAATACTGGCCCGATCCGACGCTGCCCGACGGTCATCCCGGCAGGTGGCTGCGCACCTGCACGATCATCACAACGCGGGCGGCCGACGCCCTGGGTCATATCCACGACAGGACGCCGCTGATCGTTCCGCCTGATCTCTATGCCGATTGGCTGGATCCGGGAACCACCAGCACGGCCGACGTGCAGCGCCTCCTTGAGGCGATTCCTGAACCGCGGCTTGTTCCACGGGTCGTGGGGACGCGGGTAAACAGCGTCCGGAACAATGGACCGGACCTCATCGAAGCGTCTCCCTCCGCTTGTTGAGGCCGGAATAATTGCACCGGGCGCCAGCGTTGTCGCATACGGTATCGCAGCGTTCAACAGCGCTGATTTAACGGCGCTGAATTAGAACAAGGCAGCGTTCAACAAGAGGAGCACCGTGGACTACACCCCCGAAGCCGGCACCATCACCATGTTTTCAACCTCCTGGTGCGGCTACTGCCGCAGGCTGAAGACGCAGCTGGACGCACAGGGAATCGGCTACCGGGAAATCAACATCGAGGACGTCCCCGGTACGGCGGAGCTGGTGGAGAAGCTGAACGGCGGCAACCAGACCGTCCCCACCGTCATTTTCCCGGACGGCTCGGCCACCACGAACCCTTCGCTCAATGACGTCAGGGCCAAGCTGGCCGCCTGAACCTGGATGCCTGATCCAGGCGCCGGCCCGGCCGCCCGCGCTGCCTACCGGCAGCGCGGGCGGTTTTTTGTGTCCGGCATTTTGTGCGGGGCTCCGCGGTCATACGGTGCCTCGTTTGGGTAAGCCGGGGCGGGCTGTGATACACACGGTGTATTGCTCTCAGGACGTTCTGCCGAAGGGAAAATCGCCGTGGTAAACAAAGTTCAAGGCGCCGTCGTACGCTCAAAAGGCGCTCCGGTCACGCTGGAGACCATCCTGGTTCCGGATCCGGGTCCGGGTGAAGCGCTGGTGGACATCCTGACCAGCGGCGTCTGCCACACCGACCTGCACTACAAACTGGGCGGCATCAGCGATGATTTCCCGTTCCTGCTGGGCCACGAGGCCACCGGCGTCGTCAGCGCAGTCGGCCCGGACGTCACCGAGGTTGCCCCGGGAGACCGGGTCATCCTGAACTGGCGCGCGGTCTGCGGCGAATGCCGGGCCTGCCAGCGCGGGGAGCCGCAGTACTGCTTCAATACGCACAACGCCACGCAGAAGATGACGCTGGAGGACGGGACAGAGCTTTCACCGGCGCTGGGCATCGGCGCCTTCGCCGAGAAAACGCTGGTTGCCGCCGGGCAGTGCACCAAGGTGGATCCGGAGGCGGATGCCGCCGCCGTCGGTCTGCTCGGTTGCGGCGTCATGGCGGGTCTGGGCGCCGCGATCAACACCGGCGGGGTCCAGCGCGGCGATTCCGTGGCCGTGATCGGCTGCGGGGGCGTTGGCACCGCCGCCATCGCGGGAGCGGCACTGGCAGGGGCGACGACGGTCATCGCCGTCGATATTGACGCCAAGAAGCTGGACCGGGCCCGGACGCTGGGGGCCACCCACACTATTGACTCGTCCGCAACCGACCCGGTCGAGGCGATCCGGGCGCTGACCGGCGGATTCGGCGCCGACGTGGTGATCGACGCCGTCGGCCGTCCGGAAACCTACAAGCAGGCCTTTTACGCCCGGGATCTGGCCGGCACCGTCGTTCTCGTGGGGGTGCCGACGCCGGAGATGACGCTGGAGCTGCCCCTGCTGGACGTCTTTGGCCGCGGTGGCTCGCTCAAATCCTCCTGGTATGGGGACTGCCTGCCCTCGCGGGACTTCCCGATGCTGGTCAGCCTCTACCGGCAGGGCCGGCTGGATCTGGATGCCTTCGTGACCGAGCGTATCCGGATCGACCAGATCGAGGAAGCCTTCGAGAAGATGCACCAGGGGTCCGTACTGCGCTCGGTGGTGGTGCTCTGATGACGCTGCGGATCGAACAGCTGGTCACTTCCGGCACGTTTTCCCTCGACGGCGAAACCTGGGATGTGGAGAACAATGTCTGGATCGTTGGCGATGATGAGGAATGCATCGTCATCGATGCCCCGCACGACGCCCAGACAATCATCGACCAGCTCAACGGGCGCCGGGTTAAGGCGCTGCTGCTGACGCACGCCCATGACGACCACATCGGCGCGGCCGAACGCGTCGCCGAGGCCGCCCGCGCCCCGATCTATCTGCACCCGGCGGACCGCATGCTCTGGGATGCCGTCTATCCCGGCTTCGGCCCGGGCCGCGAACTGGCCGACGGCGACGGCTTCGAGGTGGCGGGCGCCACGCTGACGGCCCTCCACACGCCCGGCCACTCCCCCGGATCCATGTGCTTCCACCTGCCGTCCGAGGGGACCGTGTTCACCGGGGACACCCTCTTCCGCGGCGGCCCGGGCGCCACCGGCCGTTCCTACAGCGACTTCCCAACCATCATCGAGTCGATCCGGAGCCGGCTGCTGACGCTTCCGGCGGACACGGTGGTCCGCACCGGTCACGGGGACTCAACGACGATCGGGGCTGAGGCCCCGCAGCTCCAGGAGTGGATCCAACGGGGTCACTGACTCCTGAACGGATCTGCTCACCGAAGTGGCCAATTCAGTGAGCAGAACCTGATTCTGCTCACTGAAGGCGGGTTTCAGTGAGCAGAACGGTTCCGGGCCCGACGACGACGGGCTAGGGTGCCGCCGTCGTTGAGAGGTCCATGGGGACCAGGTTGGCGCGCCCGGCGTAGGCCCGCAGCACGGCCGCCTCGACGGCCGCAACGTCAATCGCCGGTGAAATGTCACTGACGCCGCCGGCAGTGCCCGGATCCCACTCCAGGCCCAGCGCGGCGTAACAGTCGGTCAGCACCGCCCGCAGCGGGGCCGCATCCTGCACGATGATCACCGAGCTGAAAAGCCACGCCCCGGCGACAACCCGCTGGGCGGTTCCCACCAGTTTGATCTGCCGTCCGCCGGGGACATTGCCGTGCACGGTGAACTCCCCCGGGCAGTACTCCCTCGGGATCTCCCCCACGGCCGCATCCACGCCGAGCCCCCGGAGCGCACCGGCCAGCAGCTCGCCGAAGTAGCCGAACCGGGCTTTGGACCGGATCATGGCGTCCTGCTGCGGCTCAACATGGTCGATCACCAGGCAGCCCCGGTGATAGGCGGCGGCCCGGCCTCCGGCCTTGCGGACCAGCGGCTCGAATCCATGGCGCACCGCGGCATCCCTGGCGTCGCCGAACCCCGGGAGATTGGTGTCTCGCTGGCCAAAGGCGAGCGTGGGCCGCGGCCGGTAGAGCCGGATGGTGGGCCCCAGCTCTCCGGCCCGGGCCCGGGCCAGCAGACTGAGGCCGAAGTCAAGGTCCGCTGCGGCGCCCAGTGATCCGCTCTGCCGCAGCACGGTGAGGGTGTCCCCGGCTCCGCTGCCGGGTCTTGTGGCGGTGGGCATGGCCTCGTCGCGCATTCCGATCTGCGCCGGACTACGGCTCGGCCGGGAGCTCGCGCACGGTCAGGATCTGCGCTGCCCGGCCGAACGGTCCCCGCCCGTCATTGAGCACGGTGGAGGTCAGCCCGATCCCGTCGGCGCCGAAGGAGACGCTGGTGTCCAGTCCCAGCCATTCCCCCACCGGTTCGCGGTGCAGGTGGATGGAGAGGTCCACGTTCGGGAACATGTAGCTGCCGGGTCCCGGCGGGACCCGAAAGGCAATGCCGTTGGCGGTGTCCACCAGTCCCATCAGCCGCACCATGTCCGTCGTCGGCTCCCCTTCAACCATGTCATAGGGGCTGCGGATCCATACCTGGCCGCGGCCGGGGCGGTGCCCATCGACCACCCGCATCTGCAGGGACTCAATATAGCCTCCCGGCCAGGCGCTCATACCCTCCCACGGGGCCGTGTCTTCAACGGCCGGCATGGGTTCGTCCTCGGCGGCCGCTACCGCTGCCGATTCCCCGCGCTGCAGACGCCAGGCAGTGGCCCGGACGGCCACCCTGCCATCGGCAATCATTTCGGCCTGCAGCAGTTCAATCGTTTTCCCCGGCCTGATCACCCTGGTCTCGACCTCGAAACGGCCGGCGGGGATGAGCCCCAGAATGTCAAAGTTGATGCGGGCCATCCGGAGGTCCGGCCTCGGCCGGTGCAGTTCAAGCTCCCGGGTCAGGAGCCCGGCAACGGGTGCCATGTGCTGTTCGTGCGCATTCCAGGCGCCTTGGGCATGGATGCTGGATTCATAGGCGCCACCCCCCAGCGCCCTGTAGAACCAGGCCGGTGGAGTTCCGGTGAAGTCCGGCCCGGTGCCCGGCAGACCGGAACCGCTCTGCCGGACGGAAGGCGTCCCGGTCGCATTGATCGTCTCACTGTGCATACCAACGACTTTACCGTTTGACGCGGCAACCCCGGGAACCGCCGTCGGGCAGAGCGCTAAGCTAAGGGGACTGAGCTTCAGCCTACGACGTCCAGAGTCCGGAGCGTGATGAAAGAGGAAGCCCGCCGTCGGCAGCTCGGAAATAACGAAGCCCCGGTCGAGGAAGAAATCGCCGAGTCCTTCGACAGGATCGTCGATGAAGGCGCGCAGCGCCTTAACCGGACCTGGGGGTCGGTCTTCACCACTGGAATCTTCGGAGGTCTGGAAATCGGGGTGGGCATCATGGCCTACCTGTCCGTCCTCCACGAGACCGGTAACCACCTGCTGGCCGGCCTCGCGTTCAGCATCGGCTTCATTGCGCTCCTGCTGGCCAAGAGCGAGCTCTTCACCGAGGGTTTCCTGGTTCCCATTGCGGCCGTTGCCGCCCGGGAAGCCAGCTTCGGGAAGCTGATGAAACTGTGGATCGGCACGCTGGTCGCCAATCTGGTCGCAGGATGGGTGTTCATGTGGCTGGTCATGCAGGCATTTCCGGAATGGGCCCCCACAGTGACCGAATCCGCCCATCATTTTGTTGCCACGCCCATCTCGTTACAGAACATCTGCCTAGCGGTGCTCGGCGGCAGCACCATCACCTTGATGACAAGGATGCAGCACGGCACCGAGTCGGTGGTTGCCAGGATCATCGCCGCAGTTGCCGGCGGGTTCCTGTTGTCCGGGCTGCCGCTGTTCCACTCCATCCTTGATTCGCTGCTGATCTTCGGTGCGATCCACGTCGGGTCGCCCATAACCTACCAGCAGTGGCTCGGGTGGTTCTGGTACACCCTGGTATTCAATATTGCCGGTGGGCTGCTACTGGTGACCGTCCTGCGCTTGGTACGCAGCAAGGAGCTGATTAAGGAGCGACGGCGTGAATCACCGGAAGATCCGGACGCACCCCGCTAGTTTCGGTCGGCAGGATCGCGCCACGCTTAGTTATTCCAGTCCGGCCCGCGTCGCGACATCCAGTCCGGTCCACGCCCTCAGTACCTTTGACAACCACGCTCATGGCGAACCCGAATTCAGCGCTGACGGCGTCGGCCTCAAGCGCGCCGTACCTACCCGCTTCGATCGCCTGCAAGCTTGTTCCTTCGCCCGTGCGAAAGGCCACGGGAAGTCGGGACAGCAGGCAGAGGCCCTAGCTGGCCGGCGTGCAGACCGCTACGCTCGTGTCAGGAGCGGCAGATGGGAGTGGGTCCGTGGCCAAGAGCACCGACTATGAGTTTCAATCCCTGTGGCGCGTGCCCGGTACCGCGCGCGAGGTCGCGGATGTCCTCGGCGACACGGTGACCATGGACCGCTGGTGGCCATCCGTCTACTTGGGAATCCGGCTGGTTGATGCCGGCGGCGAGGATGGCCTTGGCCGCGTCGTCGATCTTTTGGCCAAGGGCTGGCTCCCATACACCCTTCGGTGGACGTTGACCATCACCGAGCCCATCACGAGGGAAGGGTTCGCCATTGCGGCGGAGGGGGATCTGATTGGCACCGGGCGATGGGTCTTCAGGGAGGAGGGACCGGAAACGGTCATCAGCTACGAGTGGCGGGTCAGCGCCGCGAAACGCCTGCTGCGCAGACTCAGCTGGCTCCTGAAGCCCGCCTTCGCCGCCAACCACCGCTGGGCCATGGCCAAGGGGGAAGAGAGTCTCAAGCTGGAAATGCGCCGCAGGCGGGCGGCCGATGCCGAACAACTGGGGCGTGTTCCCGCTCCTCCGGGTCCTACCTTCCGGGGCACCGCCTTCCGGCGCGCTGTCTTCCGGGCCGTTGGCCGCCGCTGACGCCATATCCGCTGGCGGCCGGCTGACCCGCCGTCAGCCCGCTGCAAACGTGCCGAAGGCCTGCTCCGTGCTAGCTGAGGTAGACGCTGCGGCCGGTGATGATGGCCGGCTCTATGCAGACAAACAGGTCGCGCAGGCCTGCTCCCCAGGGTTCGGGCATGATCCGTCCCCAAAGGAAGGTCAGCAGTTCCGGATCCTTCACGTGTTTGGCCGGCCCGCTGGCCAGCACCGCCCAGCCGCCGCTGCGTTCCGGGCTAGCCAGGTCGATTTCAAACGACATGCTGGGGCGCGGCGTGGCGGCGCCAATGGCGCCATCCGAGGAGGTCCTGAAGTAGATGGAACGGTCGTGGACCAGGTAATTGATGGGAAAGATCAGGATCCTGCCCTCATGCAGATATCCGAGCCGGCCAGTGTTCCGCGATTCAAGCAGCTCCCAGCTTTGCTCCTCGCTCAGGTCCTTGTGCGTATGGAGGGTCCCGTCGATGCGGCCTTGTTCGTGGGGTGAAATCATTCCATGTCCTCGCTGTCCGGCTTGGGTCGCCCGTACTGCCCGCGGGCGGCTGCTGTGCCTCGAGCGTAAGAGCGAGGTCGGCGCGGGCGTAGGGCCAAAGGTCCCGGTGGGCTGAAATTCTCTGCCGCAGCGCACGGTCGCCCGGCCCAAGGCAAGGCCTTTAGCCCCTAACTGGGCATCGGGGAAGCAACTAACGTGGAAGACATGACGAGCAACGAATCCCAGCCAGTCGAAAATCTCTCCACCGACACCTGCTGGGAGCTGATGCGCTCAACTGTTGTGGGCCGGCTCGCCGTCGTCATCGAAGGCCACCCGGACATTTTTCCGCTGAACTTCGTGGTGGATCAAGGTACCGTCGTTTTCCGCACCGCGGCGGGCGCAAAAATGGCCGGAGCCTTAGCCAACACACCTGTTGCCCTGGAAGTTGACGGATACGACGCTGCGACCGAGCAGGCGTGGAGCGTCGTTCTGCGTGGCCGCGCGGAAAGCATCCGCCAGCCGCAGGCGCTCGCCGACGCCGGCTCCCTGCCCCTTTTCCCCTGGCAGCAGGGATCCAAAGAGCACTTTGTCCGCATCTACCCGATCAATCTGACCGGGCGCCGCTTCAAGGTCGCCACACCGGACATCTGGGCCGCTCCCGCCTCGGACGCCCGCCGTGCATCGTTCGAATAGCGCCCACACCATCCCGTCCCATCAGCAAACCGGTCGCTCCGGCAAGCGACCCAATAAGGAGACATTGTGAAGGCACTCGTTTACGGCGGCCCCGGACAGAAGTCATGGACGGACGTCCCCGACCCGCAGATCCTTCACTCCACGGACGCGATTGTCCGCGTCGACACCACCACCATCTGCGGTACCGACCTGCACATCCTCAAGGGCGACGTGCCCGCCGTCGTGCCTGGACGGATACTGGGCCACGAAGGCGTCGGTACCATCACCGAGGTGGGTTCCTCGGTCGCCGGACTCAAGGCCGGTGACCGCGTCATCATCTCCTGCATCAAATCCTGCGGCCGCTGCACCAACTGCCGGAGCGGGCTGTATTCGCATTGTCTGGGCGAGGAGGGGGCATCCGGAATCGGCTGGGTTTTCGGACACCTCATTGACGGCACGCAGGCCGAATATGTGCGTGTCCCCTACGCGGAGAATTCCCTGCATCTGCTGCCCGCAGGTGTCAGTGACGACGAAGCGGTGATGCTCTCCGACATCCTGCCCACAGGGTTCGAGATCGGCGTCCAGTACGGTGGCGTCAAACCCGGGGATGTTGTCGCCGTCATCGGCGCCGGCCCGGTGGGCTTGTCGGCCATTGCCACCTCCGGTCTCTACGGCGCGGCGACCATCATTGCGATTGACACGGATGAGAACCGGCTGGACCAGGCCAGGGAGTTTGGCGCCACCAACGCCGTTGTCTCCGGGACGGCCAGCTGGAGGCGGGAGGTGCTGGAGATGACGGACGGCGCCGGCGTCGACGTTGCCATCGAGGCGGTGGGCGTTCCGCAGACCTTCGCCATGGCCCTGGACATTGTCCGTCCGGGCGGCCGGGTGGCCAACGTCGGGGTGCACGGTAGGCCGGTCGACCTGCATCTGGAGGACCTGTGGATCCGCAACATCAGCATTAGCATGGGGCTGGTGAACGCAAACTCAACGCCCATGCTGCTCAAGCTGGTGGCCCAGAAGAAGATTCCCGCGGGGAAGTTCGCCACGCACCATTTCCCGCTGGGGAAGATCATCGATGCCTACGACACGTTCTCCCAGGCGGCGGAAACCAAAGCGCTCAAGGTTGTCCTCAGCCGCTGATAGGGAACGCCTGCAGCCGGTCGGGGTACCGGATCCGGGAGGATACGGCGCAACCGGGGCCCGATGGGGCAGACTATGCCCATGAGCTCAGATGAACGCCCAGGCACCGTCCTCTCCGCAGCCGAATCATGGAAGCTGCTGGAGCACTGTGAGCACGGCCGGCTGGCGCTCAGCGTCAGGGACGAGCCGGACATCTACCCGATCAATTTCATTGCCCACCATGGCGTGCTGCTGATGCGCACCAACCCGGGGACCAAGCTCGCCGAGCTGACCGTCAACCCGAGGGTCGCGTTCGAGGCGGACGGGATCACCAGCGGTGAGGCCTGGAGCGTGGTGGTCAAGGGCATGGCGCGCATTCTCGAAACGGAGTCGGAAATCAGCGCGGCGGACGCCCTGCCGCTGCGGCCCTGGATCCCGACCCTGAAGTACACCTATGTGGAGATTGTGCCCGCGGAGGTCATCGGCCGCCATTTCATCCTCGGTTCCGAACCGGATAGGTACTAAGGTCCCTAGACGGGCTGCGGTTCCGGTCCTAGGTTGGGACCATGACTGCCGCTGGGGAACAGCCGGGCCTTGACGGACCCGTGTCGGACGCAATGCTCAAACTTGGCCGTTTCTTCACGAAATGGGACCAGACGGACGACGGCCGGGCGGTGTTCCGCGAGGGCGGCCGCAAGGGGGACGTGTTCTACCGGGACCGGTGGAGCCACGACAAGGTGGTCCGCTCCACGCACGGGGTCAACTGCACCGGGTCCTGCTCGTGGAAGGTCTATGTCAAGGACGGGATCATCACCTGGGAGTCGCAGCAGACGGATTACCCCTCGGTCGGGGCGGACAGCCCGGAATACGAGCCGCGGGGCTGCCCGCGCGGGGCGGCCTTCTCCTGGTACACCTACTCGCCGACCCGGGTCCGGTTCCCCTATGCGCGCGGTGTCCTGGTCGAGATGTACCGCGAGGCCAGGGGCCGACTGAAGGATCCGGTGCTGGCCTGGGCGGACGTCGTCACCGATCCGGAACGACGGCGGCGCTACCAGCAGGCGCGCGGCAAGGGCGGGCTGGTGCGCGTCTCCTGGCAGGAGGCCATCGAGATGGCGGCCGCCGCGCACACCCACACCATCAAGACCTACGGGCCGGACCGCTGCTCCGGCTTCTCCCCGATTCCGGCCATGTCCATGGTCTCCCATGCCGTCGGCAACCGCTTCATCCAGCTGATCGGCGGGGTGATGACCTCCTTCTACGACTGGTACGCGGATCTGCCGGTGGCCAGCCCGCAGGTGTTCGGGGACCAGACGGATGTGCCGGAATCCGGCGACTGGTGGGACTCCACCTACCTGATGATGTGGGGCTCCAACGTCCCGGTGACCCGGACGCCGGACGCGCACTGGATGACGGAGGTGCGCTACCGCGGGACCAAGGTGGTAGCCATCAGTCCGGACTATGCGGACAACACCAAATTCGCGGATGAGTGGCTGCCGGCGCAGGCGGGAACCGATGCCGCGCTGGCGATGGCCATGGGCCACGTCATGCTCAAGGAATTCTTCGTTGACCGCGAGGTACCGTATTTCTCCGGCTACGTCCGGCAGTACACGGACCTGCCGTTCCTGGTGCGGTTGGAGGAGCACGACGGCGGCGGCCTGGTCCCGTCCAAGTTCCTCACCGCTGCGGACCTGCCGGCTGAGGCCGGGGCGGAGGATCCGGCGTTCAGGACGGTGCTCTTTGACAAGCTGACCGGCCGCGCCGTGGTTCCCAACGGGTCCATGGGCTTCCGCTACAACGAAACCGGCAAGGGCAAATGGAACCTGGACCTGGAGGGCGTCGATCCGGCGCTGTCGCTGCTGGAGGTCTCCGCCGAAAGCGCCGAAATCCTGTTGCCCTGCTTCGAGGACCCGGCCGGGGCCGGCAGCGTGCTGCGCCGCGGCGTGCCGGTGCTGCGGGTGGACGGGCACCTGGTCACCACGGTGTTCGACCTGATGCTGGCGCAGTACGGCGTCAGCCGGCCTGGGCTGCCCGGCGACTGGGCCGCCGGCTACGACGACGCCGGCACGCCCTACACGCCGGCCTGGCAGGAGGAAATCACGTCCGTCCCCGCGCAGGCGTGCATCCGGGTGGCGCGCGAATTTGCCCGCAACGCGGAGCAGTCCAAGGGCCGCTCGATGATCATCATGGGCGCCGGCATCTGCCAGTGGTTCCACGGCGACGCGACCTACCGTGCGGTACTGTCCCTGGTCATGCTCACCGGCTGCATGGGCCGCAACGGCGGCGGCTGGGCGCACTACGTGGGTCAGGAAAAGACCAGGCCGACGACGGGATGGGTCTCGCTGGCCAATGCGCTGGACTGGGCCCGGCCGCCGCGGACCATGATCGGCACCGGCTACTGGTACATGCACACGGACCAGTGGCGGCAGGACGGCTACTCCGCGGACGCCCTGAAATCCCCGCTCTCCACGGGGAGCCTGGACGGCATGCACACCGCGGACACCCTGGCGCAGTCCGCGAGGCTCGGCTGGATGCCGTTCTATCCGCAGTTCGACCGGAACCCGCTGGACATTGCGGACGAGGCCGAGGCCGCCGTCGCCGCCGGAACCGCGAAGGATACGCCGAGCTACATCGCGGATGCCCTCAAGAACCGGACGCTGACGCCGGCCATCGAGGACGTTGACGCGCCGGAAAACTGGCCGCGCACCCTGGTGCTCTGGCGGTCGAACCTGTTCGGCTCCTCGGCCAAGGGCAACGAATACTTCCTGCGGAACCTGCTCGGAACGCACAACAACGTGATGGGCAAGGACCACGCCGAGGGGCTCAAACCGCGGGACGTCAAGTGGCATGAGCAGGCTCCCGAGGGGAAGCTTGACCTGCTGGTCTCCGCCGATTTCCGGATGACCTCCACCACGCTGCTCTCCGATATCGTCTTCCCGGCGGCCACCTGGTATGAGAAGCACGATCTCTCCTCCACGGACATGCACCCCTTCGTGCACGCCTTCACGCCCGCCATCGACCCGCCCTGGGAAACGAAAACGGACTTCGAGACCTTCCACCTGCTGGCCGAAGAGCTCTCCCGCCAGGCCAGGACGCACCTGGGCGTCCGGCGGGACCTAGTCAGCGTCCCGCTCCAACACGATACCGCCGGCCAGGTGGCCCAGCCCGGCGGAATTGTCCGTGACTGGCGCGAGCCGGGTATCCCCGCGGTCCCGGGGCAGAACATGCCCGTCTTTTCCGTGGTGGAGCGCGACTACACCGCCATCGCGGACAAGCTCGCCGCCGTCGGACCGCTCGCGGACAAGCTCGGCTTCACCGTCAAGAACGTCACCTATAGGCTCGACGGCGCACTGGACCGGCTCAGGCACGCCAACGGCGTCATGCTCGGCGGCGCCGCCGACGGCAGACCCGCCATCGATACCGACGCCAAGATGGCCGAGGCGATCCTGGCGTTCTCCGGCACCACGAACGGCCAGCTGGCGGTGCAGGGCTTCAAGGACCTGGAAATCCGGACCGGGCGGAAACTGGCCGATCTGGCGGAGGGATCCGAGGAGAAATTCATTACCTTCGCCCAGACCCAGGCCGGCCCCGTCCCGGTGATCACCTCCCCCGAATGGTCCGGCTCCGAGTCGGGCGGCCGGCGGTATTCGCCGTTCACCATCAATGTGGAGCGGCTCAAGCCCTGGCACACCCTCACCGGCAGGATGCATTTCTTCCTGGACCACGACTGGATCCGCGACGTCGGGGAGGCGCTGCCCATCTACCGGCCGCCGCTGGACATGCAGCGTCTGTTCGGTGAACCGAAACTGGGGCCGAACGGGACGAAGGAAGTGGTGGTGCGCTACCTGACGCCGCACTCGAAGTGGTCCATCCACTCGGAATACCAGGACAACCTGCTGATGCTTTCGCTCTCCCGCGGCGGACCCACCGTCTGGATGAGCCCGGCGGATGCGGCTTCCATCGAAGCCAAGGACAACGACTGGGTGGAATGTGTGAACCTCAACGGTGTCTACGTGGCGCGGGCCGTGGTCAGCCACCGGATGCCGGAGGGCGTGGTGTACGTC
>JALYYI010000169.1 GCA_030946705.1 Actinomycetota bacterium | reverse complement strand
AGGAAGGGAGCGACGCCGTCACCAACCGCCGCGCGTGGGCGTATGTCCCTTTCGGGCATCGTCGGGCATTGCCATTTCGGCCCGCAGGCCCAGGAGTCGGATGGGACGGCCCGCTTCGATTCCGGCTGTGAGCTCCAAAACCCGAGCGAGGATTTCGTTCCGGTCGAATGTCTCGGGAATCTTCCTCGCGTGGGTCGTGGTGAAGAACGGTGCGTACCGAACCTTCAGGGTCAGCCCAACCACGGGCCGTCCTTCGGCCGCAACATCCTCAAGGACACGCGCTGTCAGCTCCCTGACGGCGTCGTCCACCCGGGCGGGCTCGGTCAGGTCCCGCTGGAAGGTGATCTCCCGGCTATGCCCGCGGGCAACCCACGGGGTGTCGTCCACAACGCTGGCGCCGTCCCCGCGTCCGAGCTCCGCGTACCAAGGACCCATCTTCGGGCCGAACTCCGGGACCAGGTCTCGGGGGTCGGACGCGGCGAGCTCGGCGACAGTGTTGATGCCGAGTTTGGCCAGCCGGCCCGACACCTTGGTTCCGACGCCCCACAGGTCCTTGGTGGGCCGACTGCCCATGACGTCGAGCCAGTTCCCGGAAGTGAGACGGAAGACGCCGGCCGGCTTGCCGAAACCGGTGGCGACCTTGGCTCGGACCAAGGTATCGCCGATGCCCACGCTGCAATGCAGTTGCGTTCGCTCGAGGACAGCGGCCTGCACCTGCCGGGCGTAGGCTTCGGGATTATCTGTCTCAGTGCCTACAAAGGCTTCATCCCAACCCAGCACCTGCACGGTGGCGCCGGGCTGCGCGCGAAGTGTAGCCATCACCGTTTCAGACGCCGCGAGGTAGGCCTCATGATCGACGGGCAGGATCACAGCGTCGGGCACTTTCCGGGCCGCAATACGTAAGGGCATTCCGGAACCCACACCGAACGCCCTGGCTTCGTAGGATGCGGTCGACACCACAGCTCGTTCCGTTGGGTCGCCCCGACCGCCGACAATGATCGGCCTGCCCGCAAGCTCCGGCCGCCGGAGCACTTCGACCGCCGCGATGAACTGGTCGAGATCGACGTGCAGCACCCACCGGATTCCGTTCACGCCACCAGTCTGCCCTAAACATCCCTGGCAAGCATCGGCTTTCCACCGAGTTTGGCCGCTGAGCCTGCGGCCTCCTGACCAACTTTGAATTCCAGCACCGCCGAACACCGCCACAGAAGAACGAGGATCTAGATGGCGCCGTCGAGGAATGCAGACGGGCCTTGACCTTCGGCCATCAGGCGCTCCCGGAGTCGCTTCAGCGCCCGGCCGCGTTCGTCGAGAAACTCGTGGAAATATCCCTTCCACCAAAAGAGTCGAAGAACTGCCATAAGGTCATGGCATCTGAAACAGAGACCGTCAAGGAGTGGTGTGGGCAGAACTGCCGGGAAGGAACCAAGATGCAAGCTGAACACCCCGCCCGTGGACAAGGTGTGGAGAATGTTCACACCTTTGGCCGGACAACCGGCCACTCTAGCGCTCTCTTTTGGCCTCGAAAGGAGCCAAGCGATGGCGCAGGGCCCACTGGCCAGGACCCTGATCCGCCACCCACACAACCGGATAGGCCACCGCGGCGCCAGGGACCGCCTGCGGCAAGCGTCAGAGGGACCCGAGCAGGGTCAACGTACACACACTAAAGGCAAAACCCCCTCTGACGAGGGGGTCTACTGCGCCCGAGGTGGGACTCGAACCGGATATCAGCCCTTGCAAACACTGGGGAGTCCCGGAAACATGCCGAAACCGAAGCAGTCCGACTCAGTCCGGCGGAAAATGTGTTGACACTGTCAACACGGCCAAATCTCGTCCACCGGTAGAATCGCACCCGGCCCTGAAGGCTGCCGACTGCAGCAACTCAGGGTGCCGGCCCTTGCGGACCCACCCGACGGAGCAGAACTGCCTCGAGGGTCTTCGCCAGGTCGCCGGCTCTGAGCAACTATGATAAATTTCTTGTCAACACGACCGGCTCCGCCCCTAGGGGTCCAGGGCCGGTCTTTACTTTTCGCTGACGATGAGAATAAGCGTATGGATCCGAAACCGCACAAAACCTACCCAGAACAGCTGGACCTGCTCAGGCAGCGAGGAATGCACATTGCGGACGATGATGTCGCCCTCGCACTTTTGCAGCGAGTGGGCTATTACACCCTCAGCGGCTACTCGTACTCATCTCGTTTGAAGGCACTCGAC
Source organism: Actinomycetota bacterium (assembly GCA_030946705.1). Taxonomy (GTDB): domain Bacteria; phylum Actinomycetota; class Actinomycetes; order Actinomycetales; family Micrococcaceae; genus Arthrobacter_M. Next base: position 10,930 of record JALYYI010000169.1, on the reverse strand, counting down.
GGCTCGCGAGCCAGTAGGTTCCGCCCCGGAACGTCGTACACGCAGGTTGCGGCACTATGGGAATTTGTCGTAGCCGCGCAGCAGCAGCTGCCGGTGGGCCCGGGCCATGTCCGTTTTTCACCCGGGTGTTAGCCAGGGGCATCGCCACTACGACTTCACATCGGCGTCGCAGGCATGGGAGGCAACCGTACTGTCATCGCCGCTCGCCGCCGGCCGGATCCCGGACAGGCAACGAGTCCATGGCACGTCGCCAGCCGGTGCCCGGCAAGGAAATCCGAAATTCCCGCGAACAGGTCACGTAGCCACCATCCGATTCGACCATGAACAGGTACACAGCGAAACAAGCGAGCACCGCGGCCAAGAGGCAGAGGACGGAAGGGGGCATCAGCGGCCAAGACTAATTCCAACCGGGATCACCGCCTGCTCCGCCGGGCAGGCGGGCGGTCCCGCTCCGATAATTGAACCAGCTGGCCAGACTGAGCGACCACCCTCCCCCACCACGGCAAACAGGGCACCTGTTGACACTGTCAACACTGATTTAAGGCAAAGATCCCCTGTTTCTTGCCTTTTCCCGGCCTGGCCTAAAGAGTTGCCCTTTTCCGGCAGCAACTGACTCACCTGTGTGGCACCAACCATTGACGATGACCAGATCAAGTGCGGTCGCCTCCCAGCTTCGGGAGGATTACGAACGATCTGTAGGTCCGGTAGCGGTCATGATCCCGTCCACGCGACGGGGAATGCCCAGCGGGTTCGCCTCCTGCAAGGCAGCCGGGAGCAGCTGGTCGGGCAGGCCTTGGTAAGCGATGGGTCGCAGGAAACGGCTGATGCTTGCCGTTCCCACGGACGTTGTGGCGGGCGTGGTGGTTGCGGGGTAGGGGCCGCCGTGCTGCTGGGCGTAGGTGACGGAGACGCCGGTGGGCCATTGGTTCCAGAGGACCCGGCCAGCTTTCAGCGCCAGCAGCCGCACAAGTTCCGGGCCTACGGCGTCGTCGGCCTGGCCCTGGATGGTGGCGGTGAGCTGGCCGTCGATGACTCGGGCCACGGCCAGCAGTTCGTCCTCGTCGCTGTAGGTGACAACGAGGGCGGTCGGTCCGAAGCATTCGGTGATCAGGCCGTCAGGGTCGGCGAGCACGGCTTCGACGTTGGTGGCGATCAGGGTGGGGACGGGCGGCTCGGCAAACGCCTCCTCGCCGAGCACCACGGGTTCGACGGCGTCATGGTCCAGCAGGTTCTTGAGCACCTCGACGTAACCGCCCTGGATCCTGTCGTTGAGCAGCCGGGCGCTGCCGGGCTGTTCGGCCGAGCGCAGCTGGTCGAGGATCCCGGATTCGTTGGGGACCAGCAGGATGCCGGGCTTGGTGCAGAACTGTCCGGCACCGAGGGTGTACGAGGCGAGGAATTCAGCGGCCAACTCTTCGCCACGTGCCGCGGCCGCGGCTCTGGTGACGAAGACGGGGTTGACGCTGCCCAGCTCGCCGTAGAACGGGATGGGTTCGGGGCGGGAGACGGCGAGGTCGAACAGTGCGCGTCCGCCTGCAATGGAGCCGGTGAAGGAGCCCGCCTTAATCCGCGGGTCCAGCAGGGCTCCGCGGCCGGCTTCTGTTCCGTAGACCAGTGAGAGCAGTCCCTCCGGGGCGCCAACGGCGGCGAGGGCTTCGGATGCAAGGGCGCCGACGCGGGCGGAGAGCAGGGGGTGTCCGGAGTGCACCTTCAGGATGACAGGGCAGCCCGCCGCCAGCGCCGAGGAGGTGTCCCCTCCGGCGACGCTGAAGGCAAAGGGGAAGTTGCTGGCGGCGAAGACCACGACCGGGCCAAGGGGTTCGAGGACGCGGCGGATGTCCGGCCGGGCGCCCATGGGCCAGGCCGGGTCGGCGTGGTCGATGCGGGCATCGAGGTAGCTTCCTTCATGGAGCATCTGCGCGAAAAGCCGCAGTTGGAAGGTAGTGCGGTTCAGTTCGCCGGTGAGCCGGCCCTGCAGCAGGTGGGTTTCGGACTGCGCGAGCGGCACCAGCTCGCCCGATGCGGCGTCGAGCCGGTCGGCGATGGCGAGCAGGGCTTTGGCCCGCCGGGCCGAAGGGGTTGCTGCCCAGACTGGGGCAGCGACGGCTGCCTTCTCCAGCAGCGTGGCGAGCTCTGCCGCCGTCGTGCTTCCAGGCACCGTCATTCCAGATGCTGTCCGCGTGGCGTTTCCGGTTTCCATTGTTCTCCCTTATGGTTCCTGGTTCGCATCAATATCGCTGTTTTCAAGGCCGGCCAACTGTCCCAGGGACACTGGTGCGGCCAGCTGGCGCCAGGACATCGGGCGCAGGTCCTCGGCCGTGCTGGTCCGTCCCTGCAGCCCGGCCACGATGTCCGCGGTGGCGAATCCGCAGACGCGGCCTTGGCACCAGCCCATTCCGGTCCGCGCGAGGGACCTGACGCTGCGCGGTTCGCGGGCGCCGAGTTCAGTGTGCGCTGTGCATACCGACGCGTAGGACACCTCCTCGCAACGGCAGACCACCGTCTCCGGTGTGAGCCAGTCGTACCACCGCGCGGGGACGGGATTGGCGCGGTGCATCGCGGCAGCGAAGGAGCGGGCGCGGCGGATGGCTCGTTTGAGCCTGCCGGTCCGGGCGGGGTCGGTGGCGAGTCCAACCTGTGCAGCAAGACTGCGCGCCGCCAGTTCGCCCTCCTTCACTGCCAGCATAGCTCCCCCAATCCCGGTGGCCTCACCCGCCGCCCGGACCCCAGGAACGGTGGTTCGCTGCTCGTCATCGACCACGGCGATCAGGGAGCCGTCGACGTCCCTGACGGTGTCCGCCCCGGCGGCGAGTACCAGTTCAAGCGCCGGAGTGAAGCCCCAGCCCAGCGCCACCAGGTCGACGGCGGTGCGCCGCTGCGTCCCCGGGATCGCCCGGCCGGCGGCGTCCAGCTTGGACGTGGTGACGGCCTGGACCTCGGTTTCGCCGTGGATGGCAGTGATGGCGGTCCGGATCCTGTACGGGATCCGGTGCCTGGCCAGTATGGCAGCATACTCGACGCCCTCGAGTGCCTTGCCCGGTGTCTGTGAAGCACCGCGCAGATTGTTCAGCCAGCCGGTGGGGCTGTTGGCCTCGCAGACGGCGGCCACCCCTGCTCCGGCGTGCGCCAGGGCGCTGGCCACCGGCAGCAGGAACGGCCCGGTCCCGGCGACGACGGCGCGTTGCCCTGCCAGCGTCCGGTGACCCTTGAGCAGCGCCTGGACACCACCGGCCGCCATCACCCCGGGCAGATCCCATCCGGGGATGGGCAGCTGCCGGTCGTACCCGCCCGGGCACAGGATCAGCTCCTCAGCCTCGACCCGGGGCACCCTCCGGGGCTCCGGGACGCCGGCCGGGAGGTCAAGTGTCGGCGAAAGGTGCACAACGGTTGTTCCGCCGGCGCACTGCAGCAGCCATACCTGGTGATTTGGCAGATAGGTGATCGTGCCGGCCGCGGTGTGCTGGCGCAGGCGCCGGCGCAGATCGGTGAACGTGGCCCAGTCGTGCTGTCCCGCGCCCTCCTCCGGTGCAGGATACGACTCGTCCGGGTGGCGCCAATATTGGCCTCCGGGCTGGGCTCCGGCGTCGATCAGGGCGACGTCCAGCCCGGCATCGGCCGCGGTGACGGCGGCGGCGAGTCCGGCCGGGCCGGCTCCGACGACGGCCAGTTGGGTGCGGAGGCTGGTCTCAGGCATTGTGCGCCTTTTCGGTCCCAGCGGGTGCGGAAGTGCTGGCCGAAGCGGTGCCCACCACACCGCTTTCCAGCTGCATCCCCTCCTGGGCCGGGGCGAGGCAGGCGCGCTGGTTGGGCACGGCGTCGATGGTCAGCAGGCAATCAAAGCAGATGCCGATGCCGCAAAACAACCCCCTCGGCTTTCCAGCCACCCGGGTGCTGCGCCAGGACTTCACCCCGGCTTCGGTCAGGGCCGCGCCAACGCTCTGGCCGGGCTCTGCCGTCAGGGGCCGCCCGTCAAAGGTCAGGCTAATCGGTTTGTTCACGCAGTGGCCTCCTCAAAGCGTTCGGGGGCAAATGGAATCAGGTCCATCCCGGTCGGTCGCCCCGTTATGGCCTGGGCAAGCAGCAGCCCGGTTCCGGCAGCCAGCCCGATCCCGGCCCCCTCGTGTCCGCAGGCATGCCACAGGCCGGGGGCCCGCGGGTCCGGACCGATCACCGGCAGGTGGTCGGGACAGTATGGCCGGAACCCCAGGTAGCTGCGCATGGCCTTCACCTCGGCCAGGAAAGGAAACAGCGCCATGGCTTTCGCCGCCATCGAACTCGCCACCGGAACGGAAAAGGTGCGGTCAAAGCCGACGCGTTCACGGCTGGAACCGATCAGGATGGTGCCGCTGTCGGTGCCCTCCACGACCGGTGAGGTCTGCAGCCCGGAATCGGAGCTGGCGACATTGTCGACGTATTCGGCGGCATAGACCTTGTGCCGGATCCGGACCGGCAGCGGCTCGGTCACCAGCACGAAGCCCCGGCGGGGCAGGACGGGCACCTTTACCCCTGCAAGGTCGGCAACACGCCCGCCCCACGTCCCGGCCGCGTTGATGACATGCGGAGCCGAGATGCTGCCGCGTGAGGTGCGCACGCCGGTGACCCGGTCGCCCTGTTTCAGGAATCCCTTGACGTCGGTCTGGGTCCGCACGCTCGCTCCGAGGCCGCGGGCCAGCCGGAGCAGATGCGCCACCACCAGCATCGGCTGAACCTGGGCGTCCTGCGGGTAGAACACGCCGGCCACCAGGTCCGGGCTGATGTGCGGTTCATAGTCCAGCAGTCCGGGGCCGCCCACCGCTTTGACCTCGATGCCAGCAGCCCGCTGGCGGACCATTAACTGATGCAGGGACAGCGCACTGGAAGTGCCCGCGGCCACCACCAGGCCGCCCTTGGCCTCGAATTCCCACAGCTTCCCGAATTCGGCCAGCTCCTGCCGCCAAACGTTCTGCGAGAACTGCGAGAGCTCCAGTTCCGGCCCGGCCTCCTTGTCCGAAACCAGAATGTTCCCTTCGCAGGCGCCCGACGTCCCGCCCGCGAGGGCGCCGCGTTCGACGACGACGACGTCCAGACCGTTCAGCGCGGCGAAGTAGGCGCAGGACGCGCCCACGGCACCTGCTCCAATGACGACGACGTCGGCCGTTCCGGTGTGCATCATGACAGTAGTATGTCACATTGCATAGGGATGGGAATAGGGGTTGTTGGATCTATATCCACGCGGCAGGAAAGACAGCCGCGGTTACAGTTCAGTGTGGGCTGCCCACTCGGAACGGACGTGGCCGATGTGCCGGACCATCAGTTCCTCGGCCTCGGCGGCCTTGCCGGCCCCGATCAGCTCGACCAGTTCCACATGTTCGCGGGCCATGATCTTCAGCTGGCCGTTTTTCACCAGCGGTGCCAACCCCAACAGACGTGTGTGTGCCCGTAGTTCGGAAATGATGTCCACCAGCCGCCTGTTGCCGCTGTACTCGAGGATTTCCATGTGGAAGCGCCTGTCGGCCTCGGTATAGCCGATCAGGTCCCCCGCGGCGGCGGTGTCCACGATGGCCTGCGCGAGCGTCAGCAGCCCACCGAGGTCTTCCTTGGGGATGATCGGAACGACTTGGCGAACCGTGGGCGGCTCGATCAGGAGCCGGATCCGGGTGATGTCGTCCAGATCCGAGTCGGATACCTCGGTGACCCGGAAACCCTTGTTGGGCAGCGGCACCACCAGGCCTTCCTTGACCAGGTCAAGCATGGCCTCGCGGACCGGCGTCGGGGAGACGCCAAAGCGCTTGCCCAGTGTCGGGGCAGAATACACGCCGCCAGCCTCCATTTCACCGGAAATAATGGCAGCCCGCAGGGCAAGCGCTACCGTCTGACGCAGATTCGCGCTCTTGTGCACGATGGTTAAACTGGACGAATTCTCCCCAGCCATAAAAGCCTCCAACTCGTCAGTTCCGTCCAGCCAATCAGGGGCGGGGGCCGGAGCGCCATCCTTACATCTTAAGTCGCTTCGCCGGCGGTAATGAAACCGGTAAATTCCAGGTCGTGCAAGGGTTCCTGGCCCGGTATGGTCCCGGCAGCACCGCCGTTCAGGTTCCCATAGTGGCACCTGTTTGCTCAAAAGCGCCCGAAGCGACCACCAGGTCCTCCCAGGACATGCCGACCCCGCTGTACAACGAGGGCGCTCCGGGGGTGCGCCGGAATCCGCCCGCGACCAGTTCGGCCAGGTTGGTGACCCGATGGTGCTCCCATTCGGCGCCGGAACGGGCGGACATCAGGTTCCCCGACTCCCGCAGTGCCGAGGCCCGGCCCTCGACCACAATGTCGGACCGGCGGACAAGTCCTTCGTCGATCTCCCGGGCACCGAGCCCGTGCGCACCTATGGCAGCGACGACTGCGTCCGAGGCGACAGCCGAGCCGTCAAAGACGGGCGTCGGTGAGGAGGTGGCGCTGATGATGGCTTCGGCTCCGGGAATGTCCGAATGGCCGCCGGCCCGGGCATCGGCACTCCGTCCGGCGCAGGCTCTGGCCAGCTCCCGGGCGTGGTCGTCCGCTGGAGAGCCGCTGCGGCCAATGATCACCACTTCGGCAACCGCCATGATAGCGGTCACCGCCTGGATATGCCGGGCCGCCTGCAGGGAAGTTCCCAGCACCACCAGCCGGTCAATGGACTCCCTGCCGCCGGCGGCGAGCATGTGCTTGACGGCCATTGCCGTCACCGCGGGGGTGCGGATCAGTGTCAGTTCGGCTCCCTCGAACGCCGCCAGCGGGGTGAGTGTTTGAGCGTCGAACAAGAGGTAGGTGCCCTGGATCTTTGGCTGTCCCCGGGACGGATTCTCCGGGGCCACCGTGACAACCTTGATCCCGGCATAGCGGCTGGATTCCGCCGGCATCAGCAGGAATTCCCCGGCAGCAAGCGGGCTGAACAGCCTGGGTGCGTCGCTTTCCGGGTCCAGGCCGTCGCGCAGCCCGTCTTCCAGTGCGGCCACTGCCGCCGCCGGAGGCATCAGCACGGAAAGGGTCCGGGCATCGATAAAGGGCAGTGTCATGCTGTTCCCCTGTTCGAAAGGTCGCTTGTGTTCGGATGGCCGCTGGCGCCGAAAGTGATGGCAGCCGTGCCCCTGACGGCGGTGACGGTAATGGTTCCGGGCCCGACGCCGCGAAGAACCGCCGCGTCCCCACCGTCGATGAGCACTATGGGCATCAGGATGCCATAGAGTTCGGCGGCCGCGATCGCGCCGAGGGTCAGGATGGCGTCGCGTGTGGTGAGGATGATCGCGGCCGGTGCCGCGCCGGCGCGGATCTGCTCGGCCAGCACTGAAGAGGAGGAGCTTGAACCGCGTGAGGCGTCCGTGAGCAGGACGCGGCCCGTTATAGCGGTGCCGTGCTGCGGGTGGTGTATATCGGTGATCACCCCGGTGCGCAGATCCGTGCCGCCCCACAGTGAAAGTGGTTCATCAAGCCGCAGCAACTCACCGGATGCCTCCCCGGGGCAGAGAGTTTTTCCCGCTACGGTCAGCACCGACACAGCTATGCCCGCGGCCGGGCCCTGAGGGGGCTCACCGCCAGGCGGATTCATCCCGGACGACCTTCCCGGCGCAGGCGGAGGCAACGCATTCGGCCAGCGTGCCAAAGATAACATCGATGCCCAGGTTCGCGGGCGCGTACCAGGCCCACTTTCCGGAGGTGGTCATTGAGGTGCGAATTTCCGGGCCCAGGATCGGGGTGATGTAGGTGCAGGTGTCGGTCACGATGACGGCCCCGTGCTCTTCGCAGACCTGCGCGTAACCGCGTTCGCGCGCCTGTGCCAACACCTCGCGCGAGGTGGACACCCATACTTTGCAGTGCGGGTGGAACCGGGGACGGTCCGTAAGTTCCTCGGCCAGCTTGGCGAACTCGCTGACCGAAAAGTGCGGGGTGCCCAGGCTGACGGCGTCCAGCGGCCCTGAAGCAGCCGCCGTTGTCAGCTCATCGCGTGCCGCGCGCAGCACGGCTGGTGTGATGGACTCGCGCGGCAGCCCGCCGGACGCGTCCACGCTCCCGTCACCGGCTTCTGGCGTCACATCCGCCACGTGGAAGAGCGCAATCCCGCCGGCCGAGGCGGCTGCGGCGCCCAGTGCCTTCAGCCGGTCCTCGTCCGCGAGCGCCGAATTGAGCCCGGTCAGCAGCGGAATGCCCCTGCCGGCCCGGCGTCCGACAGCGTGACCCAGAGCCGCCCAGGCGGCATCGTTGTCCATGACCCGGTCCGGCAGCGCGGAACAGTCCAGCACCAGCGTGGGGCGGCGGTTGGCGCCCAAATGCAGTCCGGCCTCCGGAACGCGGCCGGTGATGGCTGCACAAACGTCCACAAAATCCCCGTAGCGCTCGGTGCGCGCCCCCAACACGGAGTTGGCAAAGACGATCGCGTTGGATTCGGCCCAGGCGATGTCCGTCCCCCGTTCCGGCCGCCCGGCGAGCTGATACGGTGCGCAGGTCCACGTTGCACGGGCTCCCAGGGTCACGTAGGCGTCCATCAGCCGCCGCGCCGCCGAAGCCTCGGCGGCCGGCAGCCGGACCAGTCCGGGGTGCAACAGGTCCAGTGAGCTGACATTGAGCGTGGTCGGAACGGAGACAGCGGCGCCGAGCTGCACCAGCTTCTCGGCGAAGTCGAGCCCGGCCTGCCCATGGTAGAGGCAGCCGTCAATGTGTGCGGAGGCTATGTCGATCAACCGTCCTGCGCCCTGCACACCCGCCAGCGCCACGATCATCCGCATGGCCATCGCCATGCCGGGGCCGCGCTCGCCGCTGAGCATTGCCTGGTCCTCAGCGCTGAGCACCAGTTCGGTTTCGCCCTGGTCCATCTGAAGAGCCGGATACTCCGTTTCAGGCTCAGGCACGGCCGCGTTCACAGCAGGAATCCGGCGGGGAACGGGTCGTCCGGGTCCAGGTGGTACTGTGCGGTGCCGGTTACCCAGGCCCGGCCGGTGATGGTCGGCACGACCGCGGGCAGGCCGCCGACACTGGTTTCCTCAACGAGCCGGCCCGTGAACCGGGTGCCGATGAAGGACTCGTTGATGAAGTCCTGGTTCAGGCCCAGCTCGCCGCGGGCGTACAGTTGCGCCATCCGGGCGCTGGTGCCCGTCCCGCACGGCGAACGGTCGAACCAGCCCGGGTAGATGGCCATCGCGTGGCGGGAATGGGCGGCGGTGGAACCGGGTGCCTTGAGATAGACGTGGTGGCAGCCGGTGATGTCCTCCCGTTCCGGATGCCGGGGCAGGTTCTGCACATTGACGGCGTCCATGATCTTCAGACCGGCCGCCAGCAGGTCATTCTTGGCCGCCCGGTCGAACGGCAGCCCCAGGCTCTCCAGCTCAACGACGGCGTAGAAGTTCCCGCCAAAGGCCATGTCGTAAGTGACGTCGCCCAACCCCGCCACCTGCACGCTCTGGTCCAGGGCCAGGGAGAAGGAAGGAACATTACGGATGGTCACTGACTTGGCCGCGCCGTTCTCCACGGCCACTAGGGCCACCACCAGGCCCGCAGGGGTATCCAAGCGGATGGTCGTCACCGGTTCCTGGACCTCCACCATGCCGGTTTCCACCAGCACCGTCGCCACGCCGATGGTGCCGTGGCCGCACATCGGCAGCAGCCCGGAGACCTCAATGAAGAGGACGCCGAAGTCGGCATCGGATCTTGTGGGCGGCTGCAGGATGGCCCCGCTCATCGATGCGTGCCCTCGCGGCTCGAACATCAGTAAGGTGCGAACGTCATCGTCGTGGTCCATGAACCACTGGCGGCGCTCCGCCATGGTGGCACCGGGGATCGTCCCGACGCCACCGGTGATGACGCGAGTGGGCATGCCCTCGGTGTGTGAATCGACGGCATGGAACACTCTCTTGGACCGCATGGCGATAATCCTTAGCTTGTCGGACGGGAGTTGGCGGAGCAGCACTCGGGCTATTTGTAGCCCTTGCCCAGCACGGCCTCGGTGTCCTTGGTGATCTGCGTGGCAACCTCGGCCGGGAGCGTGAAGCGCGGCGGACGGCAGGCGCCGCCCTTGCGGCCGGCAACGTCCATGGACAGCTTGATCGCCTGGACAAATTCGGTCTTGGAATCCCAGCGCAGCAGCGAATGCAGGTCCCTGTACATCGGCAGCGCCCTGGCGATGTCCTCCAGGTTGCCGGAGGTGACCAGGTTGTACAGTTCCATGGTGCTGACCGGGACGGCGTTGGGGTAGCCGGCAATCCAGCCCACCGCGCCGGCAACGCCCAGCTCCAGCAGGACGTCGTCGGAGCCGACCAGCAGGTCCAGCTCGGGCGCCAGTTCGGCGATCTCGTAGGCCCGGCGGACGTCGGCGGTGAATTCTTTGACGGCAACGATCAGTCCCTCACGGTGCAGCCGGGCCAGCAGGGCCGGGGTCAGGTCCACCTTGGTGTCGTAGGGGTTGTTGTAGGCCACGATCGGCAGTCCCACCCTGGCCACCTCGCGGTAGTGCTCGACGACGGTGTCCTCATCCGCGCGGAAGGTGTTCGGCGGCAGCAGCAGCACGCTCGCCGCCCCGGCGTCCTTGGCCTGCTGCGCCCACTTCCGGGCCTCCGCCGAGCCGTAGGCCGCCACGCCGGGCATCACGGTGAATCCTTCCGGGCTGGCGGCGACGGCGGTCTCGACGACCCTGGTCCGCTCGGCGTCCGTGAGGGTCTGGTACTCGCCCAGCGACCCGTTCGGGCATACCCCGTCGCAGCCGCTGGCGGCCAGCCAGGCCACGTGCGCGCCGTACGCCTCGAAGTCCACTGACAGATCATCGTTGAACGGCAAGGCGGTGGCAACGTGGACACCGTGCCACGGCTTGTTCCGCCTGCGCCCGGCTTGGCCCGTTGGGGTCTGTCCCGATGCGATCTGGGCAGCCATATTAAGTCTCCTTCGTCAAAGATAATGCGCTTCGTAAACAGTACCATGTCACATATTACAGTGT
>JALYYI010000149.1 GCA_030946705.1 Actinomycetota bacterium | reverse complement strand
ACTTCAGCCCGCCGGAACTCCCCGAGGCCTTCGCCGGCCACGCCGGGCGGACAGCCGATGCCCGGGACGCGCGGAACGCACGGGACGCCGGGCCGCCCTGGCCGTCGCTGCCCGAAGACCCCGAAGCCGGAACCTGGCGGCAGCACCTCAGCCTGGAGGAACCACCGGATCCCGCAAACGAAGAGCACAAACACCACGACGAAGACGACGAAGACGACGGCCATCACAGCCAACACCCGGATGCAGCCTAAGAGCCCCGAAGCCTGAACGGACGCAGCCTGAGAACCCCGGAGCCTGAAAGGGACGCCGCCTGAGACCTCGGAGCCTGAAAGGGACGCCGCCTGAGACCTCGGAGCCTGGCGGACGTGCCGCCGCCGTTCGGCGATACGTTTTCGGGTCCCGATCACCTAGGGTTTAGGCATGACCCAGCCTGGACCGGGCCCCGGCGCACCGCTGGGTATCCCCCAGCAACCGCCGGACCGTGCCCAGCTGCTGCCCCGGCAGTCGGGCCGGCCGCTCTGGCAACATCCTGTACCGAGTGATGGCAGCCGGCGGGCGCGGGTACTCAACGCCGTCCTGGCTGGCCTGCTGGCCCTGGTCGTCGTGGGAACACTTGCTTATTTTGCGGCAAGTTTGGGCATGAGCGTTTTCCTTATCTGCGGCGCGTTGGCGTTGGTTCCGCTCGGAATTTGCCTGCTGTCCTTGTACTGGATTGACAGGTGGGAGCCGGAACCGCGGAGCGCGCTTGCGTTCGCCTTCTGCTGGGGAGCTGGAATGTCAGTGGTGGCAGCCCTCGTCGTCGGCCGCTGGGTGGAGCCCATCCTGCTGGCTGGTACGTCCATCACCGATGCGGCCACGGTGAGCGCCGTGCTGCGGGCACCACTGGTGGAGGAGACGTGCAAGGGCCTGGGTGTGCTGTTCATCTTCCTGCTGCGCCGACGGACGTTTGATGGGCCCATCGATGGAGTGGTGTACGCCGGTACGGTAGCGGCGGGATTCGCATTTACCGAGAACATTCTCTATTTCGGCAATGCGATGGCCGGAACTCCCCAGATCGGCAGTGAAGTCATTGTGACGTTCCTGGTCCGGGGGCTGATGTCGCCGTTCGCCCACGTCATGTTCACAGCGACCACGGGAGCGATTGTTGGTTTCGCCGCCCGGCGCGGTACCACCTTGCTGGTGGTGGTGGCCTGGGCTGTGGGGCTTGTCCCCGCCATGGGTATTCATGCCTTGTGGAACAGCAGCTCGTTGGCCACGGGGAACTTCTTTGCTTTCTACGTGATCCTGCAGGTCCCCCTGTTCCTGCTCTACGTGCTGGGCATTGTGCTGCTGCGGGTATCGGAGGCGCGGCTGACCCGGCGGCGGCTTGCCGACTACGTCGCAACTGGCTGGGTTACTGCCGCGGAAGTGACCATGCTGGCAACGGCCAGGGGCCGTCATCAGGCCCTCGCCTGGGCGCGGCCTTTCGGCGGGACGAGGACCATGAAGAGTCTGATGAGGCTGGCCACGCGGTTGGCCTTCACCCGGCAGAGAATTCTGGCGGTTCCGGCCCCGGGCAGCTGATGAAGGATGAAGGGGATCTCCTGCGCAAAATAACGGAGGTGAGGGAAACCCTTCTTCGCCAGCTGAATAGCCCGGTCGCTCCCGTGCGGCCGGCGCGCCGGCAGGTCAATCCGTGAGTGCGGGCCAGCCAAAGGCGGCACCGGGGGGATAAACCCGGTGGCCGCCCTTGCCTTTGGTGCCTGTGCCTTTGGTGCCTGCGCGGTTGGCGCCTGCCCGGTTGGGCCTACGCCAGCAGCGTCGGTTTGAGCTGCTGCAGCCGGCCCAGCAGGCCGTTGATGAACTGCGGGGACTCGTCGGTGGACAGGACCTTGGCCAGTTCCACCGCCTCGCTGACAGCGACGCCGTCCGGGACGTCGTCGTTGTACAGCAGTTCCCAGGCGCCGACGCGCAGGATGATGCGGTCCACTGAGGGCATCCGTTCCAGCGTCCACCCCTGTGAGTAGGTCTGCAGGAACTCGTCGATCGTCGGCTGCAGGGCGGAGACGCCCTCGACGATGTCAACCGTATAGGCGTTGATGATCTGGTCGGTGCTATCGCGCCGCCCCTTGATCGCATCGGCGGCCGCAACAGAGCGCTGTTCGGACTCAAAGAGAATATCCAGGGCACGGCGGCGAGCCTTGCTCCTTGCTGAATTCGGACGCGCCGATTCCTGCCGTGCTGACTCTTGCCGTGCTGACTCTTGCCGTGCTGATTCTTGTTCCGCCACTAGTCGTTGACACGTCCCAGATAGCTGCCATCGCGGGTGTCGACCTTGACCCTGGTGTTGTTCTCAACGAACAGGGGCACCTGGATTTCGTAGCCTGTTTCCAAAGTGGCGGGCTTGGTGCCGGCCGAGGAGCGGTCGCCCTGAAGGCCGGGCTCCGTGTACGTGATCTGCAGTACCACGGACGGGGGCAGCTCAATGTACAGCGGCGAGCCCTCGTGGATAGCGATGTTCACCATCTGGCTTTCGAGCATGAAGTTGGTGGCGTCGCCCACGGTTTCGCCCGGTACCGTTATCTGGTCGAAGTCCTGGGTGTCCATGAACACGAAGTCCACGCCGTCCTGGTACAGGTACTGGTAGTCGCGCCGGTCAACAGTGGCGGTTTCGATCTTCAGGCCGGCGTTGAACGTCTTGTCGACGACCTTGCCGGACATCACGTTGCGCATCTTGGTGCGGACAAAGGCGCCGCCCTTGCCTGGCTTGACGTGCTGGAACTCGATGATGTTCCACAGCTGTCCTTCAAGCTTCAGGACGGTGCCGTTCTTGATGTCGTTGGTGGTTGCCACTGGTTACCTCTAGGTTCTCTCGGTCAGTACGGCTATTGTCCCGATTGCCCTCCGCGAGCCCTCTGCGGGCGGCGGAAACACTGGATGGGAATATTTATCAAAAATCCACTGACTATTCTACCCGCTCCGGCGCCTTAGCTTGTCGCCAGGTCCGCGAGGTCTCTCGCGCGGCCCAACGCAACGGTGGAGGAATAGATCAGGGCGGGGCCGGCATCGCCGGCAACGCGCTGGTCCAGGGCCCTGCTGAAGCTCTGCACGGCGGCTGCGTAATTGCCGGCGGAGAAGTGCACTTTGCCCAGGTGAAGGTGCACCTCTGCCTCCTCCGGGGTGCCGACGACGGCGCCGGCCAGCCGGCGCAGGCGCGCCACAGCGGGTTCGGTGTTCCGGGTGGCACCGAGGATATCGGCATCCAGGACCTGCAGGCGGAAGGAATCGGGATCCTTGATCCGGGCCGTGGCCGCAACTTCCGCGGCCTCGGCGGTCCGGCCGCGGGCCAGCAGCACGAAGACGGCGTCGGCCGGATCGTCCGTCCGGGACAGCGCCTGCTCGCAGGCCGCTTCATCGACGACGGCGGCCCGCAGGGTGGCGGGGTTGATGGCGGTGCCGGGGAAGCCTGCGTCGGGCCAGTCCTTGAGCGCCACCCTCAGGACGCGATTTCCTGGTAGGCGGCGAACAGCAGGGACGTGTCCGGAACGTCCAGGATCCCCGGTCTGGCGAGGCCGTCCAGGATGACGAAGCGCAGCAGATCGCCGCGGGCCTTCTTGTCCCGGCGCATGCCGTCCAGCAGGCCCTGCCAGCGGTCCCGGCGGTAGCTGACGGGCAGGCCGAGGCCTTCGAGCACGGTGCGGTGCCGGTCCGCGACGTCGTCGGACAGCCGGCCGACGCTGCGCGCCAGCTCGGCGGCAAACATCATGCCGACCGAGACGGCGGCGCCGTGCCGCCAGGAATAGCGCTCCACCAGCTCAAGGGCGTGGCCCAGGGTGTGCCCGTAGTTGAGCATCTCCCGATCTCCGGTTTCCTTGAGGTCCTCGGATACCACCACGGCCTTGACCGCGATGGAACGCTCAATGAGTTCCCGCAGCACGGCCGAGCCCGGATCCCTGACGGCGTCCGGGTTGGCCTCGATCAGGTCCAGGATGGCAGGGTCCGCGATGAAGCCGCATTTGACCACCTCGGCCATGCCGGAGATGAGCTCGTTCGGCGGCAGAGTGGCCAGCGTATCCAGGTCCGCGAGCACGGCGGCGGGCGGGTGGAAGGCGCCCACCAGGTTCTTTCCTTCGGCCGTGTTGATGCCAGTTTTGCCCCCGACGGCGGCATCGACCATCCCCAGCAGGCTGGTGGGCAGGTGGATCACCTTGACGCCGCGCAGCCAGGTCGCGGCGACGAATCCCGCCAGGTCCGTTACCGCCCCGCCGCCCACGGCGACGATCGCATCCGAGCGGGTGAAGTCGTTCTGGCCCAGGACCTGCCAGCAGAACGCGGCAACCTGGATGTGTTTGCCCTCCTCGGCGTCGGGAATCTCCGCGGTCAGCGCGGTGAAGCCGGCCTCGGCCAGCTCGTCGCGAACGGCCTCACCGGTGAGCCGGAGGGCACGAGGATGGATCACCAGCACGCGACGGACGCGCTCCCCCAGCAGCGCAGGGAGCTGCGCCAGCAGCCCGTGGCCGACGACGACGTCGTAATTGTCAGCGGGCTGGCTTCCGGTCACCTTGATGGTTGTCGCTGCCGTTGTCACATGGTTCCGTTCTCTAGGACTTGCGTGTTCGCTTCCGGCTTCCGAGCCGGATTCTCCGACGGGGTTGGGCCGGCCAGCACCTCGATCAGCCGCCGGACCAGTTCATCGACCGAGCCGCGGCGGACGTCCAACGTCACCGTGGCCAGCCGGCGGTAAACGGGAAGCCGGGCGTCGGCCAGCTTCCGCCAGCGTTCCAGCGGGTCCGGCTGGAGCAACGGCCGGCCGGACTGCCGGCTGATCCGCTCGCGGACGGTTTCCAGGTCTGCCTCCAGATGGACCACAACGGCGGAGGCCAGCAGCTGCTGGGTGCCGGAGTCCAGGACAGCCCCGCCACCCAAGGAGAGCACAAACGGCGTCCGGCCCGCTGATTCCAGCACCTGCGCCACCGTCCGCGCCTCCGCCAGCCGGAAAAACCCTTCGCCCCGGCTCGCGAAGATGTCCGCGATCGAGCCGTGTTTGGCGGTGATCACCTGATCGGTATCAACGAACTCCAGCCCCAATTCGCGTGCCAGCGCCTGGCCGATGGCGGATTTCCCGACGGCCATCGGACCGATCAGCACGATCGGCCGCGCAGGGCTAAACCCGGACCTTCCCGTTGCGGTGCCCGGCATCAGCGCTCCAGGGAGTCCAGTGCCTGCGGAATGTTCTCCAGGTAGGACTTGAGATTGCGGGCGGTCTCGGCGACGGAATCGCCGCCGAATTTTTCCATCACAGCTTCGGCCAGCACCAGCGCAACCATGGCCTCGGCCACGA
Organism: Actinomycetota bacterium; assembly: GCA_030946705.1. Lineage (GTDB taxonomy): Bacteria > Actinomycetota > Actinomycetes > Actinomycetales > Micrococcaceae > Arthrobacter_M. Next base: position 13,847 of record JALYYI010000149.1, on the reverse strand, counting down.
CGCCCGCGGCGGGCACGGCGCAGACGTCCGAGCGTTGGTGGTGCGCCCGGGCGGCCTCACCGGTGGCAACGTCAATGGTCGCCAAAGCGCGCGGAACGGTGGCGATGGGCTTCATGGCGGCGCGCACACGCAGGACCTCGCCGATGCTCATGCCACCCTCGATGCCGCCCGCGCGGTTGCTGGTGCGTCCGATTCTGCCGGCGCCGTCCCTGACGATCTCGTCATGCGCCGCGGAGCCGCGCCGCGCGGCGGTACGGAAGCCGTCGCCCACCTCAACGCCCTTGATCGCCTGGATGCCCATCAGGGCCCCAGCCAGCCTGGCGTCCAGCCGGCGGTCCCAGTGCACATAGCTGCCCAGGCCCGGGGGCAGTCCGTAGGCCAGCACCTCGACGACGCCGCCCAGGGTTTCGCCTTCCTTGTGCGCGGCGTCAACCTCGGCAACCATCGCCTGGGAGGTCTCGCGGTCAAAGCAGCGCAGCGGATCCGCATCCAGGCCGAGCACGTCCGACGGCGTCGGCAGTGGCGTGCCTTCCGGGACGGCGACGGTGGCAATGGCCACGGTGTGGCTGACCAGCTGGATACCGAGGGCCCTGAGCAGCTGGGACGCGACGGTGCCCAGCGCCACGCGGGTGGCGGTTTCGCGGGCGCTGGCCCGCTCCAACACCGGGCGGGCCTCCTGGAAGCCGTACTTCTGCATGCCGGTAAAATCTGCGTGGCCGGGCCGGGGCCGGGTCAGCGGGGCGTTGCGTGCCTGGTCCGCCAGCAACTCCGGGTCCACCGGGTCGGCGGACATGATCTGTTCCCATTTGGGCCACTCGGTGTTGGCCACCTGGATGGCCACGGGTCCGCCCTGCGTAAGTCCATGGCGGACGCCGCCCAGAATGCTCACCTCATCCTGTTCAAACTTCATCCGCGCGCCGCGGCCGTAGCCCAGCCGGCGCCGGGCCAGCGCTGCCTGGATCTGGGCGCTGGTCAATTCGACGCCGGCCGGGACGCCCTCGACTATGCCCACAAGTGCCGGGCCATGGGACTCACCGGCGGTCAACCAACGCATCATAGATTCCATCCTGCCATGATCAGGGCCCCGCCCTAACGTCGGGGCAGCCCCACGGCGTCACACATGGCGTTGATAAGGCCTGCCTGCTCGCCGCGTCCCGTACCGTGCCGTCCGCCAAGGACTGCGGATGAGAAAAGTTTCACTTGTTCCACCGCCTGGTACAGCAGCATTTCCAGCCCTGGCACTGTGGTCCCGCCGCGTTCCGCCCAGGCTGCCGCGAGGGCGCTGGGCCACGGGTCGTAGGCCGCGTCCAGCAGCAGCTTGCCGCCCGTGCCGGCGGCCGGAAGCTGGCCGGCCAGCCCGTCCGCGGCGTGCGGGGGAAGGGTGGAGATGACGACGTCGTAGCCGGCCAGGGCGGCTGCCGCTTCCGTCCACGGGCGCAGGCGGTGGCTCAGTCCGACGACGCCGGCGGTCCGGGCGGCCGCCGAGGACCTGGCCGCGTCGCGGACGAAGACGTCCACGCCGGGCGCGTGAAGATCCTTCAGGGCGGCAACCGCGGCGGCTGCTGTGCCGCCCCCGCCGAGGATGGCCGCCGTCGGACGACCGCGAACCGCCGCGTGCCGAAGCGCGTTGACGATGCCGACGACGTCGGTGTTGTACCCCGTCAGGCGGAGCACAGACGGTCCGGTGTTGGCGGTGTGCTCGGAAACGACCGTATTAACAACGCCCAGGGTGGCGGCGACGCCCTGCACCCCGTCCAGCAGCGGAACGATCGCCGTTTTCAGCGGCATGGTCACCGAGAGCCCGAACCAGTTCCCCTCCGAACGCACCCGCCGCACAAACCCCTCCAGGTCCGCCGGTTGCAGATCCTCGGCGGAGTAGCTGAAGTCCAGCCCCAGCTGGCGGTAAGCCGCCGCATGCATCGCCGGGGACTTGGAATGCGCAATCGGGTGCCCCAGCACGGCACCGAAGCACCTCGGCCGGTCCCCGGGTGCGCCGCTGCCCGCTACTTGCACTTACCCGCGTTGGCGTTGCACCAGGACTGGTACTTCGCCACGTTCTTCAGGTGCTCCGCATAGGTGGCGGCGTAGAGCGTCTCCCCGGTGTCCAGGTTCACCGTCACCCAGAAGTAGTACGGATTGGACTGCGGATGGGCCGCCGCCTCAATGGCCTTCTGCTTGGGTGAGCCGATGGGTCCCACCGGAAGTCCCGGCCGGACGAAGGTGTTGTACAGGTTGGATGCGTCCCTCTTCTGCGCATCGGTGATGTTGTAGCTCTTGATGCCCAGCCCGTAGGCCACCGTGGCGTCGGACTCTATCCGGCCACCGGTTTCCGCGGAGGGATTCTTGAGCCGGTTTTCGATCGCACCGGAGATCAGGCCGTAGTTGGCCTCATTCCCCTCGAACTCGATGATGCTGCCGATCGTCAGGTCCTTGTACTGCTCGGCCGGGTCGGTGACGCCCGCCTGGGCCAGCTCGTCCTTGGTGGTCTGAACCAGTTTGGTGAGGATCTGCTGGGCGGTCATGTCGATCGCAAAGCGGTACTCCCCCGGGGCCAGGTACCCCTCCAGGGTCTTGGCCTGGGCGGGTAGCCCAAAGGCAGCCGGATTCTTGGCCAGGGCATCAAATTTGTCCCGCGGGATTCCGGTGGATTTTGCCAGCAGCGCAAGCACCTCGGGTTCCCTGAGGTTCTGGGCGATGGCCGCGTAGTGGACCTTGTTCTCGTCCGCGCTGAGCAGGGTGGACACCACGTCTGAGGCCTTCATCTCCAGTTTCATGTGGAAGGATCCGGGCTGGATCAGTGCCGTGCCGTTGGCCTTCGCCAGCGCATCCAGGAACGCACCCTCACTTTCGACCACGCCCTGCTGGACCAGCTGGGTCGCAACGGATCGCCCGCTGGACCCGGGGTCAACGGTGAACATGACGCTGCCATGTCCGGGCCCCGGATAGTCCTTGGCGGATGCGGGGCCGAGCATCGGGCTGATCAGTTGGAAGGCAAAGAAGGCAACAGCCAGGAAGCCGGCAACCACCACGAGCATCACCAGGGTGCGGCGGCGGTGCTGAACGCGCTTCGACGTCCGGCGAACGCGACGGCTGGGCACATCCTCGGCGGGAAAGACGGGGTGACCGGTGTCGTCGTAATGGCCGGTGATGTGGCCGTCCTCAGGATGGCCCTCATCGTAGTACTGGCCGGCCTGCGGCTGCTCCGCTTCGTAGTATACGCCGTCGTAAAACTGGCCCTCGTCCGATGGGGCGTCAGCGGGTGCGTCTGCGGGGTACTCGTACACGCCGCCGGGCGCCTCCTGCGGGTCTGCGGGGTAAGGGCCGCCGTCGAAGTCCGGCTCCTGGTGCTCCTGCGGATCCAGCTGGGCCGCACGGCGGCCTCGGCCCCGACCCGGGACGGGCCGATCCGGGAAATTATCGCTCACTCGGATCGTCCCTGCTCATCCTGGATGGGGGTGATGATGTCTTCCTTACCTCGCCGTGGCTGATCAACGTCCCCCGTCACGTCCGCCCCGCGATTTTGAACTGCCCGCGATCTTTGAACTGCCCGCGATCCAGGAACCAGGGTTCCCACCGTGGACTGAAGTGATTTCTCCATGTCGATGGCGTGCTGGAGGATGCCCGCTGCTGCCACCTGATCAACTACTCTACGGTGATCGCGGCTGCTCATGCCAGCCGCATGCAGCGACTGGTGTGCGCTCACGGTGCTCAGGCGTTCATCGACCAGGCGCACCGGCACGTCCATCCCAGCCTCATCCAGGGCCCGGACCAGCAGCCCGGCGTACTCCCGCGCCATCTCCGCCGAGGCCTTTTCCGCACCCTTGAGCGTGCGCGGCAGCCCGATGAAGATCTCCACCGCGGAGCGCTCGGCGGCCTCGCGCAGCAGCACCCGGAGGTCGGAGTTCTTCCTGGCGTCCCGGCTCAGGGTCCGGACCGGGGTGGCAAGGATGCCGTCCGGGTCGCAGCTGGCTAGGCCAACCCGTACCGTCCCGACGTCCACGCCAAGCTTGACCCCGCGGGGAAATTCAGCATCAGCCACGGTGCGGATCTAGCCCCGGTCCGTAATCGCGCCGACGACGGCGGCCAGGGCCGCGGGAACCTTGGCCATGTCCGAGCCGCCGCCCTGGGCGACGTCGTCCTTGCCCCCTCCGCCGCCGCCGAGGATGCCGGCCGCCAGCCTGACCAGGGCGCCGGCCTTGACCCCTTCGGCGCGGGCGGCCTCATTGGTGGCGACCAGCACCATGGGCCGGCCGTTGGCGACACCGGCCACTGCCACCGTTGCGGCGCCGGATCCGAGCCGGTTGCGCAGGTCCAGCGCCAGCGCGCGAAGGTCGTCCGCCCCGCCGATCTGCCCCACGTCATGGGCAACCACGCGCACCCCGGCGTGGTCCTGCGCGGTGGAGAGCAGTCCGGCGGCCGCGGCAGCCAGCTGCTCCTTGCGCATCCGCTCAAGTTCCTTCTCCGCCGTGCGCAGCTTGGCGAGCGTGGCGGCAATGCGTTCGGGCAGCTGGTTGGAGGGCACCTTGAGCAGGTCGCTCAGTTCCGTCACCAGGGCGCGCTCGGCGGCCAGATGGCGGAACGCATCCATGCCCACAAACGCTTCAACGCGGCGGTTGCCGGAGCCCACGGACTGGTCGCCAAGCAGTGTCAGGCTGCCTATCAGCGAGGTATTGGCCACGTGCGTGCCGCCGCAGAGCTCGCGGGACCAGGCGCCGTCGATCTCCACGACGCGCACCTCGTTGCCGTAGTTTTCGCCGAACAGGGCCATGGCGCCCAGCGCCTTGGCCTGCGCCAGCGGCATGACTTTGGTATCCACCCGGTAATTGTTACGGATGGCGATGTTGGAGACTTCCTCGATTTCCGAGCGCGTTGCGGTGCTCAGCCCCTCGCCCCAGGCAAAGTCGAAGCGCAGGTATCCGGCCTTGTTGAAGGAACCGCGCTGCAGGGCTTCCGGGCCCAGGATCTGGTGCAGGGCGGCGTGCACAATGTGCGTGCCGGTATGGGCCTGCTCCGCGGCATGACGGCGCTGGCGGTCGACGGCGGCGCGCACCTGGGCGGAATCGGGCAGTTCGCCTTCCCGGACCACGGCCTTGTGCACGCTCAGGCCCTTGACCGGACGCTGGACGTCCAGGACCTCGACGACGAAGCCGTTGCCGGTGATCAGGCCGGTATCGGCCGCCTGGCCGCCCGCCTCCGCGTAGAAGGGCGTCTCGGCCAGCACAATTTCCACCTCGTCGCCGGTGGCGGCGTGGGCTACCGGACGTCCGCCGGAAAGGATCGCCCGGACCCGGGACTCGCCGTCGAGCTCGTCATAGCCGGTGAACACCGTCTCACCCTGCGCGAGCAATTCATGGAAGACGCTCAGGTCCGCGTGGCCGCTCTTCTTCACGCGCGAATCGGCCTGGGCGCGCTGGCGCTGTTCCAGCATCAGCGCGCGGAAGCCGGGCTCGTCCACGGCCAGGCCGGCTTCACCGGCCATTTCCAGCGTCAGATCGATCGGGAACCCGTAGGTGTCATGCAGGGCAAAGGCGTCCGCGCCGGAAAGCGGCTTGCGGGCGGCCTTGGACTCGGCAACGGCCTCCTCAAGGCGGGCGGTGCCGCTGGCGATGGTGCGCAGGAAGGCCCTCTCCTCCGCATAGGCGATCCGGCTGATCCGCTCGAAGTCCGCCTCCACCTCCGGGTAGGCGCCTTTCATGGCGTCCCGGGAGGCCGGCAGCAGCTCCGGCAGGCACGCCCGCTCCACGCCCAGCAGGCGCATGGCACGCACGGCACGGCGGATCAGCCGGCGCAGCACGTAGCCGCGGCCCTCGTTGGTGGGGGTGACGCCGTCGGCCATCAGCATCAGCGCCGAGCGGATGTGGTCCGCCACCACGCGCATGCGGACGTCGTCGGTGTGGTGCGGATCATCCTCCGTTTCGGCGCTGGTGTATTCCTTGCCGGAGAGCCTGGCGGCCATGTCCAGGACCGGGCGCACCTGGTCCGTTTCGTAGAAGTTCTCCACGTTCTGCAGGATCAGCGCCAGCCGTTCCAGGCCCAGGCCGGTGTCGATGTTCTTCTTGGGCAGTTCGCCCAGGATCTCGAAATTGTCCTTGGACGTGCCCTCGCCGCGCTGGTACTCCATGAAGACCAGGTTCCAGATCTCGATGAAGCGCGTGTCATCCACGGCCGGGCCGCCGTCCTGGCCATAGGCCGGACCTCGGTCGTAGTAGATCTCCGAGCACGGGCCGGCCGGGCCGGGTTGTCCGGTGGACCAGTAGTTGTCCTTCATCCCCATCCGCTGGATACGCTCCTGCGGCAGGCCGGCAATTCGATGCCAGAGTTCCGCCGCCTCGTCATCGTCCAGGTAAACCGTGACCCAGAGCCGGTCCTCCGGCAGGCCGTAGCCGCCGTCCTCCACGCTGGAGGTCAGCAGCTCCCAGGCGAAGCCGATGGCCTCCTCCTTGAAGTAGTCCCCGAAGGAGAAGTTGCCGCACATCTGGAAAAACGTCCCGTGCCGGGCGGTCCTGCCGACCTCTTCAATATCACCGGTGCGGATGCATTTCTGCACGCTCGTGGCCCGCTTGTAGGGCGCTTCCTCACGGGCGGTCAGGTACGGGATGAAGGGCACCATGCCTGCGACGGTAAAGAGCAGGGACGGGTCGCTGGAGACCAGCGACGCCGAAGGCACGGCCGTGTGGCCCCTGTTGGTGAAGAACTCAACCCAACGGCGTGCTATTTCGTGCGACTTCATGAACGTGGCTAACCCTTCGTGTGGAAACTTTTAAGGCGGAGGTTTAGGCCGTCGCCTTAGCGGCGACCGGTGCGACTGAGGGCGGCGTCCGCGCTCTGATCGACGCCCAAAGCAACGCGTAGGTCCGATTCGCGCTCATTCATGCCCTCGCGGACGGCGTCGGCAAAGTTATGGATGCTGTCGCTGAGCCGGCCGACGGTCCGGTTCAGGCCCTCCGGGCCCAACGCCGCACGGGTTGCCGAGATCTTGCGCACGGCAATGGCTCCGACGGCGATGCCGATGCCCAGCCAGAAAATCTTCTTCATGTCCTTGCAACTCCTTGGTCTACAGGTATGTCTGCTGGCGGCGAGGTCACCGGCCGCGGGAGTGGCGGGACTTGCTGCTGCGCCGGCCGGCGAACGCGGAGCGGACGCCGTAGGAGAACGCCGCCACCTTGATCAGCGGCGAACCGACGGTTGCGGCCACCAAGGAAGAAAGCGCCGAGATGTTCGCCGTCGCGTCCGAGACGTTGTTGGAGATGCCGTCGACCTTCTGCAGCTGCTGATTGGTCGTCGAGACCGTCGCGGTGACCTCATCAATCAGGGGCATCGTGCCCGCGCTGATCGATTCGATAGTCTTGCGGAATTCATCAAAGACGCGTCCCAATTTGAAAATCGGTACCGCCAGGACAGCTACCAGTACGGCGAATACCCCCGCCGCGATCAGGCCCGCAATATCTCCACCGGTCATAGTCGGCCGCCTCTTTTCTTGTGGTCTCGAATGTCGTCGTGCTCCCTGAGTACCTTACCTACAAAGCAGCCCGCGGCGCTTGCCGCGGGCTGCTTTGCATTTGGGTGCCGGTGCTCTGCGGAGCACCGGCACGCAGGAAGTCCTAGCGTGCGTAGAACTCCACGACCAGCTGCTCTTCGCAGGTCACGGGGACCTCGGAGCGCTTCGGACGGCGGAGCAGGCGGGCCTGCAGGCCTTCGAGCTTGACGTCCAGGTAAGCCGGAACGATCGGCAGCACGTCGCGGTGCGCACCGGCGGCGGCAACCTGCAGCGGGACCATGGTCTCGCTGCGCGGGTGCACGTGCACCATCTGGCCTTCGGCAACGCGGAACGACGGCCGGTCAACCCGCGCGCCGTCGACCATGATGTGGCGGTGCACAACCAGCTGGCGTGCCTGCGCAATGGTGCGGGCAAAGCCGGAGCGCAGAACCAGGGCGTCCAGACGCATTTCCAGCAGCTCAACCAGGTTTTCACCGGTCAGGCCCTTGGTGCGGCGGGCCTCCTCGAAGACACGGGTCATCTGTGCTTCGCGGATACCGTACTGGGCACGCAGGCGCTGCTTTTCACGCAGGCGGACCGCGTAGTCGCTGTCCTGCTTCTTGCGGGCACGACCATGCTCACCCGGGCCGTACGGACGGCGCTCGAGGTATTTGGCGGCCTTGGGGGTAAGAGCAATGCCAAGGGACCGCGAGAGGCGGGCCTGGCGGCGGGCACGTGTGTTGTTAGCCACGTTGTCCTTCCAATATTCATGCGGTAAAGCTCGCTGATTCCGCAGTTCATACAGTTGAACCAAGTCAAACTGGTCAAACTCCGGATCAATGCTTTGGTTATGTTCCTGGCCTCCATCATGGAGAGTTAGGGCTACCGCTGCCCTTCGCTGCAGCCGCTGGGCATACCCGTTTCGCAGACGTCTTTACAGACAGATCAGGAAAAGCAACGCGTATGGAGCCAAGGCTTGCCAGTGCACCCAATATTCTAGCAGTTATTTGCCCTTCTTCCGGCGGATGATGCCGCGCAGCCGCTCCAGCCTTCCGGCGATGTCACGCTCGGCGCCGTTTTCCGTCGGCTGGTAGTAGTCGCGCCCCAGCAGATCATCCGGGGCATACTGCTGGCTGGCCACCGAATGGGGTTCATCGTGCGAGTAGACGTACCCCTTCCCATGGCCCAGCTGTTGGGAGCCCGGGTAGTGGGCGTCGCGCAGGTGGGCCGGGATTCCGGTCCCCCTTCCCGCCCGGACATCCGCAATGGCCGCATTGATGCCCAGATAGGCGGCGTTGGATTTTGGTGCCGTGGCCAGATGGACCACGGCCTCGGCCAGCACGATGCGAGCCTCGGGCATGCCGATCAGCTGCACCGCCTGCGCTGCCGCGACGGCGGTCTGCAGCGCCGTCGGGTCCGCCATGCCGATGTCCTCGGCGGCGGAAATGATGATCCGGCGCGCCACGAAGCGCGGGTCCTCGCCCGCCTCCAGCATCCGCGCCAGGTAGTGCAGGGAGGCGTCCACGTCGGAGCCGCGGACGGATTTGATGAAAGCGCTGATGACGTCGTAATGCTGGTCCCCGGCCCGGTCATAGCGGACGGCCGCGGCGTCCACCGCGCGTTCCGCGTGCTCCAGTTCCACGGGAATGGGATCCTGGATTTCGCCACCCAGATCCGTGGCGTGGGCCACCCCCGCGGCGGCCTCCAGCGTGGTCAGGGCGCGGCGCGCATCCCCGGCCGCCAGCCGGATCAGATGGTCCAGCGCCTCATCGCTCAGACGCACTTTCCCCGCCAGACCGCGCGGATCGTCAACGGCCCGCAGGATCAATGCCCGGACGTCGTCGCTGGTGAGCGGTTTCAGGGTCAGCAGCAGCGACCGCGAGAGCAGCGGGGACACCACCGAGAACGACGGATTTTCCGTGGTGGCGGCGATCAGCACCACCCAGCGGTTTTCCACCCCGGGCAGGAGTGCATCCTGCTGCGCCTTGTTGAAACGGTGGATCTCATCCAGGAACAGCACGGTGGTGGTTTTGTGAAGGTCGCGGGCGGTCAGCGCGTCCTCCATCACCTTCCGCACATCCTTGACGCCCGCTGTGATGGCGGAGAGTTCCACAAACTTCCGGCCCGGGCCCCGGGCAATCACATGCGCCAGGGTCGTTTTGCCGGTGCCGGGCGGTCCCCAGAGGATGACCGAACTCGGACCGGCGGGTCCCCTCTGGCCGGCCCCGGCGGCCAGCAGCCGCAGCGGCGATCCGGAGCCCAGCAGGTGCTGCTGACCCACAACCTCGTCCACGCTGCGCGGACGCATCCGCACGGCGAGCGGGCTGCGCGGCCGGGCCGCGGAGCCTGCGGCCCCGGAATCTCGGTCGGTTGCGAGCTCCGCCTCGTCCATCTCGTCCGCCATGCCAAAAAGATCGCTCACCCGCTAAGGCTATCGGCTGGCCGGTATACCGCCGCCGCACGCGTATCGTTAAGGCCGCGGAACGATACTGATGCCCTTCCCAGGTCCCAACCCGTCCCGACCTAACCCGTCCCAAAGTAAAACCGTGAAGGAAGCTGCTGGCCAAGATGCACCAGAGACCGCAGCGGGCCCCATGACGGCGGTATCACGAACAGCTTTCGTGGCACCCGGGCGGATACCGGGCTGGCTGGACCGGTTCGCGGCCGGCCACGGGCCCGTGCAGCTGGAGGAAACGGACGACGGCGTCCGCCTCACCGCGGCGGACGGCGCCGGCGCGCTGCTGCAGGCGCCATGGCCGGTGGACGGGCGCCCGGGGCGGGGCACAACACCCATCGAGCGCCTCTCGGCCCTGGCCGGACAAAGCCGGACCATCGCCGTCGTGCTCCTGCGCCGCGGCGGCTATGCCGTGGGCCTGTGCCAGGACGGCCAGGTCCTGGTCTCCAAGATCGGAACCCGCTACGTCCAGTCCAGGACCGCCGCCGGCGGCTGGTCCCAGCAACGATTCGCCCGGCGCCGCACCAACCAGGCCGACGCGCTGGTGGAGGCCGTGGCCGAACATGCCGCCCGGCTGCTGGCTCCCGGCGCTCCCGGCGGAGGATCTGCACGGACCGCCGAATATCTGGTGCTCGGCGGGGACAAGGCGCTGTGCCAGTCGCTGCTGGCCGAAACGGTTTTTGGCCCGCTGTCGGTCCTTCCCCGGCTGGCGTTCCTGGACGTGCCGGACCCCAAATCCGCGGTGCTTAAACAGGCCGCGACGGACCTGCATGCGGTCCGCATCCGGGTCAGCGACCCGCCGGATTCCGCCATCTGAGCCGCCATCTGAGCCTCGATTCCGCTGACCGCCCGTGCCCGGTTTCCGCCGCCGTGCTGCCGGTCCTTTTCGCGGCCCGCAGATGTATTCTTGGGCTACGGTTTAGCAGCAATCCGACCGGCCCCGGGCAGGGCAGTGACCGGTCGCGGCAGGCCGCAGGCAAAACAGCTGCGAGAGGGGCTGCTTGGTGATGGAATCGACAGAAATATCCGTTTCCGAGTACTTGCAGAACCTCCTCTTGGACAGCAGCGACGTCCAGGAGTTCCTGAACGAACTGGCCCTGGTTTCCACCCGGAACTTGTCCTCGTTGGACGATGATGTCCTTTGCGGGATCACCCTGCTGCGCCACCGCAAGGCCGGTACCGTTGCCAGCAGCGGTCCGCGGGCCCGGATCATGGACGAGTTGCAGTATGCGTTTGTCGAAGGACCCTGCCTGTCCGCCGCCACGGAGCAAACCACCGTCATCGTCGCGGATGTACGGAGCGAGGAACGCTGGCCTGAATACATGGCCGCGGTGCTCCCCCGCGGGATACGCTCCATCCTGGCGGTGCCGTTCCGGCTTGAGGCCGATGCGAAGGCGGCGCTGAATCTCTATTCCAGCCAGCCGGACAAATTTGACGCCCGGTCCGTCGAAACAGCTGAAAGCTATGTCCGGCAGACCTCCAGCGCGCTGCGCCTGGCCATCCGCTTCGCCCAGCACAGCGAGACCGCGGCCAACCTCAAGGCGGCCCTCGAATCACGGACTACCATCGATCTGGCGGTCGGCATCGTCATGGGCCAGAACCGGTGCAGCCAGGACGAGGCGATCCGGATCCTGCAGTCGGCGTCAAGCCACCGCAATATTAAGCTGAGGGATGTCGCCTCGGCCCTGGTCATCACCACCGGGCAGGAACCCGCCAAAACCCATTTCGATGACTAGCGCCCGGCGTCCGGCCAGGCTGGGGTGATTGTCGGTGATTGGGGCTGGCAAATCAAGCCCTTGTTCCGGCGTGGCGAACCTTTTATAGTCGTAAGTGGTTGAGCAGACGGCCGCAGAAACAACGCTGTAGCTACAACGCTGTGGAGTGAGCTGTGGACCACAAACTGCGAGTGCACGTCCGCTTGGACATGATGCCAACGTCCGCCGTCCTTGAAGTCGCCGGGTGCCTGACCGAAACCAGTTGCAAGGCCCTGCTGCCCATCATCCGTCGCGCCGGGGTACTGCGCAAAGGCTTACTCGTCACCGTGGACCTGACCCACGCCCGGCACATCGACCCGGCGGCCCTTGAATCCCTGCAGCGCGCCAGCCGTGGCCAGCACGGCAGATCACACTACCCGGGCCTGGCGGACTTTCACGGTACCTTAGACATCGTGGCTCCCCCGGTGCTTCCGGGGTGCCCGGCCCTGCGCGCCGCACGGCATGGGGCACCCACGGCCGCCTAGGCCTCCGGCTTGAAGTCCACACCGGCTTCCCGGCGCTGCTGCGCCGTAATGGGGGCCGGCGCGGCGGTCATCGGATCATAGCCGCCACCGGACTTGGGAAAGGCAATCACGTCGCGGATGGAGTCCACTCCGGCCAGCAGGGACACGGCGCGGTCCCAGCCGATGGCGATGCCACCGTGCGGCGGGGCGCCGAATTTGAACCCCTCAAGCAGGAAGCCGAACTTCTCGTTCGCCTCCTCCTCGCCGATGCCCATGACCGCAAACACGCGCTCCTGCACGTCCTTGCGATGGATACGGATGGATCCGCCACCAATCTCGTTGCCGTTGCAGACAATGTCATAGGCGTAGGCCAGTGCGTTGTCCGGATCCGTGTCGAAGGTGTCCATGAATTCCGGCTTCGGCGAGGTAAACGCGTGGTGCACGGCGGTCCAGGCGCTGTGTCCGACGGCCACGTCCCCGGAGCCCTCTGCCTGGCTGGTCGGCTCGAACAGCGGGGCATCGACGATCCAGACGAAGGCCCAGTCCTTGGGGTCGATCAGGCCGGTGCGGTGGCCGATTTCGACGCGGGCGGCGCCCAGCAGGGCACGCGCGGCGCCCTTCTCACCGGCGGCGAAGAAGATGCAGTCGCCGGGCTGGGCGCCGACGGCGTCGGCCAGCCCGGCGCGCTCGGTGTCGGTGAGGTTCTTGGCCACCGGGCCGGTCAGCTCGCCGTCCTCCTTGTACAGGACGTAGGCCAGGCCCTTGGCACCACGCTGCTTGGCCCATTCCTGCCAGGCATCGAGCGTGCGGCGCGGCTGGGAGGCCCCGCCGGGCATAACGACGGCGCCGACATAGGGGGCCTTGAAGACGCCGAACCCGGTGTCCTTGAAGAATTCGGTGAGCTCGGTCAGCTCCAGCCCGAAGCGCAGATCCGGCTTGTCCGAGCCGAAACGGGCCATCGCGTCCCAGTAGGTCATGCGCTGGATGGGCATCGGGATCTGGACGTCAATCAGCTTCCAGAGCGCCGAGACAATCTGCTCGCCCAGGGCGATGATGTCTTCCTGGTCCACGAAGCTGGCCTCGATGTCCAGCTGCGTGAACTCCGGCTGCCGGTCCGCACGGAAGTCCTCGTCACGGTAGCAGCGGGCAATCTGGTAGTACTTTTCGAACCCGCCCACCTGCAGCAGCTGCTTGAACAGCTGCGGTGACTGCGGCAGGGCGTACCAGGAGCCCGGGGCCAGACGGGCCGGAACCACGAAGTCGCGGGCGCCCTCCGGCGTCGAACGCGTCAGCGTCGGGGTTTCGATCTCCACGTAACCCCGCTCGTGCAGCAGCTCCCGGGCCACGCGGTTGGCCTCGCTGCGCAGCCGGAGGTTGCGCTGCATGCCGGGACGGCGCAGGTCAAGGTACCGGTGCTTGAGGCGGGCCTCCTCGCCTACTTCAGCATGCTCGTCGACCTGGAACGGCAGCGGCGCGGCCTCATTGAGGACAATGACCTTCTCCGCAATGACTTCGATCCCGCCGGTGGCCAGGTGCGGATTCTCGTTGCCCTCGGGACGCTGCTGCACCGTCCCGATGACCTGGAGCACGTATTCATTGCGCAGCGCATGGAAGACCTCCTCCTCGCGCACCACAATCTGGGAAATGCCGGAGCCGTCGCGCAGATCCAGGAACGCCACGCCACCATGATCCCGACG
>JALYYI010000136.1 GCA_030946705.1 Actinomycetota bacterium | reverse complement strand
GCGGCCCGGGCCTGCGCCCTGGCGGTCTGATCCTCCCTGCTTCGGGCCGGAGCGCGCGTTACGAGTGAGTCGAGCAGCCGCTGGGTGGTCTGCGCGATCTCCCGCACGGCCAGCTCAAAGGCCGCCTCGTTAGCCTTGGAGGGTTTGGCGCTGCCGCTGACCTTGCGCACATACTGCAGGGCGGCGGCGTCGACCTCCGCCGTCGTCGCACGGGGTTCAAAGTTGTAAAGGGTTCGGATGTTTCGGCACATAGACCCATGGTAGGCACACGGTTCAGCCCATGACCATGCCCCCGCTGATGTCCAGAGTGGCCCCTGTCACCCACGAGGATGCGTCGCTGAGCAGGAACAACGCGGCGCCGGCGATATCGGCTGGAGAGCCCAGCCGGCCCAGCGGATGCCCTTGGGCCGCACGGTCGCGAACCTCCTTCGGTGCGTGCTCCCACCGTTCGGTCAGCACCGCCCCGGGTGCCAAAGCGTTAATCCGCACGCCGTGAGCGGCCACCTCAGCGGCCGCCTGCCTCATCAGCATCAGCAGGCCGGCTTTGGCGGCTCCGTACGCGGGGTTCGCGGGAGTGCGGACCCGCCCCGCGGTGGAGGACATCACCAGCACCGCGCCGGCGCCCCGCTGCACCATCGGCGGGAGGAAGGTCTTGAGCGTCAGGAACGTGGAGGTCAGGTTCGCATCCACGATCCGTCGGAAGTCCCCGGCTGCCATCTCCATGACCGACGACGGCGCTCCGTCGCCGCCGGCGATCGCGGCCACCAGGTCCACCGGCCCGAAGGCGCGCTCGGCCGCTTCCAGGAGGCCCGCCGTCGAGCCCTCATCAATGAGATCCGCCGCGTGGAACGCCGCTGTGCCTCCGGCGTCGCGGATGGCCCCCGTCTTCCGGGCCAGCGCCGCTTCATCCCGGGCGGCAAGCATCACGTTCACCCCCTGAGCCGCCAGGGCTGCGGCAATTCCCGCGCCGATGCCCCGCGATGCCCCGGTGACGACGGCGGTCCTGCCGCGCAGATCCGGGTACTCCGCTGCGCTCGCTTCTCCGGTCATGATGGCCCCTTCCGTGACGGCTGCCTCTCATCGATGCTTCCATCTCCTCACGTCCAGCCGGTTGAAAGGACACTTCGCGCCCATGTTTTTGAAAATCATGGGCGCGAAGTGCGATCTGAACGTGGGGCACCGCCGTGGCCAAGGGGTACTGGCCTGGCGCGGGGGATCCGTAGCAGGCTGGTTGTTATGACAATTACCTTAATTAGCGGCGCCAACAAAGGCCTGGGCTATGAGACCGCCCGGCAACTGGTCACGGCCGGCCATACGGTCTACCTCGGGGCGCGCGACGTCGGCCGGGGCCAGGCCGCGGCGGGCGAACTGGGCGCCACCTTCATCCAGCTGGACGTCACCGACGATGCCTCCGTCGAGGCCGCGGCGGCGCGCCTGTCCGTTGAGACCGGCCGGCTGGATGTCCTGGTCAACAACGCCGGCATCCCCGGCAGCTGGCTGGCTCCGGCCGATGTGACCGCCGACGCGGCGCTGGCCGCCTACCGGGTCAACGTCTTCGGCATCATCCGCACCACGCACGCGTTCCTGCCGCTGCTCCGGGAATCCGGAGGAGCCATTGTCAACGTCAGCAGCGGCATGGGGTCATTGGCCATCACCTCGGATCCGGACCGGCGGGAGTCCACCTTGCATTCGGTGGTGTACTCCTCCTCCAAGGCAGCGGTCAACATGCTGACCAGCCAGTACGCCAAGGCCTTTCCGGAGCTGCGCATCAACGCCGTCGATCCCGGCTTCACGGACACCGACTTCAACGGCCACCGCGGTACACAGACGGTGGCCGAGGGAGCCGAGATTATCGTGAAGATGGCCCTGGCGGGTCGGGATGCGGCGACCGGGACCTACGTTTCCCGCACCGGCACCGTTCCGTGGTAGATCCGGGCCATCGAGCGGTGAGATTGTGACGCTCTGGAGGCATCAGAGTGTCGTTATCTCACCCCTCGACGCGGGGTCAGGCGTGGGCGGCGGGAACGCGTTCGGCCACCCGCGCGTCCGGCAGGGGCTCCAGGTCGCTGGCGTGATCCAGTTCCGGACTGCCCGGACCGCGCAGTTCGTCCACGCGGACCAGCACAACGCCGGAGACAATCAGCGCGCCGCCCAGCAGTTGGATGGGCCGCGGCAGCTCCCCCAGCAGCAGCCAGGCCCAGACCACGGCGAAGAGCACCTCGAACAGCGCCACGAACGAGGCGACCTTCGACCCGAGCCGGCGGGTGGCGATGATGCCCGCAACGTAGGCGAAGACGGTCGTGACCAGCACCAGTCCGAGCATCGGCAGCAGCCAACTGACTTCCTGGCCGGCAAAGTCCGCGTTGCGGGTGGAGAAGACCAGAGGCATCACTCCCAGGGAGCCCAGACCGAAGATCAGGGCGGCACCCACAATCATGCCGCCCCCTGCCATCAGCACGGGCGGGACATTGTCGTCCGCCCGGGCGGACATGATGAAGAACGCGGCCGAGCAGACCGCGGCGGCCAGCCCCCACAGCACACCTTCGACGTCCAGCTTTTGCGAGCCGGCCAGATCCAGCACCAGCAGCAGACCGCCCATGGCGCAGAGCCCGCCCAGGATGGTCAACAGCCGCGGGTGCTTCCTGCTCCGCAGCCAGACCCAGCAGACCAGCAGGACGGGCGAGAGGTATTCCAGCAGCAGGGCCACACCCACCGAAAGATGCTGCACGGCGTTGAAGTAGAACAGCTGGCACAGCGCGATGGGCACGATTCCGTACAGGGCGATCCGACCCAGGGACCGTCGCACCGTGGACCATTGCCGCGCCAGGACGAACACCACCGGAACCAGCAGGACGACGCCGGCCCCTCCGATGCGTACGGCTACCGCAGCTCCCGGGGACCAGCCGCTCTCAAAGAGCGATTTGGCGAACGATCCGGAGAGGCCGAAGGCAGCCGCAGACACCAGGGCAAACCACAATCCGGAAGTTCCGAACCGGCGGGGGGTGAGGGCGGCGTTCATCAGGGCTCCGTGCAGATTTGGTGCAAGCGTGTCACTGACCGATACGCGCTGTCACGAGTAAAAGAAGTTATGCTAGTGACAATACTTATCGAACCGTCAGGAGTCAACATGATCTTTGCTAATGACACGGAGGAGGGTCTGCTCTCGGCTGCCGCATTGATCAACACCGGTTCCGGGGACGTCGACACCCTGACCACGCCGGAGGATCTGGATGCCTTCATCGTAGGGCAGCAGTTCTCCGGTTCGCGGACCCACGACGCCGCCGAGCTGCGGTCCGTGCGCCGTCTGCGGACGCAGCTGCGCGAGATCTGGACCGCCCCGGAAGACGAGGCGGCCCGGCTGACCAATATGGTGCTGGCCAACGCCCGGGCCCTGCCCCAGCTGGTCAAGCACGACCAGTGGGACTGGCACTTGCACGCCACCACGCCGGAGGCTCCGCTGGCCCTGCGGATGGGTACCGAGGCCGCAATGGCGCTGGTGGACGTGATCCGGGGCAAGGAGCTCGAACGCCTGCGCGTCTGCGCCGCGGACGACTGTGAGGCTGTCGTCATCGACCTGTCGAAAAACCGGTCGCGGCGCTTCTGCGATACCGGAAACTGCGCCAATCGGGCCCACGTGGCGGCGTACCGCCGTCGGAAGTTGGCCAGGGCATAAGGCTCCGGCCTACTTCAGGGTGCCCGCGGAAACGGAACCCTGCAGCTGGCGCTGGAAGATCACATAGACGATCAGTACCGGGATCACCGTGACCGTGACCGCCGCAAACAGCGCGCCAAAGTCGACGGCGTATCCCATCTGGCCGGCGAAGGCCGCCAGCCCCTGGGAGAGGACGCGCGGACCGGCGGCGTTGATGGAGACGGGGATCAGGAACTGGTTCCACAGCCCCAGGAAGTTGAAGATGGCCACCGACGCTATTCCGGGCTTGGCCATCGGCAGCATGACCTGGAAGAAGGTCCGCCATTCCCCGGCACCGTCAATGGCCGCCGCCTCCGCGATCTCGTTCGGGAGGGTCTTGAAGAATGAGAATAGGAAGAACACCGTGAACGGCAGGGCGAAGGCAACGTAGGTGACGATCAGCCCGGGCAGCGTGTTGAGCAATCCGATGTTTCGCAGGATGAAGAACAGCGGGACCATGGCCAGGAAGATCGGGAAGGTAAGACCGGCCAGCAGCAGGTAGTAGATGGCCCGGCTGCCGGGAAAGGTGTAGCGGGCCAGCACATAGGCGCACATAGCCCCGAGGGTCATGACAATCACCAGGGCACAGCCCACCACAATGACGGAGTTCAGGAAATAGCTTCCGATCCCCGCGCTGGTCCAGGCGCGCACGTAATTGTCGAAGTGCCAGACCGACGGCAGGGCAAAAGGAGAGGCGAAGATCTCGCTGGAGGATTTAAAGGAGGACATGAACGTCCACAGCAGCGGGAGAATCACGATCAGGGACCAGATGGTCAGCGCCGTGTGGGATACGGCGCCCACGACCTTGTCCCCGCGCGTCGCCGCCGGCGTCCGCGGTTCGAAATGCAGTGACTTACGTGGCGTGGCTTCAACGTTGGTAGCCATTACTGGGACACATCCTTACTGCCGCCGGTGAGCCGGTTGATCAGGAACACCAGGCCCGAGAACAACAGTGTCATGATGGCCAGAACCACGCCCATGGCGCTGGCCAGACCGAACTGGCCCTTGTTGAAGGCCGTGAAGAACAGCTGCTGCGACATGACCAGCGTGGAATTGTTGGGGCCACCGCCGGAGTTCAGCGCCGCCATGTACACAAAGGCGTCCAGGGCCAGGATGCCCATGTAAATGTAGGCGGTCTGGATGTTGTCCCGGATCAGCGGAATGGTGATGGAGATGGCGGTGCGGAACCGGCCCGCCCCGTCAATGCGGGCCGCCTCAAAGAGCTCGGCGGGAATGCCCTTGATGCCGGCAACAAAGAGCACCATGTAGAACCCCACGAAGCCCCAGATGATGACGAACATCGTGGCGATCATGGCGGTGCGCTCGTCCCCGAGCCAGGGGTAGGACTTGAACTTGTCCAGTCCCAGCGAGGTCAGGATCCCGTTCAGCAGGCCGCTGGAAGGATCATAGATCTGGCCCCACATGATGCCGATGGCGATGGCCGGAATGGTGTACGGGAAGAAGGAGACCACGCGGTAGAAGCCGGAGTTGCGCAGTCCCTTGATCTGGCCCTTGCTGCTGCCTCCCACGGTGACGAGGGTTGCCAGCACCAGGGAGAGAATGATCGTGACGATGGGCAGCACGATCACCAGCAGGATGTTGTTGCCGACGGCCTTCATGAAAATGTCGTCGGAAAACAGCCGCTGGTAGTTGGACACGCCGATGAAGTTCATATTCGGCGTAAATCCGGACCAGTCAGTCATGGAGTAGTAGAAGGCCTGCGCGAAGGGCGATATGACAAATATCAGATAGATCGCCAGCGGCACGCCCAGGAACACAACCATGAAACTGACCTTGTCGAATGTCATTTTTTTCCGGCGCGGCCGGGCAGCGGCGGTCTTGCCGCTGCCCGGTTGGGCGTTGGTATCTAGAGGAATCACTTCACTTCAATCTTCTTAACGGAACTGTCGTTGCGGACCTTGTCCGTGATGCTTTGCAGACCCGACGTGAGCGTCGCGACGTCGGACTTGCCGTCCAGGAAGGTGTTCCAGACCACCAGCATGTCCTTGTTCGTGCCGTATAGGTCGATGAAGTTCCAGGTGTAGATCTTGGAGCCCGCGGCATCGAGCATCTTGGTTTGGGACACCAGGGCCGTCGAGCCGAAGCCATCGGCCGGAACGGTGCCCTTGATGATGGTCGGCGCCAGCTTGGTCTTGGCGAAGTTCGTTGCCGCATCCTTGGAGAGCATGACCCGGAGCAATTCCTTGCCGCCGGCCACATTCTTGCCCTGGGAGGGAACGATGTAAGGCTCGCCGGCGGCGCTGTGCAGGGCTTCGTAGGGGAACTTCCCGCCGGAGCTCAGCGCCGGGACCGGTGCGCCGGTCATCTTGAAACCGGCCTTGGTCTGGTCCTTCATCTCGTTCTCGATCCAGGACCCGGACGGGTACAGCAGGGCGTCCTGGGCATTGCTCCACTGTGCCTGGGCTGCAGTGAACTGGGTGCCGGAGCCGCCGGGCTTGAAGTAGCCGGCGGCGACGCACTTCTGCATCGCGCCGAATACGGCCTGCAGCGCGGGCTGTGACCAGCAGTCTGGCTTCAGGTTCTCCAGGGCCAGCCGGACGTCGTCGCCGGCTTCCTTGATCGCGGAGGCAATCGCCAGCTCCTGGTAGTATGTCGCGGCCTCCTTGCCCCAGACGAAGAGGTACTTGCCCTTCTCCTTCGCCTTGGCGCCAAGGGCCAGCGCATCGTCCCAGGTCTTCGGGAAGGTCCACCCGTTCGCCTCGAACAGGCTGGCGGAGTACCACATGGCGTAGACCGTCAGCACGTAGTTCAGCGCCGCCAGCTTGCCATCGAAGGTACCCGGTGCCAGCACACCCTCATAGAGCGTGTCCTTGATGACCGAGCCTTCGAGGTTTTTGGCGTTGACCACCGGGGTCAGATCCTCCAGTTGAGCCAGGATCGTGCTGAAGCCGATGGACTTGGCGCCGGAGTTGTCGATCAGGTCCGGGGGGTTGCCGCCAACAAAGCGGGGCTGCAGTTCCTGCGAAATATCGGTGGAGGGGGAGATCTTGGCGGTGGAGCCGGCATGGACGGATTCAAGCTTCTTGCCGGCAAAATCCACGTAGTCAATGCCGTAGCCGCCCTTGAAGATCACCGCGTCCACGGTGGACTTGTCCGCCATGCCGAACGGGTTGGTGTCCGAGACCGTTCCGGTGGGACCCGCATTGCTGCTGCCGCCGCCCCCGGCGCAGGAGGCCAGCGATCCACCCAACGGCACAAGGACCGCCATGGCCAGAGCTCCGCGGAGGAAGCCGCGTCGTTCCAGTGGCTTGTTCTGAATGTTCATTGTTACTGCCTTCCCTTGGTGGAGCGATTAATTGTTGATACGTCGAGCGTTACGTCGGTCCGTGGCGTTCTGATCAGTCATGCATCCCGGCGGATCCGGTTCTGGTAGAGGTCTTCGAGTGCGCGGTTATGTTCGTCGCCGCCCGGAATGTTCGCGGAGATGTAGATCGGCGGCGTTGTCCCGCCCGCGCGGATGCGCTCGGCGGCCCCGATTGTCAGCAGCTGGGCGATGAACGCCGCCGTAATGGATGAAACCGCCCCAACGCCTGCGCCACCGGCAAGCTCCAGGGTGGTGTCGCCGAAAGGGGCCATGTTGTCGATGACAATGTCCGCCACCTCACTGAGACGGACGCCGCTGGGATGTTTCGCCTCCACGGCCGCCGTGTGCTCCAGGCTGGTGACGGCGATGAGCTTGTGTCCGCGGGACTTGACCAGCAGGGCCAGCCCCACGACGGAACCGTTCACACCGGAATTGGAGGCAATGATAAACACGTCCGGCGCAGCCACCGGGGAAACATCAAGGAGCTCCTCGATGACGGCGGGATCCCTCTCCAGCGTGGATCCCTTCAGGGCCCCCGCATCCCTGCTGCCGCGAAGGACCACGTCCCGTAGGGCAATCTTGTTGGTCGGGATCAGGCCTCCGGCGCGGCCGGCAATTTCCATCGCAAAGGCCTCCGAATGGCCTGTCCCAAAGACCTGGACCACGCCGCCGGCCCCGATCGCCTCGACCATCAGCTCCACCGCCGCATCCAGCGCGCCGGCTTCCGCCTCCGCAGCAAGCCGCTCCAGCCGGGATGAAACTTCCTTCAGATAACTGCGGACGAGGTCAGGCACTGTTCCCTCTTTCCCGATCCGCCGGCCTCGGGGCACGGGTGCCCGGCTGGCCGGATCTGGATAGCGGACGGTAGGAGCGGCGGTGCGGCGCCACCGCGACGGCGGAGGCCGCCAGCTTGGTGGTTGACTGAGTGAAGTTCTCCTGCGCCACCAGCAGGTAGAGCAGGTCAAGGACAAAGAGCTGGACGTGCTTGGCGGACAGATCATCGGGCTGCAGGAACTGCTCGTGCACGGAGGTGATGATTTGCAGGTCCGCGGCCTCGGCCAGCGGCGAATCGGGCTTGTTGCTCAGCGCCACCGTGAGCGCTCCCGACGCCCCGGCCTGGCGCAGCATCTGGATGGTTTCCTCGGTCCGGCCGGTATTGGAGATGCCGATCGCCACGCAGCTCCGGTCCTGGATGGCGGCACTGGTCAGCCCGGCATGGACTTCCGACCAGTGATGCGAATTTATCCCGATCCGGTACAGCCGCGACTGCATCTCCTTGGCCATCACGGCGCTGCCGCCGATCCCGTAGATGTCCACATGGGTGCTGAGCGCAATCTTGCGCGCAATCTTTTTCATCAGCACCAGATCCATCACCGACGCCGTCTCCTGCAGGGAGCGGACATGCGCATTGAGCAGCGTGCTCAGCACATCACCGGGCGAGTCCTCGGGGCCGAAGGCGCGGCCGATGTCCGTCTTCCAGGACTCGTGTGCATCGCTGCGCCCGGCGTCGGCCGCAATCGCCACGCGGAACGGAACGTACCCCGCGTAGCCAATGAGCCGGCAGAAACGGGTGACTGTCGCTGCGGACGTGCCGGTCCGCTCCGCCAACTCCATGATGGAGAGCTCCAGCGGTGTGCGCGGATGCTCCAGCAGAAAGGCCGCGATCTTCGCCATGGCCGCCGGCATTTCAGGTAGCTTTGCCTGAACGCGGCTCACAACACCGACCGCAGTATGCACTGCGTGGGGCTTCGTGATGGTTGGCATGATGAAAATCCGTTTCTAAGTTTGCGTCGATATACGAAAACTATTCTCACGCGCTAATGTGTGTCAAGTCACATCGGATACGGAATGATAACAATGCAGAAACTTCTTGCCATCGACGCCGGCGGCACCTCTACGCGTGCGGTCATCCTGGACGCCTCGGGCCGCTGCCTTGGCCTTGGCCGGGCCGGCTCAGGAAACCCGCTATCCGGCGGATTCGACGGCGCTCTCGGCTCCCTGGGGGCCGCGACAGAGGCAGCCGCACGGCAGGCATCTTCCGGGGCCGGGGAGCTGGACTTCGCCCTGGTCGCCATGGCCGGCGCCTCCACCCAAACCAACACTGTGCCCTACCGGGAGCGGCTGGCCAGCCATGGACTGCGCGGGGAGCTGATGATCGAGTCTGATCTTTTGGCCGTCTTTTTCTCCGGATCCTTTCACACGGACGGCTACGCTCTGGTGGCCGGAACGGGGTCCGTCGCGGCCCGGATCAGGGATGGCCGGCTGGATGCCGTCGGAGACGGAATGGGATGGCTGCTCGGCGACTCCGGGTCCGGGTACTGGATTGGACACCGCGTGGTGCGCGCGGCGGCGGCTGCCCTCGACGGCACAGGGCCGCAAACCAGGCTCACCGAAGCGCTGATGCGTTCGATCGGCATCAGCTCCAGCCTCTCGGACCGGAGCCAGGGCCGGCCGGCGGCGCTGCAGCAGCTGATCCAGGCGATTTACGCCCTGCGGCCCGTGGAACTCTCCCGCTTCGCCCCGCTGGCCTTCGCCGCGGCCGACGACGACGAGGTTGCCGTCGGCATCCTGGCCGAAGCCGGATCCAAGTTGGCGGCAACGCTGGCGGCCGTCCGCGACCCGTCCGTCACCGGTCCGGTGGTGCTGGGCGGCAGCATCCTGCGCCATGGATCCGCGCTGGCCGACAGGGTGGAGGCTTCTGTGCCCGATCCGGATGGCGGCCCGAGGCTGATCCGGGTGGCCGATGGCGTGGCGGGGGCCGCGGTACTGGCCCTGCTGCGGACCGGAACCGTCGTGGACCAGGCGGTCTTCAGCCGGATCCACCGCACGCTGGCCAGCCTGCGCGCGGAATAGCGGCAGATCACCCGGCCGGTGGTCGGTGGTCGGTGGTCGAAGGAGGCCGCCCGCGGCCGGGCAGAGACCTGGCGGCCGGAGACGGCGTCTCCGCCGCGCCTCAGCCAAGCGCAGAGGAAGGGTCGCGCATCACGCGGGAGGGGTGCCGCCGTCGTCGTGCGTCTTGATGTTCTGGTGGCGCTCCGAGGAGGTGAGGTTGATACCGGAGCCCTTGCCCAGGTGCTCCGCATTCTCCTTGTGGCTCATGGACAGCATGGCCGCGACGACGAGGGTGATGATGAACGCCACACCGAAGGCGATTGCGCCCAGATCCCAGCGCGGCGCCTTCTCCGATCCGCCGGTGGAAACCACCACCGTAACGACGCCGGCGATGACGGCCATGACGGTCGAGAAGACCAGCGGCGCCTTCACCGAGGTCCGCGGCTCGCCCGGCGTTCCTGGTGTTCCATTCGCCACGTCATGTCCTCCCGTTGGTGTAACCCGTGTATACCGTTGTAACCCATGTATTCTACGCGAGGTAGAACACTTTCTCCTAGTTTACGGCCTGCCCGCCGGACTGGAGCTCATCGTGCCGGTAGCTCAGGCTGGCCAGCAGCAACAGCACCGCCAGGATGATGGCGGATCCGCCGACGACGCCCATCAGCGCCTTGCTGCCCATCGGGATGAAGAACGGCAGAATAACGCCGGTGGACAGCATGACCGCGCCGGTGGAGAGCCGGTCCCTGGCCAGCTGTGACCCCTTGCGCTCGTGCCAGCCGGCCACCAGTGCGGTGGCTCCGGCGGCGAGCAGGCCAAGGCCGACCGCCAGGCCGTAGGTCACCGGACCGTGCAGCACCAGGGCCAGGAGCCCGGCCAGTACAAGGAAAGCTGCCTCGATGGCG
Organism: Actinomycetota bacterium; assembly: GCA_030946705.1. Lineage (GTDB taxonomy): Bacteria > Actinomycetota > Actinomycetes > Actinomycetales > Micrococcaceae > Arthrobacter_M. The sequence goes on along the minus strand of JALYYI010000136.1, from coordinate 10,068 downwards.
AGAGCCGTCAACACTTTCTTGGAGGCGGCCGCCAGTGCCGTCCGCAGCCAGAGCACGGCGGCCGCCGTCAGCACCAGGTAGAGGGCGGTGGCCAGGCTCGCACCGAGCCCCGAGGGCTGCTGCCAGAAGGCGGTGGCCAGTCCGAAGACGCCGGCGACGGCGCCGCGGAGCAGGATCGGCTTCCACACCCCGGCGGGCAGGGCGACGGCGGTCCGCGGCGGGGCGGGGGGCAGGGCAGGTTCACTCACCGTTACAGTTTAGTGCCCGCGCCGATGCCTCCCGATCCGCGGCGGGCGCCGGTGAGCAACCAGCGGTCCGAACGCGCCCGCACGCCCAGCGTGAGGGCCCGGGCCAGCATATAGCCCACCCCGAAGGCAGCCCACAGCCAGAACAGCCCGGCATTGCCTTCCGGGCGGCTGGCCGCCACCCAGGCCAGCAGCGGCAGGTAGACCAGCAGGTTCACGACGCCGGCCAGCGCCAGATAGCGCGCGTCGCCCGCGCCGATCAGCACGCCGTCGAGCACAAAAACGTAACCCGCGGCGGGTTGCCCGATGGCCAGCACCAGCAGGGCGGTGGCCAGCGCCGCATGGACAGCGGGGTCCGGGGTGAAGATCCAGCCGATGCCCCGGGCCGCCGCCAGCAGCAGCACCCCGGTCCCCAGCCCCAGGAGCAGCCCCCAGCGCATCATGGTCCGGGTCAGCGCCCGCACCGCGGCCGGATTCGCCGCGCCCAGCTCCTTGCCCACCAGGGCCTGGGCGGCGATAGCGAGCGCATCGAGGGCAAAGGCCAGGAAATTGAAGATGGTCATGGCCAGTTGGTGGGCCGCCAGATTCACCGGCCCCTGCGCGGTAGCCACCAGGACGGTGGCAAAAATCGCCACCCGCAGGCTCAGCGTGCGCAGCATCAGCCAGCTGCCCACCTTGGACACCTCATGGATCCCGGCCCAGTCCGGCCGCAGCCCGACGCCCTCCCGGCGGGCGGCCCGGACCACAATCACCAGGTAGACGGCCGCCATCCCGCACTGAGCGATGCTCGTTCCCAGCGCGGATCCGGCCACCGAGAGCCGAAGTCCGTAGACCAGCACGGCATTGAGCGCAATGTTTGCCGTGAAACCGACGCCGGCCACCAGCAGCGGCGTCCGGGTGTCCTGCAGCCCGCGCAGCACCCCGGTTGCCGCCAGGATCATCAGCATGGCCGGCAGCCCCGGCATCGAAAACCGCAGATATTCGACGGCGAAGCCCAGCACCCGGTCGCCGGCACCCAGCAGGCCCAGCACCGGCGCAGCAAAGACGAACCCGGCCGCGGCCAGCACCACGCCCAACAGTCCGGCCAGCCACAGACCATCACGTCCGACGGCGAGCGCGTCACCCTTCCGGCCCGCACCCACCAGCCGGGCGACCGCCGGCGTCGTCGAGTAGGCAAGGAAAACCAGCAGGCCGACGGCGGTCTGCAGCACCGTGGACGCCAGCCCGACGCCGGCCAGCTGGTCCACCCCCAGGTGCCCCACAATGGCCGAGTCCGCGAGAAGGAACAGCGGCTCGGCGATCAGCGCCCCGAACGCTGGAACGGCCAGCTGCAGGATCTGGCGGCGGAGGGTGGGTTGGGGCACGGCTGCGGGCCTCAGTACGCTCCGCCGCCGGAATCCGCTGCCATGTTGGAAAACCGGGAGTAGTGGCCCTGGAACCCCACCACGATGGTTTTCGTCGGTCCGTTACGGTGCTTGGCAACGATCACGTCGGCCTCTCCGGCGCGCGGTGATTCCTTGTCGTAGATGTCCTCACGGTGCAGCAGGATGACCATATCCGCATCCTGCTCTATGGAACCCGATTCGCGAAGGTCGGACACCATCGGCTTCTTGTCGGTTCGCTGCTCGGATCCACGGTTCAGCTGGGAGAGGGCAACGACCGGAACCTGCAGCTCCTTGGCCAGCAGCTTCAGGGCCCGGGAGAACTCGGATACTTCCTGCTGGCGGGACTCGACTTTCTTACCGGAGGACATCAGCTGGAGGTAGTCCAGCACCACGAGCTTAAGGTCGTGCTGCTGCTTCAGGCGGCGGCATTTGGCGCGGATTTCCATCAGGGACATGTTGGGGCTGTCGTCGATGAACAGCGGAGCATCGTTCATCCGCCCCATGGTCGTGGCGATCTTGGACCACTGGTCGTCCTTGATCGTACCCTTGCGAAGGTCCTGCAGGCTGATGGTCGCCTCTGCCGAAAGCAGGCGCATGGCCAGCTCGTTTCGGCCCATTTCAAGGGAGAACACGACGGTGGCCAGATTGTGCTTGATGGCAGCGGAACGGGCCCAGTCCAGTGCGAACGTACTTTTCCCCACGGCCGGCCTGGCCGCAATGACGATCATCTGCCCGGGGTGCAGGCCGTTGGTCAGCTCATCCAGCTCGTAGAAGCCGGTGGGCACACCGGTCATGCCCTGGCCTCGATGCCCGGACGCTTCGATCTCGTCGACGGTGGACTCCATCACGTCCTTGAGCACGACGTAATCCTCCGCGGTGCGCCGCTCGGCAACGGCATAGACCTCCGCCTGGGCGGCGTTGACGATGTCCTCGACCTCACCATCGTTCGCGTAGCCCAGCTGGACGATCTTGGTTCCGGCGTTGACGAGGCGGCGGAGGACGGCCCGTTCGCCGACGATTTCTGCATAAAAGCCGGCGTTGGCGGCGGTGGGGACGGACTGGATCAGCTGATGCAGGTAGGCCGGGCCGCCGATCCTGGCGATCTCGCCACGTTTGGTCAGCTCATCGGCGACGGTGACAGCGTCAGCGGGCTCGCCGCGGCCATAGAGGTCCAGGATGGCCTCGTAGATGCTCTCGTGGGAGGGCCGGTAGAAGTCATTGCCGCGCAGCACCTCGACGACGTCCGCAATGGCGTCCTTGGAGAGCATCATGCCGCCGAGGACGCTCTGCTCGGCGACCAGGTCCTGCGGAGGGGTCCGGGCCAGATCCGAGTCGCGGGATGCGGTCACCCTATCTGCGCTGGCAAGTGACATCGGTTACTCCCGTTCTGGCCGGACAGGCCTGGTATCGCTGATACCCCGTCCTAACATGCGCCGCCGACAAAGCTTCGGCCCAGGAAAATTCCCGCCGCGTGAAAGGGATACCCGGCCACGTTAGACCTTCGCCGCCGGGGCACCAAGCCCGCCGTGGGGCTCCCTGTGGACAACCTGTGGACCCGTGTGGCGTGTCTTGTGCACAGGATGGGGATAAGCCTGTGGATATCAAAAAACTTTCCGGCGCGACATGCCTCTGACCTGCGGCAACGCGCTCCCCGCATTGTGGAGGAAAAGAACTTTAGCCCCAACCTTCATCCACAGGTCCGATGTTGACCGAGTCGAAACACGAATGTTACCCAAGGGTATTTACAAGCCGGTATATACCGCCACGGCTAACCATGTCATCCGGTCTCCGTGTGGCATAGGCTCGGGGCATGGATTGGCTTATCGTGGTAATCATCGCCGTTGCCGGCCTCATTTTTCTTCTCTGGGCTGTGCGCGCGAGCGGGGCGCGCGGCACTGGAATTTCCGACGCGGACCGCTACCAGCTCGAGCTGGCCAAGAAGGCGCAGGAACATACCAAGGCGCAGGCACGCAGGGCGGCCGAGCTTCGGCCGTCAAGTCCGTCGCAGCGCACCGGTTATTCACAGGCCAGCGCGTACCGCAGCACCCCCGCCGAGGGCCAGAACGTGACCCACGGCCAGAATCTCAGCGGCTACGGTTCCGGCCAGAACGCCGGCCAGTTCTCCGGGCAGGGCGGCCTGCGGGTTCCGCGGCTCAATCCGCAACTGGCCCTGCAGCTCCAAGGTATGGTGCGCGGCGGGCAGACGGTCCAGGCTGTCAATCTGCTCCGCAACCAGACCGGGCTGAGCCTGTCGGATGCCAGGAACATTATCGAGCGAATGCGGCCATGACGGCTGGCGAGTCTTCGACAACCGAAAAATCCGCTCCCGGACCTGCGCCGCGCAGGAAGCCGGCGGCCAGAAAGACGCCTCCCAACAAGACCCAGCCCGGCCCCGCCTCCGTTGGGGATTTCATCGCGGCGCTCCCGGATGGGCGGCGGCGGGCCGACGCCCTGGCTCTCCTGGAGCTGATGACGCGGGCTACCGGTGCCCCGGCGGTGATCTGGGGTTCCTCCATTGTCGGCTTTGGAACCAACCACTACGTGTACGCAAGCGGACGCGAAGGCGACCAGCCCGCCGTCGCATTTTCCCCCCGCAAGGCCAACCTGGCGCTGTACGGCCTGCTCTACACGGAAACCGCCCGGCGACGGCTTGCGGACCTGGGGCGGTATAAGACGGGTGTCGGCTGCCTCTACATCGCCAGCCTGGCGGAGGTGGACCTGGCGGTGCTGGAAGGGCTCATCCGCCACGCCTTCGCACATATGCAGACGGCAAGGCCGTAGCCGGCAGCAAACCGCCGTCGGACGCCGGCCCCAAAACGCGGGCCCCAAGACGCCGGGCCCCAAGACGCGACGCCGGGCGGCACGAAGGGCCCCTACCCGGCTGGGTAGAGGCCCTTCACTTAATACGTGCAGCGGGAGTGGAAACTACTTGCCCGCGACGACGTCCAGATCGATCACAACGGCAACGTCGTCGTGCAGACGGACGTTGGCCTGGTAGGAACCGACGCTCTTGATGTGAGCGGGCAGTTCCACCTTGCGCTTGTCGATGGCGCCGAGACCGGCAGCCTCAACAGCCTTTGCAACATCTTCGGCCTTGACGGTACCGAAGAGGCGGCCGGACTCGCCGGCCTTGACGACCAGCTTGACCGGCTTCGCGGACAGCGCGGCAGCCTGGGCCTGGGCAGCTTCAACGGAAGCGTGCTCGCGGGCAACCCGGGCAGCCTTGATGGACTCCACCTGCTTCTCGCCGCCCTTGGACCAGGCCAGGGCGAAACCGCGGGGCAGAAGGTAGTTACGTGCGTAACCGTTCTTGACCTCGATGATGTCGCCGGCAGCACCGAGACCGGTGACTTCGTGGGTCAAAATGAGCTTTGCCATGTTATTCTCCTTCGCTTAGCCGCGGCCAGCGCCGGAGTAGGGCAGCAGTGCAACTTCGCGGGCGTTCTTGATTGCCTGGGCGATTTTGCGCTGTTCCTGAACGGTGACGCCCGTGACGCGGCGCGCACGGATCTTTCCGCGGTCAGAGATGAACTTGCGCAGCAAGGCTACGTCCTTGTAGTCGATGACGGTGATGTCAGCGGCCTTCAGGGGGTTGGACTTTGGTTTGGGCTTACGGAGTTCAGCCTTAGCCATCGTGGAGCTCCTTAATTCGTGGAGCCCGTGGATATTGATCCACGGGATGGTTTGTTTGCGGCGGTTGCCGCGATGTTGCTAGAAGGGGGGTTCCGAGGAATCCGGGCCGGAACCCCAACCGGCAGATCCACCGGAGGGCGCGCCCCACGGGTCCTCTGCCGGCGCGGACTGGCCCTGGCCGCCGCCCCAGCCGGAATTACCCTGGCTGGAATTGCCGCCGGACCCACCGCTGCCGCCGCCGAAGTTGCCACCGCCGCCAGCGCCGGAGCGCTGGGTGCGGTTGACCTTGGCATTGGCGTAGCGCAGCGAGGGGCCGATCTCGTCGACCTCAAGCTCCATGACGGTGCGCTTTTCGCCCTCTTTGGTTTCATAGGAACGCGACTTCAGCCGGCCTTGAACGAGCACGCGGGTTCCCTTGGTCAGGGACTCCGCCACGTTTTCGGCGGCTTCACGCCAGACGGATGCGCGCAGGAACAGCGTTTCGCCGTCCTTCCACTCATTCGACTGGCGGTCAAAGGTCCGCGGAGTGGATGCAATGGTGAAGTTCGCTACTGCCGAACCGGACGGGGTGAACCGTAGTTCCGGGTCGCTGGTGAGGTTACCCACCACAGTGATAATGGTTTCGCCTGCCATCTGCTGCCTCCTGGTCTGTTCCTGCGGATGAAAACGTGAAAGGTTGGCGCCGAATTATTCGGCGACGACCTTCTGGTCTTCGGGACGGATGATCTTGGTGCGCAGGATGGTCTCGGTGAGGCTCAGCTGGCGGTCAAGTTCCTGGGCGATGGCCGGCTCCGCGGTGAAATTAACCACTGCGTAGATACCTTCGGCCTTCTTCCTGATCTCGTAAGCCAGACGACGACGGCCCCAGATGTCAACCTTCTCGATGGTTCCACCACCGGTAGTAATGACATTCAGGAACTTCTGAAGCGACGGCTCAACGGTACGCTCTTCGACATCGGGGTCGATGATTACCATCAATTCATAAGGACGCATATGTGAACCCACCTCCTTTGGGCTAAACGGCTACGGTCTTTCCGTAACAGGAGGTTCATTTGCGGTGTCTGCGTGCAGTTGCAAAGACTGCGTTTGCAAAGACTGCGGACGCGGTCCGGGGTGTTCCACCCGCTCCTGGCGCCAGCACAGACTTCACTATCCTACCGTACCGAACCGGCGCGCCGGGACACCAACGGCAGGGGCGCGGATGTGGATAAGGCACGCTAACGGGTGACCCGGCGGGCCCGGCGGATATGGGCATGTCCTGCCAGGTCGGGTCTCGGACACGCATATCGACACCCGGACCATGCGCTCGGCCGCCTTGCGGCACAGTCTGCTGGCGTTCCTCTTCGGGACCGGAATCCTGGCCACAACCATCAACCTGGTGGTAAGCCAGGCCCAGTAACGCCCCCGTCTCAGACGGCCGTCCGGAAGAAGACTTCGGCGGCCCGGGACAGCCGGTGCGGGTCCTCGACGCCGCAGAGCTCGCGGGCGGAGTGCATGGACAGCAGCGGCGTTCCGACGTCCACCGTCCGGATCCCGAGCCGGGTGGCGGTGAGCGGCCCGATGGTGGAGCCGCAGGGCATCACGTTGTTGGAGACAAATTCCTGGTACGGAATAGTCGCCTCGCGGCATAGTCGCGCCCAGATGGCCGCTCCGGTGCCGTCGGTGGCGTAGCGCTGGTTGGCATTGATCTTCAGCAGCGGGCCCCCGTTAAGCGCCGGTCGGTTGGCAGGGTCATGGCGTTCGGGGTAATTCGGGTGCACGGCGTGGCCGGCATCGGCGGAGACGCAGAAGGACGCCGCGAAGGCACGACGGCGGTCGCTCACCGTGGCGCCCAACCCGTCGGAGATGCGGGTCAGGATGTCCTCCAGCACCGGACCGCACGCGCCGGAACGGGAGGCGCTGCCCACCTCTTCATGGTCGAAGGCGGCCAGCACGGCGATGGGCCCGGCCGCGGGGCCGCCGGCCGCCGCCCCGATCAGGGCCACGAGTCCGGCATGCACGGAGGAAAGATTGTCCAGCCGGCCGGAGGCAAAGAACTCGCCGTTGGCCCCGAAAACCGCGCCCGGCTGCGTGTCCGCCACCACCACGTCGTAGCCGCCGATGCTGCCGGCTTCCACCCCGGCCCGCTCGGCAAGCAGACCCAGCAGGTCCGCGTGGCCCGGGTCGCCCAGTCCCCAGACGGGGTTCATGTGCTGTTGCCTGTCCAGCACCAGACCTTCATTGACGCCGCGGTCCAGGTGGATGGCCAGCTGCGGGAAGCGCAGCAGCGGACCGCTGGCAACCAGGGTTTCGGTGCCGTCCACGGCCACCAGCCGGCCGGCCAGCGCCAGCTCGCGGTCCAACCAGGAGTTCAGCAACGGGCCGCCGTAAACCTCGACGCCGGCCTGCAGCCAGCCGAACTTGCCGGTGGTGGGCTTGGGTTTGAGCTTGAAGGACGGTGAATCGGTATGCGCGCCCAGGATGTTGAAGCCGGTCACTGCGGTGGCGTTCTCCGGGGTCAGCCAGGCGATGACGGCGCCGTCGCGGATCACGAAGAACCGGCCCGGCCCGCCGGCCCAGGCGTCCGCCTCGTGCAGCCGGGTGAATCCCGCCGCGCTCAGCCGGGCCCCGGCCTCGCGGGCTGCGTGGAAGCTCGATGGCGAGGCGCCGACGTAGGCGCCCAGGTCCTGGATGTGGCGGGTGGCTTCGGGGTGTTCCGGGGTTTCAGGCATACACCGATTCAATCAGTAGTCCGGATTGCTGGGCACCACCAGGCCGGTCTCGTACGCGTAGACCACCACCTGCACCCGGTCCCGCAGGTGCAGTTTGGTCAGGATCCGACGCACGTGCGTCTTCACCGTCGCCTCGGAGAGGAAGAATTTGCGGGCGATTTCCGCGTTGGAGAGCCCCTCCGCGATCGCCTGCAGCACTTCCAGCTCGCGCCGGGTCAATTCCTCCAGCAGCGGGTCGCGCGGTGCGGGTGCGCTGGCCGGCCGGGAGCGGACGAAGTTTTCCAGCAGCCGCTGCGTGATCCGCGGCGCCACCACCGCGTCCCCGCTGGCCACCAGCCGGACGGCGTTCACCAGCTCGGCCGGGGCAACGTCCTTGAGCAGGAAGGCACTGGCGCCGGCCCGCAGTCCGGCAAAGGCGTACTCATCCAGGTCGAAGGTGGTCAGGATGATGATGCGCGCGCAGGCCCCCGATGCGGTGATGGCCCGGGTGGCCTCGATCCCGTCCAGGACCGGCATCCGGACGTCCATCAGCACCACATCGGGCCGCAGCCGGGCAACCAGCGCCACCGCCTCGGCGCCGTCGGAGGCCTCTCCGACGATGTGCAGATCCGGCTCCCCCTCCAGGATCAGCCGGAAGCCCATCCGCAGCAGCGGCTGGTCATCGACCAGCAGCACCGAGATCGCTCCGTCCGGACCGGCCTCGTCGGGTCCCTGCGCGCCGCCGTCGTCGTTGGAAATTTCCACCCTCAGCGTCCTGTTCCATTGCCCATACTTGCATCCATGTCCGTCCCGGCTCCGGCATGCGCCGGGCAGCTGAGCACTGCCTCGACCACCCAGCCGCCGTCGGCTCCCGGGCCGGCGGTGACGGTTCCGGCGTAGATGCCGGCCCGTTCCCGCATGCCCACCAGTCCCTGGCCGCTGCCCACGGAGATAGCCGGAGCCATCGAACCGTGGCCGTCGTCGGATATCCGCAGCCGGATCTCCGGATCCTGGTGCAGCACCTGCACCAGGACCCGCGAGACGCCGTGGCCATAGCGCAGCACGTTGGTCAGCGACTCCTGGATGATCCGGTAGACGGTGAGCTGGAACGCCGGATCCGCCGGCAGCGCCGGACCCCTGGTGGTGACGGACAGCGGGAGTCCGGCGGTGCGGAACCCGTCCAGCAGCACCTCCAGGCCGGACTGGGCGGGCAGCGGCGCCCGGGCCAGGGGCTGACGGCCCAGGGGCCCCCGCTCCGCAGGCCCTGTGGAACTGTCCTGCCGGAGCACGCCGAGCACCCGGCGCATGTCCCCGAGCGCGGTGCGGCCGGTCTGCGAGAGTTCCGCCAGCACCTCGGCCGCGCGTCCCGGATCCCTGCGGACCACGACGGCGGCGCCATCGGACAGCGCGATCATCACGGTCAGCGAGTGGGCGACGACGTCGTGCATTTCGCGGGCGATCCGGTTGCGCTCGGAGACCGAGGCCAGCTGCGCGTTCCGTTCGGCCCAGGCGCGCAGCTCGCCCTCATGCTCGCGGTCGCGGCGGACGCTGATGCCCACGCCGGTGGCGATGACGTTGGACAGCACGACGACGACGGCGGTCACCACGCCGGCCAGGGCCGCCTCCACGCCGCCGGCGGCAGCCACCTGGGGCGGAACCTGGAAGAAGAACAGCAGGACCACCACCAGCGACAGGCTGACCGCTGCCGTGATGGCGAAGCTGACCCTCCGCCGGTGCTGGACGGCGACGGCGTACAGGCCGAACCACAAGCTCATGCTGGCATTGCTGGCCAGCGGTTCGAGCACCAGCAGCGCCGTCTCGATCACGGTGAGCAGTGCTATCACGGCCACCGGCCGGTGGCGGCGGAACATCAGCAGCCCGGCGGAGACGATTGACAGGAGCAGGTGCAGCGGGTGTCCCTGCAGCAGCTGCGTAATGACCGTGCTGGCCGAGCCGAGCAGGTAGATGGCCACGATGACGAGGTCCATGGCCAGCGGGTGCTCATAGAAATAGCGCCGGAAGGGGCCACGGCGTTTGGCCGTCACTTCCGCGGGGGAAATGACGGCCGGGGCTGTTTCGGCAGGGCCGACGGTGGCCGTTCGTTCCGCCGTCGGC
>JALYYI010000133.1 GCA_030946705.1 Actinomycetota bacterium | reverse complement strand
GGGGCATCGGCCGGTCCTGGCCCACGGCGACTTCTCGCCGGATCAGGTCCTCGTGGACGGGTCCGGCATCCGCATCATCGACTTCGACCGGATCGGAACGGCCGAACGGGCGGCGGACATTGGTTCCTTCGCTGCTGCGGAAGAAGTCCAGGACGCCGACCCGGCCGCACGGACGGATGGAGCCCCCAAAACACGGAGGCTGCTGGAAGGCTACCGCCAGGCGGACGGACAGGTGTCCCCGGAACGGGTGCAGCTCTGGGCGGCCTACCGGATGTTCCGTGGCAGCGTGGAACCGTTCCGCGACCGCGCCGGGGACTGGCCGGCGGACATCCGGTGGCACCTGCACCGGGCCCAGGATCTGATCGCATGAGCTGGCATCCTCCGGTTCCCGCTGTGGGCTACGACGACGCTGGGCAACCCTGGCAGGTCCGGCGGGCCTGGCCTTCCCTGTCCGCGGGCGACTACACCCTCGAGCTCGCTGCCCCGGGCCGCCCGGGGGTGCGGGCGGCCTTTTACCGGCAGGGAAGGATCGAGATGCTGGCCCCGGCCGACGACGCACGCCTTAAGGCCCTGGCCGACGCATCGGTGCAGGGGGTGGTTCTGGTACACCGCGCCGGGAAGAGGGCCGTGGTCCAATCCGATGGGCAGTTCATCAAGATCCTCCCGCGGAGCCTGCTCAACGCAGCCGCCGAGCGCCACAACCTGATGGCCGGGATCCTCTCGGGCGGAGACTTCATTACTCCGACCCTCTTGTCCCGGTCCTCCGGTTCCTTGAACTTCACATCCGTTCCCGGCCGGTCCCTGTTTGAACTGGGTCAGGACCCGACGCTGACGGACCCGCAACTCGAACGGCTCTGGAAGAAATGGTCACGGGGCTGGGTGGCCCAATATTCCGGGCGGATTGCGCCGTTAAGCACGGGACTACCCAGCCACTCGTCCGCCGTCGAGCTGGAAAGCCTGCGCCGGATAGCGGATCTGTGGCTCCTGCATAGCGCGGAGGTGCCGGCGGCCGCAGCGCAGCGGATGGCCTTGAGGGACCGGCTGGACCAGGTGGGCGGCCTTTTGCTCAGTGGAACGCCGGATCGGACGGTCTGGTCGCATGGCGACCTTCATGACAAGCAGATACTCGTGGTCGACGCTGATGCCCCCCTGGGCCTCATAGATTTCGATGAAGCAAGCCAGGCGGAAGCGGCTCAGGACCTTGCCAACCTTGCCGTCCACCTTGAGCTGCGCCTGCGGCAAAAGCGCCTCACCCGGCAGCGGTTCCTGGCCGCCCGCCGGCAGGTCGTTGCGGCCGCCCTCGAACTGCAGGTTTCCCCTGCCCGTTTCCACGCCTATTCCGAGGCAACTCGGCTCCGCCTGGGCTGTCTGTACGCCTTCCGTCCCAGCTGGGCCGCCCTGGCCCAAGGTTTCATCGGCACACCCTTGTGAACAGGAACGATCATGCGAACCTTCATCCGAAGCCAAAGCCGTACTTCGCCGCATGCCAGCGAGGCCCAAGCACCCCGGACCCGCACCAGCCCGCAGCCCCGGATTGCCGTCGTCGGCACCGGATACCTCGGTGCAACGCATGCCATTTGCCTGGCCTACATGGGCTTCGCCGTGACGGCAATCGACATTGACGAGGTTAAGATCACGTCCCTTAAGCGGGGGGTGCTTCCCTTCTATGAACCCGGCCTCCCCGGGCTCCTGACGACGACCCTGGACACCGGCCGGCTGCACTTCAGCACCGATTTTGGCGCAGTCGCCGGCGCCGACGTGGTTTTCCTGTGCGTCGGAACGCCGCAGTCCCCGGACTCTCCAGCGGCGGACCTTCGCTACCTGGAGGCCGCGGTCGCCGGCATCGCCCCGTATCTCACGCACAGGTGCCTCGTCGTGGGGAAATCAACTGTCCCCATCGGGACGGCGCGCCATCTGACGGAGTTCATCCAGGCGTCGTCACCCGCCGGAAAACTCGTCGAGCTGTCCTGGAACCCGGAATTCCTGCGCGAAGGGCACGCCATCGAGGACACCCTGCATCCGGACAGATTGGTTTTCGGTGTGGCCAGCGACTGGGCTCTCGGGCGGCTGCGGACCTGCTACGCGTCGCCCATCGCCAACGGCACCCCGGTGATTGTCACCGACCTGGCAACCGCCGAATTGGTCAAAGCCGCCGCAAATTCCTTCCTGGCCACCAAGATTTCCTACATCAACGCCATGGCGGAAGTCTGCGAAGCAACCGGAGCGGACGTTAATCTCCTTGCCGAGGCACTTTCCTACGACAGCCGCATCGGTGGCAGCTTCCTTAAGCCCGGCCTGGGCTTCGGTGGGGGCTGCCTGCCAAAGGACATTCGGGCCTTTGCCTACCGGGCGGGCGAGCTCGGCGTCGGGCAGGCCGTGGGGTTCCTGCGCGAAGTCGACGCCATCAATCAGCGCCGCCGCCAGCGCACCGTGGACCTCATTACGGAGATGGCCTGCGGTGATCTCAAAGGGGTGAAAATCGCCGTCTTGGGCGCCGCTTTCAAACCCGATTCCGACGACATCCGCGATGCCCCGGCGCTGGACGTGGCGCGCATGCTGTTCCAGGCCGGCGCCCGCGTGACCGTCTACGATCCCCGCGCCATGACAAATGCCCGTAAGAGCTATCCCGAACTCACCTATGCCGGCTCCCTTAACTCAGCCGTCGCTGGAGCCGAGGTCGTAGCACTTCTCACGGAATGGGAGGAATTCCGTACGGCCGATCCCGCCGTCCTGGGCGACCTGGTGGAACGTCGCAACATCGTCGACGGCCGGCACGCACTCAACGCGGCCGCGTACCAGGCCGCGGGCTGGGACTACCGAGCGCTGGGCACCCCGAGCCCGGCGGCACCGCCGCTGGAGCTGGTGGAACCCGAGGTGGGGCGCTTCCTGGAATTCGCCGACGGGTTGGACCACCGTGCCTGAATTTCCCTCCGGCAGTCCGGGCGGCTTCACCGGTCCACTTCGGCCACCATGGTCCAAAAGCTCATCTGACCCCAGGAGCGGTCCGCGCTGATGGTCGGCATCAATTCGTGCGTCAGGCTTGTCCGGCGTCGCGGCCGCCACGATGGATGGGTGCCGAACCAAAATTCGTGCCGCCCGCGGGGTCAGCTCCACAGCGCCACATGGACCTTCGAACCCCGGCGGGCCAAACCCCGAGACCCGCCGGGGGCGAGCATCGCGGCGGTCGCCGCCGCCGTGGTGACGAAGCGCTGCAGGGTCCGGGCCGATGGGGTGGCCCTCCGGCGGTCCAGCGTGCTCGCCCACCACAGGCCATGAATGGGTGTTCCGGCGACCGGCAGGTGCGCCAGCGATCCGTCCTGAATCTCGGCACGGACGACGTGTCCGAGAGCGAGCATGATCCCCTCACCGGCCCTGACAGCGGCCAGCGCATCCGTCTCGCTCGTCAGGCGGACAATTTCGGGGACGGCCTCCAGGGACGGGAGCCACCGACCTTCCTCGGTGAGGTCCTCGACGCCGGCCGGTCCGCTGAACCATGGGTGTGCCAGCAGCAAGGTGACCGGAACCGGCCCCGGCAGCCTGCTCAGCGGATGGGCGGCGGCGGCAACAAGGATCCGCTGGTAGCGCAGGAACGGCACAACGTCCATCGTGGGGCCCCCGGCCGCCGGGCGTGCCCCCAGTGCGATGTCATAGGAGCGGTCCATGAGCAGCGAGCCGACGTCCGCGGCCGCCTCGACAACCACGTCCACCAGCGATCCGGGGACACGCTTGGTGAAAGTGTCCAGCAGCCGCCCCGCAGCATGCTCCGCGAACGCAGCGGTGGCGAGCACGCGCAGCCCGCCGATAGATGATTGCGCGTGGGCGACGTCGCGACGGACCTGTTCGGCCAGTCCAACGATCTCCTGGGCATGATCGGCCAGCGCACGGCCGCCCGGAGTCAGGGCAATACCGCCGCCGGCGCGAACAAAGAGAGGGTCACCGAGGTCCATCCGAAGGGCGGCCAGGGCCGAGGAGACTGCGGGTTCACTGATGCCCAGAGCCGCCGCGGCGGCGCGCAAAGACCCCAATCGGGCCACCAGGGCAAAGGCCCGCAGCTGGCTCAATGTCATTGACACGGCTTCATAACCTTTCGCTTAGGACGATATTGACACCCCGATCAGCGCGGGGCAAGACTTGGCTCACTCCAGTGCCCCTCGATGAGGAGGGGCACCTTCCTGTAAGGAGGGGACCGTGCAAATTCCGGCTCCATTTGACTACGTACGGGCCAGCAACGTGGACAACGCGCTGGCGCTTTTGGAACGCCACGGTCCCGAGTCGCGGGTAGTCGCGGGCGGACACAGCCTGCTGCCGATGATGAAGCTGCGGCTGGCCCGGCCGGAATGGCTGATCGACATCAATGATCTGTCCGAGCTCGACTTCATTCGCGTCGACGGAGACTGGCTGCGCGTCGGCGCCATGACCCGCCACACTTCGCTCTTGGAGTCCTCTGAGATCGCCCGGCTTTTCCCCATTATTAACGACGCCGAACAGGTGATCGCCGATCCGGTGGTGCGCAACCGCGGCACCCTTGGAGGCTCCCTGTGCCAGGCCGATCCGGCCGAGGATCTGTCCACCGTCTGTGACGTCCTTGGCGCGCAGGCGGTCATCCGCGGCCCCGGCGGAGAGCGTGTTTTGTCCATAGACGACTTCCACCGGGGCCCGTACGAGACCGCCGTCGCCCAGACGGAGCTGTTGTGCGAGATCCGCTTAGCCATCCGCCAACGCTCCGGAAGCGCCTACGAAAAGGTTGAGCGCAGGGTCGGCGACTGGGCCGTCGTCGCCGCCGGAGCCGCGGTTTCGCTCGCTGCGGACGGCACGATTGATGCCGCCGCGGTTGGCCTCACCGCCGTCGGCCTTGACGGGACCGTCAATGAGGCCGAGACGGCACTCCTGGGGCGCCGGCCGCAGGAGGAACTGTTCGTCGAGGCCGGCCGGCTCGCAGCGATCGCCTGCAATCCGGTGGCGGATCAGCGGGGCCCGATCGACTACAAGCGGCATCTCGCCGACGAACTTACCCGCCGGGTCCTGCGCCGTGCATGCTCCCGCGCGGCCCAAACACAGGAAGGCTGAGAATAATGCAGATCAGCATGACGGTGAACGGCCAGGACGTGACGCGCGAGGTCGAGCCGCGCGTGCTGCTGGTCCACTTCATCCGTGAAGAATTGGGAATGACCGGGACGCACTGGGGATGCGACACCACCAACTGCGGGACCTGCGTTGTCCTGATGGACGGTCAGCCGGTCAAATCCTGCACCGTCCTCGCCGCGATGGCCGACGGGCACGAGATCCGCACCGTTGAGGGACTGGCAACGGGAGGGACGCTGGATCCCATCCAGCAGGGCTTTATGGAAGAACACGGGTTGCAGTGCGGCTTTTGCACGCCGGGCATGATGCTGACCGCGCGCGCCCTTCTCGACCGCAATCCGCATCCCGACGACACCGAGATCCGCCGGGCCATTTCGGGCCAGATCTGCCGCTGCACCGGCTACGCCACCATCGTCCGTTCGGTCCAGTGGGCCGCCGCACATCCTCGCGGGGAAGTCGCCGCGGCCCAAGAGGCCGGCGAAGACACCGCCGGAGAAGAGGTGAACGCATGACCACCATCCAGGACCGGCCCGCCAACCCGGCAGCCGGTGACGCCGACCGCCCGGTCGGCTATGGCCGCATCCAGCGCAAGGAAGACCCCAGATTCGTCCGCGGTAAGGGGCACTACATCGATGACATCGTGCTGCCTGGGATGCTGCACGGCGCCATCCTTCGCGCACCGGTGGCCCACGCCCGGCTGGTCTCCATCGACACCACCGAGGCCCTGGCCCATCCGAAGGTGCTTGCCGTGATCACCGGCAAGGATCTGGAAGGCCTCAAGCTGGCCTGGGCGCCCACGCTGTCCGCGGATGTGCAGGCCGTGCTCGTGACCGACAAGGTCCGTTTCCAGGGCCAGGAGGTCGCCTTCGTCGTCGCCGAGGACCGCTACGCAGCGCGGGACGCGCTTGAGCTCATCGACGTCGACTACGAATTGCTGCCGCCGGTCATGGATGCCCGCCGGGCCCTGGATCCGGACGCGGCGATCGTCCGCGACGAAATGGAGGGCAGGACCGACAACCGCATCTTCGACTGGGAGGCGGGCGACGCGGCCGAGACCGACGCCGTCTTCGCCTCGGCCGACGTGGTCGTCTCCCAGGAGATTGTCTATCCGCGCGTGCACCCGGCGCCCATGGAGACCTGCGGGGCGGTGGCAGATTTTGACCCGATCGACGGCAAGCTGACCCTTTATGAGACCACTCAGGCCCCGCACGCGCACCGCACGCTCTTCGCCATCGTCGCCGGTATTCCGGAGCACAAAATCCGGGTTGTCTCACCAGACATCGGCGGCGGTTTCGGCAATAAGGTCGGCATCTATCCGGGCTACATTCTCGCCGTCGTCGGTTCCATTGTCACCGGCCGGCCGGTGAAGTGGGTCGAGGACCGGTCCGAGAACCTGATGTCGACGTCGTTTGCCCGGGACTACATCATGAAGGGTGAGATCGCGGCCAGCAAGGAGGGCAAGATCTTGGCGGTGCGGACGAATGTCATCGCCGACCATGGCGCCTTCAACGCTACGGCACAGCCGACGAAAAACCCCGCGGGCTTCTTCCACATCTTCACCGGCAGCTACGATCTGCAGGCCGCGCACTGCAAGGTCACCGGCGTCTACACGAACAAGGCGCCGGGCGGAGTCGCTTACGCGTGTTCCTTCCGGGTCACGGAGGCGGTCTACTTGGTCGAGCGGATGGTGGACATCCTCGCCCGGAAGCTGGACATGGACCCCGCGGAGCTGAGGCTGAAGAACTTCATCCGGCCCGAGCAGTTCCCCTATAAGAACAAGACCGGATGGGAGTACGATTCCGGCAATTATGAGCCGGCGATGCGGCTGTCGATGCAGATGGCCGGCTATGACGAGCTCCGGCGCGAGCAGAAGGAAAAGCGCGCACGCGGGGAACTCATGGGCATCGGCGTTTCCTTCTTCACCGAAACCGTGGGGGCCGGGCCGCGCAAGCACTTTGACATCGTCGGCCTCGGCATGGCCGACGGCGCCGAGCTGCGCGTCCACCCGACCGGAAAGGCCGTGGTGCGCATCTCCGTGCAGAGCCAGGGCCAGGGCCATGAAACGACCTTCGCGCAGATCGTCGCCGAGGAACTCGGCATCCCGCCGGAGGACATCGACGTCGTGCATGGTGACACGGACCAGACGCCGTTCGGCCTGGGCACCTACGGCAGCCGGTCGACGCCGGTCAGCGGCGGCGCCGTCGCCCTGGTGGCCCGGAAGGTCCGGGAGAAGGCGAAATTCATTGCCGCCGCCATGCTGGAGACGCGGCCGGAGGACCTGGAATGGGAAAAGGGCCGCTGGTTCGTCAAGGGGGATCCGAGCGTCGGCAAGACCATCGCCGAGATCGCGATGGGGGCGCACGGCACCGTGGCGCTGCCCGAGGGCATCGACGGCAACCTGGACGCCGAGGTGACCTATGATCCGCCGAACCTGACCTTCCCCTTTGGCGCCTATATCTGTGTGGTCGACGTCGATCCCGGAACCGGACGCGTCAAGGTCCGGCGCTTCATTGCCGTCGACGACTGCGGCACCCGGATCAACCCGATGATCATCGAAGGCCAGGTGCACGGCGGCCTGACCGACGGGGTGGGGATGGCGCTGATGGAGATCATCGAGTTCGATGAGGCGGGCAATTGCCTGGGCGGTTCATTCATGGACTACCTCATCCCGACCTCGATGGAAGTGCCGGATTGGGAGACCGGCTACACCGTCACACCGTCGCCGCACCACCCGATCGGGGCCAAGGGGATCGGCGAGTCCGCCACCGTCGGCTCTCCCCCGGCCATTGTCAACGCCGTGGTTGATGCTTTGGCACCCTTCGGCATCACGCATATGGACATGCCCTGCACACCCGCCCGGGTCTGGGAGGCCATGCAGGGCCGGCCGCGGCCGCCGATCTGATATGCCGTCCATCGGAGAAATCCTGACGGCGAGGGCGCAGGAACTCAGCGGTCGCCGGGAGCCCTTTGTCCGCGCCACGGTGGTGCGGGCCCAGCGTCCGACGAGCGCCCATGCCGGGGACACGGCGCTGGTACGCTCCGACGGCGGGATCGAGGGCTTTGTCGGCGGTACCTGCGTCGAGGCCTCGGTGCGGGAGTACAGCCTGAAGACGCTGGCCAGCCAGGAGCCGCTGCTGCTGCGCGTGGTGCCCGGCGAGCCTTCCCAGCTGCGCGAGGAGGGCGCCGCCGAGGTCGCCAACCCCTGCCTCAGCGGTGGCGCGATCGAAATCTTCCTTGAGCCGCAGATACCGGCGCCCCGGGTCCTTGTCGTTGGTTCGACGCCGATTGCACAGGCCCTGGCCTCCTTGGGGACCGGCCTGGGCCTGGAAATGGAACTCACCGACGGAACCTCGGCGGCCCCCCAGCCGGAGGATGCGGCCGTGATCGTGGCCTCGCACGGCAGGGAGGAAGAACCCGCGCTGGAGGCGGCCCTGCGGGCCGGCGTTCCCTATGTTGCGCTGGTCGCCAGTGCGACCAGGGGTGCCGCGGTGCTCGCCTCCCTCGACGTCGATGAGGAGCAGCGCTCGCGCGTCCACAGTCCGGCCGGGCTGCAGCTCGGTGCCCGCACCCCGGCCGAAATTGCGCTCTCGATCCTCGCGCAGCTGGTCGCCGAGCGGGCCAAAGGCCGCCAGCCCGAGCCTGCACCGGCGAGCGCGGTCGATCCGGTCTGCGGCATGACGGTCGCCGCCGTGGAGGCGACCGCGCATGTCGAGTTCGCCGGCGAGACCATCTACTTCTGCTCGGCCGGCTGCCGAAAGGCCTTCCTCTCCAGTCCGGAGCTGTATGCCGCCGCGTCCTGAGCCCCTGATCGCCGGACTTGTCCTGGCCGCCGGGGCATCCCGACGCCTCGGCAGGCTCAAACAGCTGCTTCGCTACGGCCGCGGCGTCATGCTGGACGCCGTCCTGGCGACCGCGCGGGAGTGCGGTTTTGACCAGATTGTGATTGCGCTTGGAGCCCGGAGCGAGGAGATCCGCCGGAGCGTCGACACGGCCGGCTGCGACATCGTCGACAACCCCGACTATGGCACCGGCTGCTCCTCATCGGTCTCCGCCGCAATTCCTGCGCTGCACCCGCAGGCCGGCGTGCTCGTCCTGCTGCTCGCGGACCAGCCCGGCGTCGGGCCGGTCATCGTGCACCGGCTGCTCGACGGGCGCGGAGCGGCCCCCATCGCGGTGTGCCGGTACGACGATGGCCGGGGCCATCCGTTCGTTTTCGCCCGCGCGATCTTCCCGGACCTCGCCGGACTGCACGGAGACAAGGCGGTATGGAAACTCCTCGAGCAGCGGGCCGCGGAGGTCACCGAGGTCCCCATGCCGGGTCCGGTCCCGCTGGATGTCAATACCGAGGCGGACTACGAGAGGGTTCTCGCCACCCTGCGGAGCGCCCCATGACCGCGCCGGCGCGTTTGGGCGCGGACGACGACGTCAGGCGGCTAATTCCGGACGTAGCCTCCCTGAAGTCTTCCCTTGACGAGGGTGACTATCTGGCCGACGACGGACTGGCCACTGCCCTGTTCCTGGCCGTTCGGCTGCCGCAGCCGATCCTGTTGGAGGGCGAGCCCGGCGTCGGCAAGACTGAGGCGGCCCAGGCGCTGGCCCGGCTGCTGGATACGCCGCTGTACCGGCTGCAGTGCTACGAGGGTATCGACGCCGGCGAGGCCCTCTACGAGTGGAACTACCCGCGCCAGCTGCTGGGGATCCGGCTGGCGGAGGTACGCGATGTCGCGCTGGATGAAAGTGACCTTTTCGGACAGCAGTACCTGCTGCGCCGCCCGCTGCTCAGGGCGATTGAGCACCCCGGTCCGCGCCCGGCCGTCCTGTTGCTCGACGAAATTGACCGGGCGGACGCCGAATTCGAAGCGTTCACGTTCGAGCTGCTCGCGGAGGCGGCTGTGACGATCCCCGAATTGGGAACGGTCAGGGCCAGCCACCCCCCGATCGTCATCCTCACGTCCAACCGGACCCGGGATCTGCACGACGCCCTGACCCGGCGTTGCCTTTACCACTGGATCGACTATCCCGGCCCCGAACGCGTCGCCGAGATCGTCCGCCGCCGGGTGCCCAGCAGTGCCGAACCGATCGCACTGGAGGCCGCCTCGGCCATCACGAAACTGCGCTCGCTGGAGATGGCCAAGCCACCAGGGATCGCCGAGGCCATCGACTGGGTGGCCGCGCTGACCGTGCTCGGGGTGGAACGTCTCGACGCGCGGATCGTTGACCAGACATGGGGGTCCCTCCTGAAAAACCGCGACGACCTCGACCTGGCTCTGGCCCGCGGGGCCGGCTGGCTGGTGGGCGGCCAACGTGACTGAGAGCAGGGCTTTCGGCGCCCGGTCGGGCGTCGAGGCGGCAGCCCTGGCCGTGGGGTTAAGTACGGCCCTGCGCCGCGCCGGCCTTTCCAGCTCGCCGGACCGTGCCGCACGGCTGGCCGAGGCATTCCGGCTTGTTCCGCCCCAATCCCGTGTTCCGCTGTACTGGACCTGCCGGGTGGTGCTGGTTTCCTCCAGGGAACAGCTTCCAGTCTTCGACGCGGTCTTTGCCGCCGTGTTCGGCGGCGGGCCCGGCGTCGTCCCCGACCCAGCAGAGCGCCGGGGAGACACCAGCGGACCACCGCCGATCCGCTCGCAGCCGCGGACCCGGGCGGCCCCGGCGGACGATCGACCCGCCGGCACGGCGGATCATGAACCGGGAACGCAACCGTTCATGGCAACACAGGGAATTGAGCGCACCGCCGACGGTCCGGGCGCAGAGCGGGACGCCATACTGGCGATGGCCTCAGCCGAAGAGCATCTGCACGAGACGTCCTTCGCCGAACTCGATCCGGACGAGGCCGCCCGGATGCGGGACCTGGTGCGCCAGATCGTGCTCTCAACCCCGGTACGCCGCAGCCGCCGAACGCGCCGGTCAGCGCGCAGCAGTGCCCGGCTGGACATCCGCCGCACGGTTCGGGCGGCCCAACGCACCGGAGGCGAGGCCACCCGCCTCGTGTACGCCCGCCGACAGCCGCGCCCGCGCCGGTTGGTGCTGCTGTGCGATGTATCCGGGTCCATGGAGCCGTACACCAGGGTATTTCTGTCCTTACTGCAGGGCGCCGTCGCCGGAGCCAGGGCCGAGGCGTTCGTCTTTTCCACCCGGCTTACCAGGCTGACCCGCCCGCTGGCGTTGCGCGACCCGGACCAGGCGCTGGCCCGCGCCGCGGCCACCGCCTCGGATTGGGCGGGCGGCACCCGCCTCGCGGAGAGCCTGCGCCGCTTTGTCGATGGCCACGGCCGCCGGGGCCTGGCCCGGGGCGCGGTGGTCGTGGTGTTCTCCGACGGCTGGGCCCAGGACGATCCCGAGCTGGTCGATGTCCAGATGGCACGCCTGAGGAGGCTGGCCTACCGGATCATCTGGGTGAATCCGCGAAAGGCCGCCGCGGGTTTCCAGCCGCTGGCGGGCGGCATGGCCGCGGCGCTGCCTTACTGCGACGCCTTTGTCAGCGGACACAGCTACGCGGCCCTTACCGAGCTGGCAGCGGCGATCCGCGCCGACCGGACATCCACTCAGCCGAAGCAGGGGGCCAGATAATGCACCTCGACAGGGCGTTCGCCGTCATCGCGCCGATCGAAGCGGTGTGGGAAACACTGATGGACTTCGAGCGGGTGGCCGGTTGCGTGCCGGGGGCGCAGGTCCTCGCCAAACTCTCGGACGACAAATACCAGGTCGGGATGAAAGTGAAGCTTGGACCCGTAACCAGGCAACCGTCACGCTGCTGCTCGCCGAATCGGTGGGCCGGACCCAGGGCACCGTCAGCGGCAGCATCACCGATCAGATGCTGGCCCTGTTCACCGCGAACCTGCAAACCATGGTCGGAACTCCGTCAGTCCGTCAGTCAGTCAGTCAGGACAGGATGTCCTTCGTGACGAACCGCCCGTAGGCCAGCGCGCCGAAGACGGCCACATATCCGGCCTGCAGCAACGCGTTGCTTCCGAAGGAGGTCCATGCAACGGGCTGGCGCAACAGATCGGCGAAGTCGAACCAGTAATGGCTGAACAGCCACGGGTGCAGCCAGTCCAGCTGAGGCAGCGCGTCGAGCACCTGCGAGACGATGGACAGGACGATGGTCGCCGCCATCGCCCCGACCGGCACATCGGTGAGCGTGGAGATGAACAGCCCGATCGCACAAAGCCCCAGCAGCGAGACCGTGATGTAACCGGCCACCAGCAACGACCGGACCACCGACTCGCCGGCTCCGATGGTGTCCCCGGACAGCAGGGTTACCGGTCCGACCGGGAAGAGCAACGCGCCAATGACCGAGCCGGCAGCCGCCACTGTCACCGTCCCTGCCGCGCAGAAGAGCGCGGCGGCCAGGTATTTGACCACAAGCAACCGGACCCGGCCCGCCGGAGCCACCAGCAGGTACCGCAACGTGCCCAGTCCGGCCTCACCGGCGATCGTGTCACCGGCCACCACCCCCACCGTCAGCGGAAGGAACAACGGAATGCAGACCACCAGGCCGGTGACCCCGACGAACAGGCCGTTCTGGGTGACCTGGTCAAGGAACGCCGGGCCCCGCCCCGGTGATGGGCGTGAGGATGACAGCCGGACGGCGGCGGCGATCATGACCGGAACGGCGGCCAGTGCCAGCAGCATGGCCCACGTCCGCCGGCGCCGGAACAGCACACCGAGTTCCGAGGACATCAACGCCCAGCCGGCCGACGGACCGGCCGGCCAGGAGAGCTGCTCACGGGGCGTTGTCTGACCGGGCAATCCCTGACCGGGCAATGCCTCACTGGGCAATGTCGAACCCCTCACCGGTCAGGGCAACGAAGCGATCCTCAAGGCTGGCGCCCTCGACCGAAAATCCGCGCACCCGCACTCCCCCGGCGACCAGGGCCGCGACGATTGCCTCCGGCGCCACGGCGTGGTCCGGCAACGAGGCCGTGACCAGGGCGCCGTCGTCGGACTGGCCCCGCTGCACCAGGGAAGGTAGCGGCCGCTCCGGCTCCAGCCCGAGGCCCAGCAGCACGCGCCGGGCACCGTCGGCGTCGGGGGTGCTGATCCGGACCTGCGCGCGGCCAACCATGCGCAGCTCGTCAAGGGATCCCTGCGCCACCAGCGTGCCGGCGCTCAGGATGGCGGCATGAGTGCACATCTGCTCCACCTCGGCGAGCAGATGGCTGGACACGAAGACGGTGGTTCCCTCCGCCGCCAGCGACCGCACCAGCGACCGGACCTCACGGGTGCCCTGCGGATCCAGCCCATTGGTCGGCTCGTCAAGGACCAGCAACCCCCGCGGGGACAGCAGCGCCTGCGCGATGCCCAGACGCTGCTTCATCCCCAGTGAATACGCCCGCACCTTCTTCCCCGCCGCATGAGTCAGGCCAACCCGCTCGAGCGCCCGTTCCACGCGGGCACTGCGGGTGGACGGCGGGGCATGACGGTCTGCGGCGTCCAGCCTGCGCAGGTTCGACGCCCCGGAGAGGAACGGATAGAAGGCCGGTCCCTCGACCAACGCGCCGACCTGCGGCAGCACCTCGCGCAGATTGCCGGGGATGTCCTGACCAAGCACCCGAATCTGCCCGCTGGTGGCAGCCACCAGACCGAGCATCATCCGGATGGTGGTCGTCTTCCCTGAACCATTCGGGCCAAGGAAACCGAATACAGAGCCGCAGCGGACAGCCAGATCAATGCCGTCGACGGCCTGCTGGTGGCCGAACCGCTTGGTCAGCCCCCGGGTCTCGATCGCCAGTTCGACGGACGGGGTACCCGCTCTCACCCGCCGCCGCCGGCTGCGGCCTGCAGCCGTTCGAGCGGTACCGATCCGGCAAAAACCCGCCCATCACTGGTAAGCAGCACGTTCACCAGGGCGGTGGAGAGCAAACGGCCGCCGGGGACCGTCCGCATCGTTTGGGCCAGCAGCGGCGAGGCGGTCAGGTCCGGGGGCAGCGTCGCCGCCGGAAGTTCGATCACCGCATCCCAGCCCGAGCCGGACACGCTGAACGGGCGCGCCGTGTGCGCGCCGGACTTCGCCGGTACCTGGCCCTGGTCGGGATGCAGCCTGTCGGGATGCTGCATCGGCGCCTGCTCCTTGACTGTCGCACCGGGCGGGGGCACGAAGGTGAACAGGCTCGCCTCCGGCGCTTGCAGAGTCAGCGCCGTGAAGCCGAGCTGGAATGCCGGCTTGTCCTGCCCGCGGGCCTGCACCTCCACGCTGAGCGGAAGGCCGGTCTCGGCATCGACCGCTATCGAGACCGAGCCGATCAGCGTTCCGGAAGCCCTGGGCGTGAGCACCAGGTCGTAGGCCGCCCGCCCGGCCACCTGGGTGTTCCGGCCCACCGACACCTGCGTGCTGGGATCGATCGCTGCAAGCAGCCGCTGCGCCAGTCCGGCAGGCGTTTGCACGGTACCCTCAGCGACATCGCCCTTCGAATCTGCCCGCGCCGGGAGGGTAATGTGCGTGGCCGCATTGTCCTTGGAGCTGTACAGCCAGACTTCAGTGCCATGGCGCACCACGTCGCGCTCGGCAAGCTGATCCATCACCTGCACACGCGCGTTGGTCGGACCGTCGAGAAAAATCCGCGCGGTGTGCGAGCCCGTGAGCAGATCAAGCGCCGATGACGCCGCGGCATTCGATGACGGGCCGCCGGTAGGCAGCTGCGGCAGGCCCAATTCCGAGGTCTGCACCAGCGTTCCGGAAAGGTCGTGAACCCGGCTCTGCGACGCCAGCGTCAGCACCTGCTCCGGCGTCTTCGCCGGCAGATTGACCGCCGCGCCGGCCTGAAAGGCGCCGACGACGGCGCCGGCGGCGATCACTGCGGGGACGACGACGGCGGGTAACCACCGTGCCAATAACCGGGTCATCACAATCCGCTTCCAACTTCGGATCTCATACCGTCAGAATACGCCTCCGGCACACCGTCCTGACAGCCCTCCGCCCGACGATAAATCCGGCGCACCACGCACAGATTCAGCGTCCCCTCAGCTGCCACGGGGTAGCATCACGACGATCAGACCCCCGCGGCGTGCCATGCCATGCGCAGCCTGAGGGACCTGCACTCCGGCCGCCTCCACGACCTCGACTCAATTCGAGACGGCAACTTATTGCAAGGCCTTTTATCGGACACGAATAAAGAGCAGGCGATGAAATGACGAGATCCAAAGAATTGGGCATCCTTACGCTGGCGGCGCTGATCACCACAGCCGGGTTGATGACGGCGATTGCACCGACGGCCTCCGCCGCCGGAACGGTCTATTACGTAAGTGCCTCGGGCAGCGACAGCAACGTCGGGACCTCGAGCACTTTCCCCTGGAAATCGCTCTCCAAGGTCAATAAGACGGTATTCACCCCCGGGGACACCATCAGCTTCAGGCGCGGCGACACCTGGACCGGCGGCGTCGTCCTGAACCAGAGCGGGACCCCCGCCTCCACCATCACCCTGAACGGCTACGGAACGGGCAACGCGCCCGCGGTCACCGGCGGGCAGGCCGGAAACTGTTTCAGGATCAACGGCAGCTACGTCACGCTGGACGGTCTGAAGGGCACGGCTTGCGGCTACGCGGGATTCAGCATCTACGGCGACTACCCGGTGGTCAAGAATTCCTTTGCTTCAAACAATGCAGTAGGACTCAAGTCAAGCACCGGCTCCGATTTCGGCACCTATACCAATAACGTCCTGACGGACAACAACATCATGAACGTCAATACGCGCGGAACCAACTGCGGGACGTCGCAGGCAGTCCAATGCGGCGATGATTCCGGGGCCTTCGGAGTCCTTATTAACGGAAACGACAATGACTTTTCCGGCAACACGGTCAGCGGGTCCAATGCCTTTTCCTATGATTTCACGCGCGACGGCAGCGCGTTCGAAATCTACAATGGGAACCGCAATAAGATTTATGACAACATTTCCCTGCAAAATAACGCTTTCTCCGAGATCGGACGGTCAACGGCGGGTACGGCCGACGGCAATACCTACAGCTATAACCTGGTGCGGTCGGACTGCGGGGCGAACTGCGCACAGGCCAAGGGCCTGATTGTTCGCGGAGCTGGCAGCAGCTTCGGTCCGAACAACAACACCACCTTCCAGCACAACACCGTCTGGCTCAACGGTGCCGCTTCGCAAGCCATCGTCTGCCATGCTTCGTGCCCCGCCTCAACGGTCATCAGCGGCAATATCCTGATGGGGGTCCGCAACGCCCTGTGGATCAATGGCTCCGGCTGGACGGAGCAGTACAACGTCATGAACGGTCCCGTGAACGTTGCCCTGAGCAGCACGTCAACCAGGGCCGCCGCCAAGTTTGTGAATGCACCCTCGGACCTCCATCTGACCGGCACCAGTCCCGCGATCGATCGGGCGGGTGTCAGTCCGTTTACGGTGGACCTCGATGGGGTTCCGGTGCCGCAAAACGGGGACTGCACGGGTGCCAGCTCGTCCGACTCGGGTGCCTACGAATACGTTTCACCGAACTGCCCGCTTGGGCGTCCGGCCGGGATCCGGCACGCCATCCAGTAGCGCTGAAATCCGCAATGCTGCGGAGCCGACGACGGCGCTACCTCCTACCAGCCCCAAGGCACCGCTTCCGTCGCTTCGTCCTTTGCATGACCAAATGCCTGAAGGGGCTGGAACCTGCACTACCGAGCCGCGCTGGCGTTCCTGAGCTCGGCTAACCGGCTGTGTTCGCGCTGGCGGTCCTGGGTTCGACCATCCGGCTGTCGACGCCCTGGGTCCGGGCGGCCCGGCTGTGTTCGCGCCGGCGCAGCTCTTTGGGGTCCGCACCGGCGGTTTCCGCCTTCGATCCGTCCGGTTCGCGCCGGCCCGGCGGCGCCATGGTCGTTCCGGGTGGTGTCAGGGTGGTTCCGGGCAGTGGTGGTGCGGTGGAGCGGTAGGTGTGGCCGGTCGGGGTCCGGGTTTCTACGGTGTGCCGGGGTCCGGGGCGTGGTTGGGAGGACCAGCCGGGGGCTTCCTTAGCCTGGTTGCAGCGTTCGCAGAGCCCTTGCGATCCGGCTTCGCTGGTCTTCTGGCTGGTGCGCCAGGGCACGATGTGGTCGGTGTGGCGGATCGGTGCCCCGCAGTACGGGATCCGGCAGGTGCCCCCGTCGCGGGTCAGGATGATCCGGCGCAGCCCCGGGGGCAGGAACCGGGACCGGGAGTCCATGCCGGTCAGCTCTCCGCTGCCCGGGGCGGTGTAGAGCCGGCGCACCCAGACCCGGACCTTCTCCACCCCGGCCTCCACTCCGGTGCCGGTGCCGGTGTTCCTCCC
>JALYYI010000132.1 GCA_030946705.1 Actinomycetota bacterium | reverse complement strand
GGCCCGGACCGAGGAGGACGTCGCGGCCCAGCTGGCCACGCTGCGCAGCCGGCCGTCGTCGGGCCCCGCCAGCACCGAAGCTGCACCGCAGCTGGGGCTGGAGGTCCTGCGCAAGGCCATCCGGCTCAAAAGCCTGGTGCATATTTCCATGGTGGACGGCATGGGGAATCAGGAGCAGCAGATTCTTGTTCCCCTCTCTGTGAGCGGGGGCCGGGTCCGTGTCTATGATCCGCGCCGCGAAATGGAACGCGTCGTCTCCATCCACCGCGTCATGGATGTAGAACTCGTTGAGGGCAGCCCCGCCGCGGCCGGCGCCAAGAAGGATAAGAACATATGACTGACGGCCCGCTGATTGTCCAGAGCGACAAGACCATCCTGCTGGAGGTGGACCATCCGTTGGCCACTGAGGCCAGGCACGCCATCGCCGCCTTCGCGGAGCTGGAGCGCGCACCGGAACATATGCACAGCTACCGGCTGACCCCGCTGGGCCTGTGGAACGCCCGCGCCGCGGGGCTGGACGCCGAACATGTGCTGGACACGCTGTTGAAGTACTCGCGCTTCCCGGTGCCGCACGCGCTGCTCATCGACGTCGAGGAGACCATGTCCCGGTACGGCCGGCTGCGGCTGGAAAAGGATCCCGTCCACGGGCTGGTCATGCGCACCGACGACTATCCGGTGCTGGAGGAGGTGATCCGGGCCCGGAAGATCGAGCCGCTGCTGGGCCCGCGGATCGACCCCATGACCGTCGTGGTGCATTCCTCCCAGCGCGGGCAGCTCAAGCAGCAGCTGCTCAAGATCGGCTGGCCCGCGGAGGATCTGGCCGGCTACGTTGACGGCCGGCCGCACCCGATCGCCCTGAACCAGGAGGGCTGGCATCTGCGCCCGTACCAGCAAATGGCGGTGGAGAACTTCTGGTCCGGCGGCTCCGGCGTCGTCGTGTTGCCCTGCGGTGCGGGCAAGACGCTGGTGGGCGCCGCGGCCATGGCCACGAGCCAGACCACCACGCTGATCCTGGTCACCAACACCGTCTCCGCCCGGCAGTGGAAGGATGAGCTGCTCAAGCGCACCTCGCTGACGGCTGCGGAAATCGGCGAATACTCCGGGGCCGTGAAGGAGGTCCGGCCGGTGACCATCGCCACCTACCAGGTCCTGACCATGAAACGAGGCGGCCTGTACCCGCACCTGGAGTTGCTGGACGCCAACGACTGGGGCCTCATTGTCTACGACGAGGTGCACCTGCTGCCGGCCCCGATCTTCCGGATGACGGCGGATCTGCAGGCCCGACGGCGGCTGGGACTGACCGCGACGCTGGTCCGGGAGGACGGCCGGGAGGGTGAGGTCTTTTCGCTGATCGGACCCAAGCGCTACGACGCGCCATGGAAGGACATCGAGGCGCAGGGCTACATTGCGCCGGCGGACTGCGTGGAGGTCCGGGTGGACCTGCCCCGCGACGAGCGGATGGCCTACGCCATGGCGGAGGACGCGGATAAATACCGGCTCTGCGCCACCAGCGAGACCAAGACCGCCGTCGTCGAACAGCTCGTCAAGGCGCATCTGGACGAGCAGCTGCTGGTGATCGGCCAGTACATCGACCAGCTGGACGAGATCGCCGAGCGGCTCAACGCCCCGCTGATCAAGGGCGAGACCAGTGTCAGGGAACGGCAGCGGCTTTTCGACGCCTTCCGGCGCGGGGAGATCCACACGCTCGTGGTCTCCAAGGTGGCCAACTTTTCCATCGACCTGCCCGAGGCGTCCGTGGCCATCCAGGTCTCCGGATCCTTCGGCTCCCGGCAGGAAGAGGCCCAGCGGCTGGGCCGGCTGTTGCGGCCCAAGGCGGACGGCCGCTCGGCGCGTTTCTACACCCTGGTGGCCCGGGACACGCTGGACCAGGATTTCGCCGCCAAGCGCCAGCGCTTCCTGGCCGAGCAGGGCTACGCCTACCGGATTCTGGACGCCAAGGACATTAAAGGGGTCCCCGGAACCGCTTCCTGAGCCCGGTCCGGGCTCTCTGCGTGCCCGACGGCGGGCTAGGACGGCGGGTGGCGGCCGGCGCCATCGATCCGGCACCGATGGTGGGCTTGGATCCGCCAACCCCGCCATTGCTGCCGGACGGATCCTGACAGCTCCGGGTCCCGGGCGTATCCTAGCTGCACATCCCAACCGGCCCGGAGGCTCCCATGGACACGGACAGCACCGTCGTCAGGCACTACAGCACCGGCGACCTGGAGGAGAAGATCCTGGCCGGGCTGCAGGCGTTGGGACGGGATCCGGACCGGATCAGCCCGGAGGACCTGGCCGGCGTCGACGAGTTCCACATCGGAGGGGTCCAGGCGGCCGTTGAGCTGGCACGCGGTGCCGGCATCGGCGCCCGGACCCGGGTGCTGGACCTGGGCTGCGGCATCGGCGGTCCGGCCCGGCTCTTCGCGCATGAATTCGGCGCGCAGGTCCACGGCGTGGATGTGACGCCGGAGTTCGTCGACGTCGCCGAGTCCCTGACCCGGCGCTGCGGACTTTCCGACCAGGTCTCTTTTTCGCGGGCCAGCGCGCTTGACCTGCCGTTCGGAGCCGACGAGTTTGACGTGGCCACGCTGCTGCATGTCGGCATGAACATTGATGACAAGGCGGCCGTGTTCGCCGAGGCGGCCCGCGTGCTGAAACCGGGCGGTGCCTTCGCCATCTTCGACATCATGCACCTGGGCCAGGGCGAACCGGAATTCCCGTTGCCCTGGGCCACGGATCCGGAGATGTCCTTCGTGGCGTCGCCGTTGGCCTACTCGGACGGTCTTGAGGACGCCGGCTTCGAGGTGGAGTCCGAGCGTAACCGGCTCCAATTCTCCATCGATTTCATGCAAAAAGCACAGTCACGCATCGCGGACAGCGGACCCCACCCGCTGGGCATCCAGCTGGTGCTCGGATCCGGAGGATCGGTCCGGATGGGCAATCTGCTGGCTGCCTTCCAGCGTGGTGTCCTGGCGCCGATCGAAATCTTCAGCCGGCGGGGGTAACGGTGCCGGCGGCCCCGTCCAATGCGACCACGGCGCCTGTCCTGATCAGCATGGTGGCGTCCGGGACGCCGACAACCGCCGGTATGCCATATTCCCGGGCCACAACGGCACCGTGCGAGTTAGCTCCGCCCATCTCCATCACCAGTCCGCCCGCGGTGAGGAACAGCGGCGTCCAGCCCGGATCGGTCGACGGCGCAATGAGGATTTCCCCCGGTTCCAGATGAGCGCCCACCGGGTCCAGGATCACGCGGGCCTTCCCTGTCACGGTCCCCGCAGACGCCGGACTGCCCGTCAGCACACCGTTTGCTGCGGCCACCCGGTTCCCGGCAACGGCCTCGGGCTCCGTGCCGTCGGAGAGCAGCAGCCTCGGGATATGCCGGCGACGCAGTTCCTGATCATAGGCCTGCCGGCGCTCAGCTACCAGGCCTTTAAGGTCTTCACCGGCCAGGCCCCGCCTGGCCTCAGCCAGATCGAGGAAAAAGACATCACCCGGCGCTGCCGCGCTCCCCGAGGCCAGCAACGCGGCGCCGACGGCGGAAAGCTGGCGACGGGCGGCGGCGAGCACCAGGACAAGATAGTTCTTGGGCAGCTCCCGCAGCCCAACCAGCTGGCGTGCCCGGCCCAGGCACAGTCGGACCAGATACCCGCGCAGCCTGCCGCGGGTTCGTGCCCTGGCCGCCAGTTCAGCGACCATGGCTTCGGCCCGCTCGGCACCCTGCGCGAACTGGACGTCCGGCGCCGGCCCGGGGCCATCCCGCCTCAGATAATTGGCGACCACGCCGATGATATGGGTCGGATCATCGTTCCAGCGCGGCATCCCCAGATCGATCTCGGCCACCGCCCGGTGACCATAGTTCACCAGGAAGTCGGACAGCCCGTGCTGCGCCTTCGTTGGCATCGTGCCCGCGGCAAAGGAGCGCGCCAGCTCCTCAACCGGCGCCTCCGCAAACGCCTTGGCGCTGTCCGGATCGGTACGCAGGCGGACGGCCAGCTGCCACAGGTCCAGGTCCATATTCGTGGTGACATTGTGCGGCAATCCCCGGAGGACGGTTTGCAAC
This sequence comes from Actinomycetota bacterium, assembly GCA_030946705.1. Lineage (GTDB taxonomy): Bacteria > Actinomycetota > Actinomycetes > Actinomycetales > Micrococcaceae > Arthrobacter_M. Next base: position 16,274 of record JALYYI010000132.1, on the reverse strand, counting down.
TCGTCCGGCCGGTCCATGCCACCGAGCAGTTTGCGGGCCAGCCCCAGCAGTGCGAAACCGGCCAGTGCCCCGGGCAGGACCGCGGGGAGGAGCGGAAACACCCGCCCGAGTATGCGCTGCACGTGGTCCAGGCGCTGTTCCGGCGTCGCCGTCTCCGGAACAGCGATGAAAGCCGCCAGGGGCCCCGCCAAGCGGTCCGCCCGGCCCAGCGCCGCCGTCGGCCGCAGCAGGGCCTCCAAAGCCCTGGCCGGGACCCGGGCGCGCACTGCGACTCCGCCGACTCTCTTGAGCAACGGGCGTGCGGAGCTGGACAGGACCGAAAATCCGGGATCCGTGAAAAGCCGGCGGACCAGTACCGCGGACCGGGCCTCCATCACGTCGAAGACCCTCGGCATGATCACCCGGCCGACGCTGCTGCGCACGGCGGAGGTGACGTCGATGAAGATCCGCTGGCCCGCCTCCGTGTAGGCGGAGGGCCCGGCCAGGGGATCATCGACCACGAATCCCGCATTCATCGCCACGGAGGAGGCAATCAGCCGGATCCCGGCCAACCCCATCGGTGTCAGCGGCCGGGTGAGCCCCTGCGCAAGGCTGAAGCAGAGGTAGGCCCTGGGCTCCGGACCAGCCGGGGCCCTTGCCGGCAGCGGGTACAACGTGGTGATCGGCCGGGACTGGGTCAGCCAGAGCGAACCGGAGTCGTCAATGGCCCACTCCAAGTCCTGCGGCGCCCCGAAATGGTTTTGAACCCTGTGGCCCAGCTGCGCCAACGCCCTGATCTGGCCGCCTGTGAGGCAGGCCCGGTCCTCGGTGGTGGTGCGCTCGAGCCGTTCCGTCCCGCCGCCGGGCAGCGCCCGGATGAGCAAGCCCTTGCCGCCCAACCGGCGTGCCACAATCTCTGAAGTGTCGGTGCGCACAACGAAGTGGTCCGGGTTCACGATCCCGGACACCACCGCCTCACCCAGGCCCGGACTGGCGTCAATGACGGTTTCGGCACGGTTCCCGGTCACCGGATTGGCCGTGAACATCACCCCCGCGACCGAAACGTCCACCATTTTTTGCACTACGACGGCGAGCGCCACCGTGGAGTTGTCGACGCCGTGAAGCGTCCGGTAGATCAGCGCCCGGTCCGTCCAAAGGGAGGCCCAGCAGCGACGAACGGCGTCAAGGACGGCCTCGATGCCGACCACGTTCAGATAGGTGTCCTGCTGCCCGGCGAAGCTGGCAAATTCAAGGTCCTCCGCAGTCGCCGACGATCTGACCGCAACCGGCACGTCACGGCCCAGCTCCGCGTAAGCCGTTCGCACGGCGGCAGTGAGTTCCGCGGACTCCGGCGCTGCCAGCACCAGTGAGCGGGCATGGGCCGCGGCGCCGGCCAGGGCAGCGGTGTCCGCGCCGGCGATCCCCGCCAGCTGGTGCACGACGGCGTCAAGGCCGGCGGCTGCGGCCATACGGAGATATCCAGGGGTGGTCACGGCGAACCCTCCGGGAACGGGCAGTCCGGCCGAGATCATTTCGCCAAGATTCGCGGCTTTGCCTCCGACGGCGGGGGTCATCGTGGCATCCACGGCCTCCAGTCCCAGCACCGGCGGATCCTCGAATCCGCCATCGGGCATAAACCCGGCCATGTCGGCTCCTCCTTACGGGGCGGGATGATGCCGATCACGATAGACCCCGGTCTCTGGAGCCGCAACAGCGCAGGTCCACCGCCGCCCGGCGTCATCGTTCGTACGGCACGCGCGCAGTGCTGTTACCGGAACAGCACAAGGAACGTACTACCAACGTCCAGACAATTCCCAGAAACTGGGAGGACGATGTGAATTGTGAAAAAGAATGGACCAGAAGCGAAGCTCCTTGTAGTTGACGACGAGCCGAATATCCGGGAACTGCTCTCCACCTCGCTGCGCTTCGCCGGCTTTGAAGTCATCGCCGCCGGCAACGGCCGCGAGGCTCTGGCCGCGGCCGAGGAGCACAACCCGGACCTCGCCGTACTTGACGTAATGCTGCCGGACATGGATGGTTTTACCGTGACCCGCAAACTGCGTTCGGCCGGCCGGCACTTTCCCGTCCTCTTCCTGACGGCCCGCGATGATACCGAGGACAAGGTCACCGGCCTGACCGTGGGCGGTGATGATTACGTCACCAAACCGTTCAGCCTGGACGAGGTGGTGGCCCGGATCCGCGCTGTGTTGCGCCGCACCCAGCCGATGGACGACGACGACGCCGTCATCCGTGTGGACGATCTGGAGCTCGACGACGACGCACACGAAGTGCGCCGGGCGGGGAGCACGATCGAGCTCTCCCCCACGGAATTCAAGCTGCTGCGCTACCTCATGCTCAACCCCAACCGGGTGCTGTCCAAGGCCCAGATCCTTGACCACGTGTGGGAATACGACTTCAACGGCGACGCCTCGATCGTGGAGTCCTACATTTCCTACCTCCGGCGCAAGGTTGATACCGACCCGGAGGCTCCGGCCCTCATCCAGACCAAACGCGGCGTGGGCTACGTTCTGCGGACGGCCGAAAAGCGCTGACGGGTCCACATTGATTCGCATCTGGAAGAACGCCTCGCTGCGAACCCAGCTGGTAGCCATTATCAGCGCACTGCTGGCGGTCTCACTGCTGGCGCTGGGGACTGCGACGTACGTCCTGCTGCGCTCGTACCTCCAGGATCAGATGGATAGCCAGCTGAAGACCTACCAGACCGCGATCGCCAAAGCCGGCATCAGCCCTGCGGACGCTAACGGCAACTCCGCCTTCCCCTTCGACTACTACGTGCGCTACAGCTACGACAACGGGACGGTGTTCGCCCAGAACCGTCAGCAACCGCAACAGGACAGACCCGCGCTGGGCGCCTACAACCTCACCCAGGCAACGGAGCTTTCAAAACGCCAGCCGTTCAGCGTCCCCAGCACCGATGGTCAGGATCCATGGCGTGTCATCTTCGTCTCCCCGGCCACCATCCATGGTCAGATCGGCGATGGAATCCCGGTCAACTTCACCGGCTACGTCGTCGTCGCCCTTCCCTTCGACGGCCTGAACAGCACCATGGAGCGGCTCGCGGGGGTGATTGCCGGCGTGGCGCTGCTGGCCGTGACACTGGGCACGATGATTGCCTACTGGACGGTTTCCCGGTCATTCCGGCCACTTTCACGGGTGGAAAAGACCGCCGCCGCCATCGCCGCCGGAGACCTGTCGCGTCGGGTGGAGATTGAAAATCCGACCACGGAAGTGGGCCGGCTGTCCGGTTCCCTGAATGCCATGCTGGCACATATTGAAGCCGCCTTTGCCGCGCGCACCGCGTCGGAGCGGCGGATGCGCCGCTTCGTAGCCGATGCCTCGCATGAGCTGCGGACTCCGCTGGTCACCATCCGCGGCTTCTCCGAACTGTACCGGCACGGCGCCCTGACGGGGCCCGATGATGTGTCCACGGCGATGGGCCGGATCGAAAGCGAAGCCAAGCGCATGGGTGCGCTGGTGGAGGACCTGCTGATGCTGGCCCGCATAGATGAGCAACGCCCGCTCCAGCGCAAACCTGTCGACTTACTCCTGCTGGGCCACGACGCCGCAATTGATGCCCGGGCCTCCGCCCCGCGCCGGGACATCCGCGTCGTCGGGCTCCACGGCGGGCGCGGCACCAGCGCCCCCACCAGCGGCGATGAGGCGAAACTGCGCCAGGTGGTGGCAAACCTGATGGGCAACTGCTTGCGCTACACCCCGGATGACTCCCCCGTGGAGATCGCGGTCGGGACCGAGGGTGCGGAAGGGGCGCGCGAGTCCGTGCTGCAGGTCCGTGACCATGGTCCCGGCATCTCGGAAGAGGAAGCGCCGCGCATTTTCGAGCGTTTCTACCGCGCCGATTCGTCGCGCAACAGGGACACCGGCGGCAGCGGGCTGGGACTGGCCATAGTTTCGGCCATCGTGGCATCCCATGAAGGATCCGTCCGGCTGAGCCAGACATCCGGCGGCGGCGCCACGCTGACCATCCGGCTGCCCTTCGAAGACCCGGCCGAGCCACCGGACACGGTCGCCACCGAGCAGCTGGAGCGGCCCGGAACGGAGAATGAGCGGGACTCCCGGTCCGGTGAGGATGCTGAGGAGTCCGGGGAACCAGCGGCGCAGGACATCGGCCACAGGTCCTTCCGAGCTTCACCACTCCTGCACCGGGGAACAAGCACGCGCTGGTAAGCACATGCACGCCTTGCCCGCTGGCCGCGCCAGCCGGCGGAACCTAGGCTCGGAAGGACCAAAGCACCGCTCTCTTCCGAGGAGGCCACTTCGATGGCACAGTTTCACGTCAACAGCGACGAGCTTGCCGCCAAGAGCCAGGCCGTCAAGATCTCCATCGACCAGCTGCGGTCCGAGGTGGACACCATGCAGCGCAATCTGCTGGACCTGCAAGGCAGCTGGAGCGGCGCCGCGGCAACCAACTTCCAGAGCCTGATGGCGGACTGGCGGAATACGCAGCTGCGCGTCGAGGCTTCGCTGGAGAGCATCAGCGCCGCCCTTTCGATGGCCGCCACCCAGTACGCGCAGGCGGAGGAGGCCAACACCCGGCTGTTCACTCCGTGATTGATGGCCGTCGACGGCACAGGCCGGGTCAGAGCCGTCGACGGCGGGAGGCCGGCTATACCTCCGGCGTTCCCTGGTGGAACCGGAGCCGCCATTGTCCCGCGGAGCGGCGCCACAGCGAGCTGCGCAGGGCGCTTCCGGCGCGGCCGGCCGTCCGGTATGTCAGCAGAGCGGTGGCGTCGTCGAGCACATCGACATTGAGCACATCGAGGGAGACATCGGCCGAGGCTTCTTCCGCGAGCGAAGCCAGCATTGCGTCCCTGGTCCACGTCCGGCCGGAGACCCCAAACTCTTCGAAGTCCGGGTCCAGGAGTACCGCAACCCGGCTCGCATCGGCGCGCACCGCAGGGTTCAGCAGCTCCCGCTCCAGAGCCACAATCTGGTCCGCCACCGACACGCCCTCGGCCTCAAAATCCTCGTCGAGCAGCACTGAGAACAGGTCCGGCTCTTCCGCTGCGGCCGCCCAGGCGCCGCCGGTTCCCGGCCGGGCGGCGATGAGGCCAGCGCCTCCGGAGCCGCTGGCAGCGGTCCGGCCACCCGGCGCTACTGCGGCCATGCCGGGAAAGCCTGGCCCCTCGGGCGCCGCAGTCCCCTTCTGGTAGGCCGTGGCCACCGCGCGCGCACGCTCATCGGCCGCTTCATTGAGATCATGGCCGGCATGGCCCTTGACCCATTCAAAGCTGTAATCGCGTCCTTTGATGGCGGCGTCGATGCCCTGCAGGAGTTCCACGTTGAGCACAGGCTTGCCATCGGCCTTGCGCCAGCCCTTGCGTTTCCAGCCCTGCATCCATTTGGTGACGCAGTTGATGACGTATTGACTGTCGCAAAGGATCCGCAGATGCTCATCCGCCACATGCTCAGTGGACCGGAACAGATCCAGCACGGCCATCAGCTCACCCTGGTTGTTCGTCCCATGCGGCCACCCCCCCGCCCGCCAGCATGAATCATCCACATACCAGGCCCATCCCGCAGGCCCCGGATTCCCCAGGGCCGATCCGTCAGCAGCAGCAACAATCGTCATAGCCCCATACTTTCAGAAATAGGGTCGGCTCCAAGCCACCCGGGTCCCGGCGCACGAAAGGCGCCCCTGCCGAAGCGAGGATGGATTCCGGGACGCTTTTCCCCGGAAACTTACTGCTCGCGTAGCAGAGGCGCCGAACATGCGAAAGGCGCCCCTGCTGAAGCGAGGATGGATTCCGAGACGCTTTTCCCCGGAATCTTACTGCTCGCGTAGCAGAGGCGCCTTTCGCGCCTCAGTTCAGCACAGGGTGGCTTAGAAGCCGCCCATGCCGCCCATCTCGTCAGCACCCGGACCAGCAGGAGCGTTCTTCTGCGGCTTGTCGGCCACAACCGCTTCCGTGGTCAGGAACAGACCGGCGATCGATGCAGCGTTCTGCAGAGCAGAGCGGGTCACCTTTACCGGGTCGTTGACGCCGGCGGCCAGCAGATCCTCATACACGCCGGTGGCGGCATTCAGACCGTGGCCAGCGGGCAGGCCGCGGACCTTGTCGACAACAACGCCGGGCTCCATGCCGGCGTTGAAGGCGATCTGCTTCAGCGGAGCCTCGAGGGCCACGCGGACGATGTTGGCACCGGTTGCCTCGTCGCCGGTGAGCGAGAGGTTCGCGAACGCCTTGACGCCAGCCTGGATCAGGGCCACTCCACCGCCGGGGACGATGCCCTCTTCAACGGCAGCCTTTGCGTTGCGGACAGCGTCCTCAATGCGGTGCTTGCGCTCCTTGAGCTCAACCTCCGTGGCGGCACCGGCCTTGATGACTGCAACGCCGCCGGCCAGCTTGGCCAGGCGCTCCTGCAGCTTCTCACGGTCGTAGTCCGAGTCGGTGTTCTCGATCTCGGCGCGGATCTGGGCCACCCGGCCGGCAATCGCGTCAGCGTCGCCCGCGCCTTCAACAATGGTGGTCTCGTCCTTGGTGACAACAACCTTGCGCGCCTTACCCAGCAGCTCAAGGGTGGTGTTCTCCAGCTTCAGGCCGACTTCCTCGGCGATGACCTGGCCACCGGTGAGGATGGCGATGTCGGCCAGCTGGGCCTTGCGGCGGTCGCCGAACCCCGGAGCCTTGACGGCAACGGACTTGAAGGTGCCGCGGATCTTGTTCACGATCAGCGTGGCCAGGGCCTCACCTTCGATGTCCTCGGCGATGATCAGCAGCGGCTTGGAGGACTGCATGATCTTCTCCAAGACCGCGACCAGGTCCTTGACGTTGGAGATCTTGGAGTTGACGATCAGGATGTACGGGTCCTCAAGGACCGTTTCCTGGCGCTCGGCATCTGTCACGAAGTAAGCGGAGATGTAGCCCTTGTCGAAGCGCATACCCTCGGTGAGCTCAAGCTCCAGGCCGAAGGTGTTGGACTCCTCGACGGTGATAACACCTTCCTTGCCAACCTTGTCCAGTGCCTCGGCAATCAGGGCACCGATTTCGGGATCGCCCGCGGAAATGGACGCCGTAGCGGCGATCTCTTCCTTGGTTTCGATTTCCTTGGCGGAATCCAGAAGCTGGGCGATGACGGCTTCGACAGCCTTCTCGATGCCGCGCTTCAGGCTCAAAGGGTCAGCTCCGGCTGCGACGTTGCGCAGGCCTTCCTTGACCAGGGCCTGGGCCAGCACGGTGGCCGTCGTCGTACCGTCGCCGGCAACGTCGTCCGTCTTCTTGGCAACTTCCTTGACCAGCTCGGCGCCGATCTTCTCGTAAGGAACGTCCAGTTCGATTTCCTTGGCGATGGAAACACCATCGTTGGTGATCGTCGGGGCGCCCCACTTCTTTTCCAGCACGACGTTGCGTCCACGCGGGCCCAAGGTGACCTTGACGGCGTCCGCGAGGATGTTCAACCCGCGCTCGAGGCCGCGGCGTGCCTCTTCATCGAATGCAATGATCTTGGCCATGTAGGCTTCAGTCCTTTCGGGACAGTCATTTTGGATTCAGGGACCAGGCTGCGGTGCCCGCGACGGACGAGCCGTGGGCGTGGCGATCTCTTTACGCCGGCCGGCTGGCTCTCACCACACTGGTAACTGTTCACTTGCTCCGGTACCGGCCGATTTCTAGCAGTCAGCGCCGGAGAGTGCTAACTCCATAATTAGCACTCGAGGGGGGAGAGTGCAAGCGGATCTGTGCAACTTGTGCCATGGGCGAACCGCATATGCGCCGCACGTTCACCACGGCACCCCCGCGACGCGCCGCCGGGTGCGCCGATTGGGCCCGCCAAAGCCTAGAATCCCAGGTGCGTATGCAATAGCGTTGAAAGCGGCGATATATTCCTGGGCACGCATCTTTTGAAAACGACAATCTCGAGCACGTAATGAGGAGAAAAATGAGCGAGAACCCGAGCCCTGACCGCCCGTCCGAGGCGGACCAGACAGACGCTGACCGGGGAGCCGCTGACCGGGGAGCGCCAGAGAGCCCAGCACCAAAGTTCCCGGCTACACCGGAGCCGACCTCCTACCGCGTTCAGGACGACGGCGGCGGCCCTTCCGCGCCGCCGCACGCAAACCCGGAATCCGTTGCCCCGTCCCATGGGGAGCCGCCGTATGGGCAGCAGCAGTATGGGCAGCAGCAGTATGGGCAACCACCCTACGGGCAGCAGATCTATCCGCAACAGGGCTATCAGCAGGAAGGCTTTTCACAGCAGGGCTATTCCCAGCCCGGCTATCCGTAGGGCTATTCCCAGCCCGGCTATCCGCAGGGCTATTCCCAGCCGGGTTACCCGCCGGGTTACGGCCAGATTGGCGAACCGAAGTCCAAGCTGGTGGCCGGCCTGCTGGGCATCTTCCTGGGCTGGCTCGGCATTCACAACTTCTACCTTGGCCGGACGGGCATCGCGATTGCCCAGCTGCTGATCTCCGTGGTTTCCTTTGGGTTCCTGGCGCCTTTCGTCGCAATCTGGGGATTTATTGAGGGCATCATGATCCTGGTCGGCGCCGAGCCGTTCCGCCGTGATGCGAAGGGCGTTCCCCTTAGGGACTGACTGGTCAGGACCTGACTCGTTTCCTCCGGCGGCGGTCGTGAATCCGCAGCTGGATGATGCGGGCCCCGCCGGCAAGGGCCACCAGGATTCCGCCGCCTACGGCCGCGATGAGCAGGGCCACGCCAAGAGCCAGCGAGCCCTGCATCCCCAGGAACCGGACCAGCACCTGATCCTGGTTCTGCAGGATGAAAATAATGAGCAGCACCAGCACGGTCAACCCCACAGCCACGGCGACCCAGACTGCTGCGGTTCTGGTGACCGGGGACGTTGCGGCCACCGGCGGCCCAGAGGGCTTTACCGCCGAGGCCGCCCCGCGCTCTATCCCGGCCCCGCTGATCCCGGCCCGGTCCGCGCCGGCCGGCGCGCCCGGCTCCCGATCTACGGGCGCACCCGGATCGTTGGCCGTCGGTCCGTTGGCCCGGCGACGCGCTGGATTGTCCGCCGTTGGCGGTATGGATTCGGTCATGGCCCGTTCCCCTGTCCCTGGTTGGCGGCGTGCTTCCTCAACAGAACCCCGGATCCCATCGTCCGGCCTAGATTCCTAACAACCCTGACATCCCCACAGCCCTGACTTCCCACCAACAATAAGCGTACTTAGCTTCAGGAGCAACGATCGAGGGCTTCCCGCCGTCGTCGCCGTGCGGTAGCGTCGAAACCACATCCGGGAGGAGACCCTCATGCACATCGCCGTCGTCGGAGCCACCGGGAATGTGGGCACCGCCCTGTTGCGGCGCCTGCGGCACGCACCAGGAATCGAATCGTTGATCGGAATCGCCCGGCGCACTCCGGCGCAAAGCGAGGAACCGTACGCCGGCGCAGTATGGCATGCACTGGACATTGGGGCCCCGGATTCCCAGCCGCGGCTGAGCGAAATCCTGGCTGGCGTGGACGCCGTGGTGAATCTGGCCTGGGTCCTGCAGCCCAATCATGACGAGCGCACCATGTTCCGCACCAATGTCACCGGGATGGAAAACGTCCTGCTGGCCTCCGCGGCCGCTGGTGTCAAGCACATCGTCGTCGCGTCCTCCGTCGGCGCCTACAGTCCCGGCCCCAAAATACGGCAGGTGGACGAGACCTGGCCCACCGGCGGTATCCACACCTCGCACTACAGCCGGCATAAGGCCGCCAACGAGAGGCTGTTGGACGCCTTTGAAGCGGAGCACCCGGAGACCGTGGTCAGCCGGCTGCGCCCGGGCGTGATCTTCCAGCGCGGAGCGGGCAGTGAAATCGGGCGGCTTTTCCTGGGGCCGCTGGTGCCGAAGTACCTGGCCTACAAAATGACGATCCCGCTGCTGCCGCTGCCGCCGGAGCTGACCTTCCAGGCGGTGCACGCCGACGACGTGGCTGACGCGTACTGGCGCGTGATCGACCAGCGGGCGGGTGGTGCGTTCAATGTTGCAGCCGAGCCGGTCCTTACTCCCCAGCTGGTGGGCTGGGTCCTGGGCGCCCGACGGGTGATCAACCTGCCATTGCCGGTTCTGCGCGCACTGGCCGCGGTCACCTGGCATCTGCGGCTGCAGAGCTCGGACCCGGGATGGGTGGATATGGGTTCCCAGACGCCGCTGCTAAGCACGGAGAAGATCCGCCGCCAGCTCGGCTGGGAAGCGAAGACGAACGCGGTGGACGCCATGGTGGAGGCCATCCGGGGAATGGGCCACGGCGACGGCATCAAGGGGTCCCCGCCGCTGCAGCCGCGGCGGACCGGGAGCTCGCGAAGGCCATGATCTCGATTGACCTGGCCCGGGCGCTGCGACGCTCCGGCCTGCGCTGGGCACCCATCCCGGGCGACCACTTCTGCATTGAGCGGCTCATAGACAGCGCGGATGCCCTGGACGCCAATGAGGTGTTCGTGATCAGTGATATGACCATCGAGGCCCGCGCCTACCCGACCGGAACCATCCTGGGCATGAACGGCACCACCGAGTGGGCGCTGGACTCGGTGCAGCTGGAGGACTCGCTCTGGCTGCCGAGGGAAGACCAGCTGCGCGAGCTGTTGGGGAAGGCCTTCAAATCGCTGTGCAGGGTGGTCCACGAGGGTGGAGCGGTGCAGTTCCAAGTAGAGCTGGAGCGGCCCGCCCGGACGATGGTGTACGAGGACGCGGATCCGGCCGAAGCCTACGGCAATGCTCTTTTCGCCCTGATGGCCGAGGCCGCAACCTAGACCGGGAGGAATCATGACCCAGCACGGACCCAAGATGCGCGGGGTTCTCTTCGATGTGGACGGCACCCTGATAGATTCCAGCTACCTGCACACCTTGGCCTGGTGGCAGGCCTTCCGGCAGGCGGGACACGACGTGCAGATGGCCTCCATCCACCGCGCCGTCGGCATGGGCGGTGACAGGATTATCGCCCATCTGCTCGGGGACGGCCGTGACCGGGACGCCGACACCATCATCCAGGCCTCGCACAGCGCCATCTTTTCCACCCACTGGTCCTCATTGCGGCCGTTCAGGTATGCCAAGGAGCTGCTGGTCCAATGCGGCGATGTGGGCCTCGCCGTCGTCCTGGCCTCCTCGGCCCCGAAGCGCGAGCTCGGCGTCCTCCGCGCAGCCCTGGACGCCGATGCCTGCATCGACGCCGCGACGAGTTCCTCCGACGCCAAGAAAAGCAAGCCTTCCCCGGACATCCTGGTCGCGGCCCTGAAGGCTGGCAAGCTTGAGGCGGAGAACGCCGTCTTCGTCGGCGATGCCGTGTGGGACGTCTACGCGGCTTCGGAACTGGGCATCCCCGCCATCGGACTGACCTGCGGCGGGACCAGCGAGGCGGAGCTGCGCGAGGCCGGGGCGGCCGAGGTGTTCATGGATCCGCAGGCTCTGCTGCAGAACCTCGCGCAGAGCCGCATCGGCCGGCTGGCCGAAGTCAGCGCGCCGGAACGGAACCATCCGTAGGCCTGAACCTCGCGGCCGCGTTCCGCTTCGGGGGATTACGTTCGTGGGGATTACGACGACGGCTTGGTTGCCTTTTCCGTGCCGGTCATGGCCGCCTGGTTGTCCGCGCCATAGGTGTACACCACGTAGTTCCCGGTGGTGATGTCCCCGCTGCTGTCGAAATTGACCGGGCCGGAAAGCCCGTCGTAGTCAATGCCCTTCTTCTCCTTCAGCAGGGCCGAGCAATCCGGGTAGCCTGTGCAGGGGACACCCGCGGCGGCACCTGGCACCGTTCCACCGGAAACCGAGATCAGCTGGGAGGCAATCGAGGCGCCGGCGTCGTCGTCGGCCGCCGTGGCCGCAAGTGCTGCCAGCATCACGGCGTCATAGGTCTCCGGCGCATATGTCATGTCCTTCAGCGACGAAAAAACACCCAGCAGTTGGCTCTGGAAGGCCGCCGTCGGGAAAACGCCGGGCAGGATTCCGTGCGTTCCGTTGAGCGCCTCCGAGGCCAGCCCGGTTCCGTAGTTGCCCGTCACACCGTCGCTGAGCACCAGCTTTGAACCGGGGATGCCCGCGTTGGCCACCTCGGCCAGGACGGCCTGGCCGCCGTCGCGCGCCACCACAATGACGGCGTCCGGGGCGGCGGCTTTGATCTTCGCGACCGCGTCCGCAGGGGCGGACGGCTTGACCTGCTCATTGGCGGCAATGTCCGCACCCGCGCTCTTCAGCGCCGCCGTGACGGCATCTCCGACCTCGGTGCCGTAGCTGCCCTCCTCGTGGAGCACGGCAACTTTCTTGCCGATTCCGGTGGCCAGCCTGGCCAGCACCGTGCCCTGCAGCGTGTCCGGAGCCTGGGTGCGGAAGTAATAGCCCGCGCTGTTGACCTCGCTGAGACCGGCGGCGGTGTTGGCGGGCGAAATGAGTGCCACCTTGGCCCTGCTGAGGATATTTATGGCGGCCTGCGCCTTCGCTGAATCCGTCGGACCGATCACCACATCGGCCCCGGCGGCGACCAGCGCATTGGCCTGCGAGGTGACGGCGGTGCCCGGCTGGTCCGGAAGCAGCTGGACCGGCTTGCCCTTGAGGCCGCCGGTGGCATTGATCTGTTTGACGGCCAGCCTGGCCGCGGTCCTCTCGGAGCTGTTAATGAAGTCCTGTGCGCCGGAACTGTCCAGGAGCAGCCCGACCTTCAGCACGCCGTCGCCGCTGGCATCCACCGTGGCCGTGCGCGCATTGCCGGCCACGCTGCCACAGCCGGTGGTGGCCAGGACGGCGGCGGCGATCCCGGCGGTAATCATTGCGCGTGCGTGCTTCACGTGATGCGGACTCCAAAATTGTAGACAGCCGGCTCAGGCTGGGTGGACGTTTTCCGCCTGCGGCCCTTTTTGGCCTTCGCCGACTTCAAATTCGACCCGCTGGCCCTCTTCGAGCGAACGGTACCCCTGCATCTCGATGGCGGACCAGTGCACGAAGACGTCGCCGGCACCGCCGTCGACGGTGATGAAGCCGTAGCCCTTTTCCGCGGTGAACCATTTTACGATCCCCTGCGCCATGCCGTGCCTCCCGTCGCGCCGCCCGTTGCTGTCCGCGCCGCGGTGTGCGGCGGGTTCAGGAATCACTGTAACCTCGGTCACCGGTCCGCGCGCCGAGGGGCACGCTGGCCGCCGCGAAAGTTATGCAGACGTGACCGCGGGCGCAACTCCCGCGAACCGGACCGATCCGGCTGATGTTAGTTGGCGCCCGGTCCGATGACGACGGCCAGTGGCACCTGCAGCTCGGCGGTGTCAATCAGCCGGGTGATCCCCAGCAGCGAGCCGAGGGCGTCGGCATTGCCCTTCTGGGCGGCCCCGTTGTAGAAGATCACCGAGCTGGGCTGCGCGGCGCCCGCCCAGTTGGCCGTCTGGTTCACGGACCAACCGGCCGCGGTGACGGTGGCGGAATACTTGGCCGCGAGGCCGGCGACGCCGGAGGCGTTGAGCACGCTGACCGGGGTGGACTTGTCCACGCCAGGTGCGGGGGGCGTCGTCGCCGGCGCGGAACTGGCCTCAGGCGATGGGCTGGTGGCCGGGACGCTGGAGGTCATCGCCGCGGAGGCGGACTGGCCCGCAGTGCTGGACGAACCGGCTGCTGCAGGCGAGCTGGCAGCGGTAGTCGACGCCGACGCACCGGCGAAGCCGAGCTTTGGCAGCACGGTAAAGGCGAGCGCGCCGATAATGAGCGCAACTATCCCGAAGGCAATCAGCGGGCCCAGACCCCGCCTGACCGGCTCAACCGAACTGCGGTGGACGCCTTGGCGCGACGAATTTTCCGGGACTTTGTCGAATTCGTCCCGCGGATATTGGCTCATGTGGCTACTGCATCCTTGTGGTTTATTGCCGGTGGTTGGCGTCAGTTCCCCAAGCGGCGGGCAGTTCTGGCCCTCTGACGCGACGTACGTAGTCTACGCAATCTCTTGACCAACATCGGATCGTGCGCCAGAGCATCCTCGGTATCGATCAGCGCATTGAGGATCTGGTAGTAGTGCGTGGCGGACATATCGAAGAGTTCGCGGATGGCCTGCTCCTTTGCACCGGCGTACTTCCACCACTGCCGCTCCAGCGCCAGCATCTGCTGGCCCCGCTCGCTCAACGGCGTGTCCCGCTGGCCCGCCTCCGGGCCGTCCTCGGCACTAAGATCCGCCAGCGCCAGCTGTGCTCCTGCCCCGGCAGCTTCAGCCACGACACACTCCAATCAGGGTTCCGGAAATGTCCAATTTTCCCATGATATAGGCGAATCACACCCTTGTCATTCGTCGGATGCTGGCCCGCTTCGGGCGCTCCTGGAGGCCGATGCGCGACAATGGAAGGCGTGAATGACTCCGAGGCTCTGTTCGACCTGCCGGAAGACTTAGACCGGCAGGTCGCGCTGGAGATGGATGTGCCGGAGATGGCCGCGCTGGAGCGGCTGGCCGGGGACCCGCTGTCCTTTATGGCTCCGGACTGGGCTTCGGCCCTTGAGCCGGTGGAGGAGGAGCTGCGCGGGATGGGCCGTTTCCTTTGCCAGGAGCACGACGCGGGCCACGGCTTCCTGCCCGCGCCAACTCGGGTGCTGCGGGCCTTCGAACGGCCACTGGCTGACGTCAGGGTTCTGATCGTCGGCCAGGATCCTTACCCCACGCCGGGACATTCGGTGGGGTTGTGTTTCTGCGTCGACAGCCGGACCCGCCCGCTGCCCCGCAGCCTGGCGAACATCTTCAAGGAGCTTCATTCGGATCTGGGCATTATCCCCGCGGTCCATGGAGACCTGACACCGTGGGCGGACCGGGGTGTGCTGCTGCTCAACCGCGCGCTGACGGTTTCCCCGGCGGCCGCCGGATCGCACCGGCGCCGCGGCTGGGAGGCGATCACCGATGCCGCCATCCAGGCACTGGTGGCCCGGGGCAAACCCCTGGTCGCCATCCTTTGGGGCAACGAAGCGCTCCGGCTGCGGCCGCTGCTGGGCGAGACCGCCGTCGTCGCCTCGGCCCATCCCAGCCCGCTCTCCGCCTCGCGGGGATTCTTCGGTTCCAAACCCTTCAGCCGGACCAACCATCTGCTCCAGGGCCAGGGTGCGGCCCCGGTCGACTGGAGTCTGCCCCCGCTATAGGCTTGTTAGGCTGCCCTTCGCCGGGCGCCTCGAACCCGCCTTTTGTGCGCCGATCCCAGGAGCCACCATGACCGTTGCCCCCGCCGTAAAACCGCGCCCGCAGGCCTCGCTGACGGTGCTGCGCACCGAATGGCTGGGCGAACACATGGTGCGGATCATCGCCGGTGGCGAGGGCTTCGCGAATTTCATCCCGAATGGCTTCACGGACATGTATGTCAAGATCCACTTCCTGCAGCCCGGTGTGGATTACCCGGAGCCGACGGACGTTTTTGCGCTGCGCGAACACATGCCGCGCGATCAGTGGCCGGCAACACGCACCTACACCGTGCGCTGGGTGAACCGGATCGCACAGGAGCTGGCCATCGACTTTGTGGTGCACGGCGATGAGGGCCTGGCCGGACCGTGGGCCGCCGCCGCGCAGCCCGGGGACCGGCTGATCGTTTCCGGTCCCGGCGGCGGATACTGCCCCAACCCGGAGGCGGACTGGTACCTCCTGGCCGGCGATGAGGCCGCGTTGCCGGCCATCGCTGCGGCCGTGGAAGCCCTGGCGGAGGGTGCCTTCGGACAGGTCTTCGTGGAGGTCGACGGCGAGGCGGACATCCAGGACATCGCCGCACCGCCGGGAATGGAACTCATCTGGCTGCTGCGTGAGGGCGAGCCGGCGGGGACCAGCAGGCTGCTGATTGAGGCCGTCACCGAGGCGCCGTGGCGCGAAGGACGGGTGGACGTTTTTGTGCATGGCGAGCGCGAATACATGAAGGCCATGCGCGATGTGCTCTTCAAGCAGCGCGGCCTGGAACGCTCCCAGGTCTCGCTCTCCGGCTACTGGGCGCGCGGTCGCAACGAGGACAACTTCCAGGCCGAAAAGAAAGAGCCGATCGGCCGCATCCTCTGACGGCGTCCGGCACACCGCCGGTCCGTTACCGTCCGGATAACCACTCTCCGGATGGCCTTTTTAGGGCACAATGTCCCTATGCCAGAACTACCCGAGGTGGCCGGACTGGGCAGTTTCCTGCAGCGGGAACTGCTCGGCGCCGAGCTGGAGAAGGCGCAGATCACATCCTTCGCCGTACTCAAGACCGCCAGTCCGCCCTACACGGAACTGCAGGGGCGCCGGCTGGCCGGAGTCGGCCGGTACGGGAAATTCATCGACCTGGATTTCTCCGACCCCGCCGACGGCGGTCTGCACCTGGTCTTCCACCTCGCCAAGGCCGGCTGGGTCCGTTACTC
>JALYYI010000123.1 GCA_030946705.1 Actinomycetota bacterium | reverse complement strand
GCGTACCGCGACCCCCAGGAGAAGCCCTGGGCGCTGAATCCGCCCAACAGCCACAGCGCCCCGGCGCCGACGGCGCCGGAGAGTGCGGCGGCGGCAATGAACCGCAGGTGGGCGGTGAAGATTCCGGCGGCACCGTAGTTGCCCAGTCTGGCGCGCAGGAAGAAGTGCGTCACCACGACGGCCAGAATGTTGCCCAGGGTGTAGCTGAGCGCCAGCCCGTAGATGATCAGCGCCGGAGCCAGGGTGCCGGCCAGCAGTGCGGTGCCGACGCCGAAGACGATGAGGATGCATTGGATCACGAACGGCGTCCTGGCGTTTTCGGCCGCGTAGAAAACCCGGTTCATCATGAAATTGGCGCTCAGGAAGGGTGAGCCAATAGCCAGGATGGCCAGGGTGATGGCAATATGCAGTCCGCCGCTGAAGAGCACGCCGAACGGACCGGACAGGATCAGCAGCGCAACGGCACCGAAGACGGTGGCGACCCCCATGGTCCGCAGGCCCTGCGAAAGTGTCTGGCGGACGCCGTCGTCGTCCTGGTCCGAGGCGGCCCGCGCCATCCGGGTGAAGAGCACCGTTGCGATGGACAGCGCGACGACGGAGTGCGGCAGGATGTAGACCTCGGTGGCGCGGTTGAGGTCGTAGGGGCCGGCGATCCCCGCGCCCACCGGGATGGTTCCGTCCGGCTTGGCGCCGGTGGCGATGGTGGCAATTTTGCCGATCAGCAGGAAGGTCAGATTCCCCACCACCATGGTCGCCATCGTCCAGGCGGCAATCTTGCCCGTGGCGCGCAGCCCGACGCCCCGCAGGCCGAACCTGGGCCGCAGACCCAGCCCCAGCCTCTTCAGCGGCCAGATCAGCACCAGCGACTGAAGCACGATGCCCAGGGTTGCACTGCCGGCCAGGATCAGCGTCTGGCCCGGCGTCCAGTTATCGATGGAGTGCGGGGAGGATTCGTTGCTGCCGGCGAGGACGATGAACGTGACCAGACCGGCGATGGCCACCACGTTGTTCACTGCCGGCGCCCACGCGTAGGCCTTAAAGGAGCCGTGGGCGTTGAGCACCTGGCCCAGCAGGGCGTACAGGCCGTAGAAGAAGATCTGCGGCAGCAGCAGCGTGGCGAAGGCGGTGACCAGGGCCAGCTTGGGCTGCGAGAAGTTGGTGGTGAGCACCGTCATGATGGGTCCGGCCGCCAGCGTGAGCAGGATGGTGAGTCCGATCAGGACCAGCACGGCCAGGGTGAGTACGCGGGAAATGAAGTCCGCGCCCCTGTCCGGCTGCTTGCTGGCCTTGATGACCTGCGGAATGAGCACAGCGTTGAATACTCCGCCGGCCACCAGCAGGTAGATGATGTTGGGGACGTTGTTGGCCGTGTCGAACACGTCCGCCACGGCTGATCCGCCCACGGCCACGCCAAGGACCATGCCCTTGATAAAGCCCAGGATGCGCGAGGCGAGGGTGCCGACGGCCATGTTGGCGCTCGACCGCGCGGCCGTTTCCGGCAGCGGAAGGGGCCCCGGGGCCGCGGCGGAATTGGGCGCGGGCGTGAGCGGACCGGATGCCGGCGCTGCTGTTGCTTGGTGTTTTGCCATCGCCACCCATCATCTCACTGTGGCATTTACCGGTACACCGGGAGGAACTCAGAGACTGTCGGGAAGGACTTCCTTGGCGAGGTCCACGATGCGGCGCTCGTTGGGGAAGGAGAGCCGCTTGGCCAGGTCCTCCAGCTTCACCCACGCGACATCCACGGCCTCGTGGTCCGGATCATTTTCAATGGTCAGCTGGCCACCGGTGGCCCGGAGCAGGTAATGGTGCACCGTTTTGTGAACCCGGTGGCCGCTGACGGTGAACCAGTAGTCGATGCTGCCCAGCGGTGCCAGCACCTCGCCGCTGATGCCGGTTTCCTCTTCGATCTCCCGGACGGCGGCTTCCTGGTGGTTTTCCTGGTTCTCCGGATGGCCCTTCGGCAGGCACCATTCAAGCCGGCCGCCGCGGTTAAGGCGCGCAATAATCGCAACCCGCAGATCGCCGTCGCACCTCTGCACCACGACGCCACCGGCGGATATCTCTTCAACCGTCGGCAGCTGCGACACCGGCTGGTGTCCCGTTGGCGCCACGTGGGCGCCGATTGCCGACGGCAACGGGGACCTTTTGGGTGCGCTCGGGACGGGATGGGCCATGAAGTCCACTCTAACGACCTTTGCCCGCGGATGAGGACATGCCGGGGCCGGTGGCGCGGGCCCGGAGCGGGGGGCGGCGCCCGGGACCTGAGGAAAGTCTGGCATTCTTAACGGACTATGGTGCAAGTTCTGGATAGCTCATCTTTGGACCCGGTCGTTCTGGAACTCGGACGGCGTTTTGTGGACGCCGGACACGAACTTTCGCTGGTGGGAGGGCCGGTCCGCGACCTGTTCCTTGGCCGCAGTTCACCCGACATGGATTTCACTACGGACGCGACGCCGGACCAGACACTGAAAGTCATTAAAGGGTGGGCGGACACCTACTGGGAGATCGGCCGCGCCTTCGGCACGATCGGGCTGCGCAAGCGGGGCCGGGACCGGAAGCCCCTGACCATCGAGGTGACCACCTACCGCGCGGAAGCCTACGACGCCGCGTCGCGGAAGCCGGAAGTGGCCTTCGGCGCCTCGCTGGAGGATGATCTTCAGCGGCGCGATTTCACCATCAACTCGATGGCCCTCACCTTGCCTTCGCTTGAACTGGTGGACCCGTACGGCGGCGTCCGCGACCTGCACGCGGGCGTGCTGCGGACGCCGTCGCCCCCCGAGGTCTCCTTCTCCGATGACCCGCTGCGGATGATGCGTGCGGCCCGTTTTGCCTCCCAGCTGGGCATTGCCGTGCACCCCGACGTGCACGCCGCGATGACGGCCATGGCGGATCGGATCAGCATCATTTCCGCCGAGCGCGTGCGCGAGGAACTGGTCAAGCTGATCTGCGGCGCGCAGCCGCGGGCCGGGATTGACATCCTGGTGGAGACCGGCCTGGCCGAGCAGGTGCTCCCGGAGGTTCCGGCGCTGAAGCTGGAGACGGATGAACACCACCGGCACAAGGATGTCTACCAGCATTCGCTGCAGGTGCTGGAGCAGGCATCGGCACTGGAGACGGGCCCGGAGGGTGCCGTCCCGGGCCCGGATTTTGTGCTCCGCTTCGCGGCGCTGATGCACGACGTCGGCAAGCCGGCTACGCGCCGCTTCCAACCGGGCGGCGCGGTGAGCTTCCTGCACCACGATGCCGTGGGAGCCAAGCTGACGGCCAAGCGGATGAAGGCCCTGCGCTTTGACAATGACACGATCAAGGCCGTGGCCCGGCTGGTGGAACTGCACATGCGCTTTTATGGCTACGGCGAATCAGGCTGGACCGACTCGGCTGTGCGCCGCTATGTGGCCGACGCCGGCCCGCTGCTGGAACGGCTGCACCGGCTGACCCGCTCCGATGTGACCACCCGGAACCAGCGCAAAGCGGACCGGCTGTCCTTCGCCTACGACGATCTGGAAGACCGGATTGGCGCCTTGGCCGAGCAGGAGGAGCTGGCCTCCATCCGCCCCGACCTGGACGGCGCCCAGATCATGGCCCTGCTGGGCCTGCCGCCCGGCCCCGCGGTGGGCCGAGCCTACCGCTTCCTGCTGGAGGAGCGGATGGAGCATGGACCGCTGGATCCGGACGAGGCCGGGCGTAAGCTCCGGCTATGGTGGGCGGAGCAGCCGGAAGCCTCGGCGGAGTCCGTGCCGGACCCCGCCGGCAATCCCAGCAACAACCAGCCAGCCGATAATCAGGGCAACGAGGAGCTCCAGTGAGTGTTGAAGCAGTACCAGCCGAAAAGATGGCCGCGCCCAAGCTCTGGCTGCTGCGGCACGGCGAGACGGAATGGTCCAGAAGCGGGCAGTACACCGGACTGACGGATTTGCCGCTGACAGACAAAGGCGAGGAGCAGGCCAGGTCAGCCGGGCCCGCGCTGAGCGGCCTGGATTTCGACCTGGTGCTGACCTCTCCGCTGCAGCGCGCCCGCCGCACCGCCGCGCTGGCCGGATACCCGGACGCCGTCGTCGAACCCGCAGCCCACGAATGGGACTACGGCGACTACGAGGGCATCAACAGTGCCGACGTTCGGGCGAAGAACCCCGGCTATCTGATCTGGACGGATGGGGTCCCCAATGGGGAGACACTCGACCAGGTGGCCGCCCGCGCGGATTCCATCATCGCCCGGGTGCTGAGCCCGCAGCCGGACGGAAAGGTGGTGGCCAACGCGCTGCTGGTTGCCCATGGGCATTTCCTCCGTGTGCTGACGGCCCGCTGGCTGACGCTCGCTGCCGCTGAGGGGCGGCATTTTGTTCTCGGCACCGCCAAGGTCTGCACGCTGGGTTGGGACAAGCGCACGCCCGCCATCGAGCAGTGGGGCCTGTAGGAAAATGACTAACGGGAAGCGGTGCTGGAACACCGGAAAGCCGAGTTTAGGCCAAGCGCTCCTAAATCTCTAAAAGATTTCCAAAGAAATCCATTGATTCGGTAGGCAGCGCGCAATTGATGAGGTACCTTTATTTACAGAGTTCAGAGCGCTCCGCCTGGACGTAAGCGCACGAGAGAAAAGGAGGCCTCAAAATGATTACAGCAACGAAGACCGGACAGAACGGCATGACCGCATACGCCGGAGCAGTTATCACCCGTTCGGCCCCTGCTCGTCGCGCCCTTCGGTCCGGCTAAAGGACCCCGGCGCATTAGCGCCAATCTCCTGGTATGGCTCCCTTTCACAGCAGGTCCTATTTACTCCAGGGATCATTGGCGCTCTTTTCGCCGGGCTGCAACCCGATGACGGCAGGGCAGTAACTCCACTCGCAGCTGACGCTGGAAAACAGGTACAAAACTATTCGCGCACTTTTGTGTCCGGATAAGGCCTTCATTACCGAAAGTAATTGGCTTTATTTGCCGCGCCCAAAACCATCAATCAGTTTCTTCATGAAAGGACGTGCAGTGGCTCCCTCCACAGGCACCTCGGCGCACAGCCGGTCCACCCGTCCGAACCCACAGCGCAAGGGGGTGACAGCCATGAACGTTATGCCTTCCATCTCGTCCATCAAGCGGATTTTCTTCTCGCCGATCGACCAGGCCCGGATCGACCGGGTCCGCGAGCAGCACCAGCGCAACATCCACCAGCTGAACATGATGAACATCCGGTGACCAAAGGGAGCGCCCCCTTTGAGGGGACACTTCGCGCCCGTGTTGGCGAAAAACATGGGCGCGAAGTGCGTTCTCAACGGGTGCAAAGCCGGGTGCAACGAACGGCGCGGTATGCTCAAAACCATGGAGGAACCCGCCCACACGGCGCATCACAGGCGCGCCCGCATAGTTGTGCCTTCACGCAGCGATCCGCTGCTGCGGCGGATGACGGAGGTGGTGGGCGGCCCGCTCGGCCGCCGCACCGCACCGGGCATCGTACGGCCCGGCTTCTTCACCGTCGAGCGCGTGCTGCTGATCATGGTCCTGGTCTCCGCCGTCGGGGCCGTGCTGTTCAAGTTCCACTGCCGGCAGGCCGGCTGGAGCACGCCGGACCAATACTCCACGACCTGCTGGTCCGAGATCCCGAACACCTTCCGGGATAATGGTCTGGCCGCATTTTTCCCCTACTCTGGCTCCGCCGGCTTCGACTACCCGCCGATGACCGGGTTCATAGCCGGCATTACAGCGTGGCTCACGGCCGCGGCCGGCCAGGGAGCCACGCGGCAGCTGGCGTACTTTGACGTCAATGCCACCCTGATCGTCGTCGTCTGGATGGTGGCGGTGCTAGCGACCGCCCGCAGCGTCCGGCGCCGCCCCTGGGACGCCGCCCTCATTGCGGCCAGCCCGGTGCTGCTCTTCACGGCCCTGACCAGCTGGGATGTCTGGGCCGCGGCGCTGGTGGCGGTCGGAATGCTGCTCTTCGCCCGCCGCCGGACGTTCGCGGCCGGCGCCGTCCTGGGCCTGGCCGCCAGCGTGCAGCCGTACGCGCTGCTGGTGCTGTTGGCCATCCTGCTGCTTGCGCTGCGCGCCCGCCGGGTCCTGCCCTTCGTCGAAACGTTAGCGGCCGCCGTCGTCGGCTGGGTGGTGGTGAACCTGCCCGTGCTGGTGCTGAACCCGATGGGTTGGGCCGGCTACTGGGACGACGGGCTGGCCAACCAGGCCACTACAGCCTCGATCTACGGCGCGTACAACCTGCTGGCGGCGCGGCTGGGCCTGCGGACGCTGGGGCCGGCCAGTGCCGACGTGGCGCAACTCGTGCTGTTCCTGCTGGCGGCGGCGGGCGTGGTCTGGCTGGTGTTCGCCGCCCGCCGGCCGCCCCGGCTGGGTCAGCTGGCCTTCCTGCTGGTGGCCGCCTATTTCCTGGCGGACAAGCATGCGGCCCCGCAGCACGTGGTGTGGCTGCTGCCGCTGCTGGCGCTGGCCCGGCCCCGGTGGACAACGGCGCTGCTCTGGCAGGCGACTGAGATCCTGCAGTTCCTGGCCCTGCTGCTTTTCCTGGGCCGCCAACTGGGCGATGGGAACGCCCAGCATGCCATCGACATGCCCTACTTTGTGCTCGCCGTGGCGCTGCACGTGCTGGCCACGCTGGCGGTGATGGGCCTGGTGGTGCGCGACGCCCTGCATCCGGCGTACGACGTCGTCCGGCGGGCCGGTGCCGACGATCCGCTGGCCGGGGTCCTTGAGTCGGCCGCTGCCGGCCCTGCGGTGACCGCCCGGGCCGCGCTCGGGTAGCGTTGGAAGCCAACCGACCGACCACAGCACAAGGAGAACCGCCCCGGTGAACACGGAGCACTTGCGTTATGAAGAGCTGACCTCCCAGCGCTTCGACGCGCTGATCGCCGGCTACCCGGGCACCGTGGTGCCGCTGGAACAGACGCCGCAGTGGGCACGGTTTGAGCGCGAAACAGGGCGGAAGCCGTTCGGTATTTTTGCCTACTTTGAGCCCGATGGCCGCGGTGGAGGCCTGGTGGCAGTGGCCAGCTACCTGCACTCCACCCGGCGCCTGCGTGAGTCGATGGTGGTGGTGAACGGTCCGGTCTGGTTTGCCGAGCGGACGCCGGCGGCGGAGAGGCGGCTGCTGGACACGCTGCGGGCGCAGTTCGGGGCCGACCACCGGGTGGACCCGGTCTTCGTGCGGCTGCAGGTGCAGCACCCGCAGCCTCCGGTGGCCAAGGCGCTCGAACCCGGCTGGTACGACCGGGAAATCGTGGTCGACCTGACCCAGGATGAAAAGGTCATGCTGGCCAGTTTCAGGCCCAATGCGCGCCAATCGATCCGGAAGGCCACCCGTGCCGGCGTGGTGATCCGGACCATCGATCGTGCGGAGCGCGCGGAGCTGTTCCGCCGCGAGCTTTTTCCGATCATGGCGGAAACCGCGGCCCGCGATGAGTTCTCCTCATTCGCCTCCGGCTACTACCAGACGTTGCTGGACTCTCTCGCGGACTACACCGAGCTGCTGGTCGCGTATCTGGACGGTAAGGCGATCTCCTGGCTGATCACCACCGAGTTCCGCGGCTACTCGGTCTACTACTTCGCAGCCAGCTCCGCCGAGGGGCGCCGGACCTTTGCGCCCTACCTGCTGCTGTGGGAGAGTTTCCGGATGCTCAGGGAGCGCGGCAACCACAGCTGCGGACTGACCGGCATTGTGAGTGAAACCTATCCTTCGCTGGCGAACGTGACCACCTTCAAACGCAATTTCTCCAAGAACGTGGTGGTGCTGCCCACCACCTTTGATGTGCCGCTGAAGCCGCTGCAGTACCGGCTGCTCTCCGGAGCCTTGCGGGTGCGCCGGGAGGCGCCCGGGAGGCTGAGGGCCGTGCTGGCCGGCGCCCGGGGCCTGGCCCGGAAGATCGGCCGGCCTGCCCGCCGTCGTGCGGCGCCTCAGAACGGCCCCGCATCAGTGGCCGTGAAGGAAACCGTGCCCCACGCCAGGCAGCAGAAAGGCGCGGACCATGACTGACGCCGTCGTCGTCGGATCCGGACCAAACGGCCTTGCCGCCGCGGTCACGCTGGCCAGGGCCGGGCTGAAGGTGCGGGTCTACGAAAAGGCCTCCAGCATTGGCGGTGGGACGCGCAGTTCCGAGCTCACTCTTCCCGGATTCCTGAGCGATGTCTGCTCCGCGGTGCATCCGATGGCGCTGGCCTCCCCGTTCTTCCAGGCGTTCGAACTGAACCGGCGGATCGGGCTGGTGGTGCCGGAGATTTCCTACGCGCACCCGCTCGACGGCGGCCGGGCCGGGATTGCGTACCGGGACCTGGAGCGCACGGCGGCCGGGCTGGGGCGCGACGGTGCCGCCTACCGGAGCCTCTTCGCGCCCGTGCTGCGACTGCTTGACGGCGTCACGGACTTTACCCAGCATCAGCTGCTGCGGATGCCGCAGAACCCGTGGGCGGCTCTGGTGTACGCGCTGCGGACGCTGGAGCAGGGCAGCCCGCTGTGGAATGTGCGCTTCCGGGAGGACGTGGCTCCGGCCATGATTTCCGGGGTAAATGCGCACTCGATCGGCAAGATGCCGCGGCTTTCCACTTCCGGCGCCGGCATGCTGCTGGGCGCGCACGCCCATGCCCGCGGCTGGCCCGTCCCGCTGGGCGGATCGCAGGTGATTGCTGAGGCCATGGCGGGGGATCTGCGGGCGCACGGCGGCGAAATCGTCCTGGACACCACCATTTCCACGTTGGCGCAGGCCCGGGCGGAGACCGGGGCGCGGGCGGTGCTGCTGGACGTATCCGCGGCGGCGCTGGCCCAGATTGCCGCACCGGAGCTGCCCGCGGGCTACCTCCGCAAGCTGGCATCGTTCAGGTATGGGAACGCGGTGTGCAAGGTGGACTTTGCGCTCTCCGGGCCGGTGCCCTGGAGCAACCCTGAACTGGCGCTGGCCCCCACTTTGCACCTGGGCGGGACGCGCGCCGCGCTGGCCCGTTCCGAGGCGGAGGTGGCGGCCGGCCGGCACCCGGCCAACCCGTACGTGCTGGTCAGCCAGCCGACCCCCTATGATCCCAGCCGGGCACCGGCGGGCAGGCACGCGCTGTGGACGTACACCCATGTTCCGGCCGGTTCAACGGTGGACATGGCGGAGGCGGTGACCAGCCAGATCGAGCGTTTCGCGCCGGGATTCCGCGACGTTGTCCTGGCCCGGAACGTCATCACCGCGCAGGAGTACAGCGAATACAACCCGAACTACATCGGCGGGGACTTCAGCGCCGGCGCGGTAACGATTTGGCAGCTGCTCAAGCGCCCGGTCATCTCGGCCAGCCCCTGGCGGACCCCGGCCCGGGGCGTCTACCTGTGCTCGTCGTCGACCCCGCCCGGACCCGCGGTGCACGGCATGTGCGGCTGGTACGCGGCGCAGGCCGCCCTCAAGGACGTCTTCGGGCTCGGGGCGCCGGAACTGGGCCTCTGACGCGCTGACCCCAGGCAACTGCCCCGCAGTAAGTGCACCAAAAACTATTTTATTGTGCACATACGGCGGGGCAGCTGCATCAGGCGGGTGCGGGGTCCGGTTCTTTGTTCCGGCTCATCCGTCGCCGGAACCACCCCGCTATCGAATCCATGGTCGAGTCCCGCAGGTAGATGACATCCGCTGCCACCATCGCCAGGGAGAACACGCTCAGGCCCAGGAAGATGCCGATGCCCGCGTGCATGCAGATCATGCCCAGGACGGCCAGGCGGCGCGTCCACCGGGTCAGCAGCAGCAGCGGGAACAGGATCTGGATGGCCACCGAGCCCCAGGAAATCAGGTGCACCATGAGGTCATTGCTGACCAGCAGATGGTTCAGATCGGGCCAGGGGCTGAAGTTTTCCGAATGCATCGGGTAGTAGATGGCGGTTCCGTCCCGCCACCACGTGCCGCGCGCCTTGGCGAGGCCGGCGACCATGTAGATGATGATCACCTGGGCGCCGATGGCGACGACGGCGAGGTTGTGGACAATTGTCCCGAACCAGAGCGGCACCAGGGTCCGCGGCGCCAGCGAGCTCCGTCGGCCTCCCGACTTCTCGCCCCGCAGCCGACGGCGCCGGGCGTCGAGGGACCACTTCAGCGAACCGTCCGTGAAGGCGCTGTAGATCAGCATGATGCGGAAGGCGTTATCCGCGGAGTCCGACGAGGTCGGACCCAGGGCCGCCAGCGAGGTGAACATCAGCAGCGTCACAATGGTGACGATGCGGGTGCGCCAGCCCAAGGTCATCAGCACGCCGAAGAGGGCGAAGAGTGCCATCTTGACCACCAGCAGCCAGTCCGGATCCCCGGCGACGAAGAACTTGAACAGCCAGAAATTCCAGATGCTGTCATCCCGGTAGGGCTGCGCCCAGCCGGAGGCGGTGCCCCAGATGTACTTGCGGTCCGTGAAGTTGGTGACGACGATTGCCACCGCACAGACGCCGAGCAGGATGCGTAGGATGGAGGTGCCGTACCGGGCCCGCTTGCCGTCCAGCAGCCAGGATTCCACCCGGCCGACGACGTTCAGCCTGGGCGCGGTGGCAGGCTGGCTGGCCGTGGTGTCCGAAACATTGGAGGGAGCAGCGCCGTCCGCAACGGTGGTCTCGGAAGCGGCGCTGTCGTAGACCGCCTCATCAGAGACCGTGCCGTCCGCCGGGCGACCCGGGTTACCTACTGACATTTTGCGCCACCGCCTGCTGGCCGTACATGGCGGCTATGGCGGCCAAATCGATATCCGGGACGCGCACGCTCTGCCGCCAGCCGCCGTCGAACTCCGCCGTTTTGACCCGGTAGTTGGCGTCATTGCGGACCGGGTACGGCGTGATCGGGGTGGTGAGGATTTTGAACTGGACCGCGGTGACGGAATCGCCCCAACGGGCCCGGGCAACGGAGCTGACCATGGATGTCATGGCCATTTCATCCTTGATGAACTGCGTGATGGCGGCCCCATCCGCCGCCGAACCGTTGTCCGGCAGGTCCTTCTTGAGCTTGTCCAGCCAGTCGGCGCCCGTGTAGGCGTTCGTGGGGACCTGCCGCAGGTTCTGCGGCAGCAGCCCGGCGGAGACCTGGTAGTGCGAGGTCAGCTGGAAGTTTGTCAGGTAGAGCCGGGACGGGACGGGCTGGTGCAGGATGGAGCGGTCCACATCCGCCTTGGAGATATTGAACCAGTCCGTCTCGGTGCCGCCCGTCCTGGCGCGGATCAGCAGCTCGGTGTCCTCGTGGATGGGGTCCGGGGCAAACACGGACCAGTACTGCTTAAACAACGGGGTCATATAGGCGTTGATGGTTCCGTGGCCGGCGATGTTGGCCAGCTGGGTGGAGCCGCTGAGGTAGATCACGGTGGCCAAGCCGTGCCAAAGCAGCACCAGTGCCAGCAAACCCCCCACCACGCGAACCACAATTGGGCGTTTCTTCATCGTTTTAGCCGGACATGTCCGTGGCCCACCCCATGGCGGCCGGGCGGCGCCGGTTCCTCTCTTCCGCTGAACTCAATTTTCAGTATCGCACGCGGACATGGGGTGTTGCCGCCGGGCACGCCGCCCGGTCGGGAAGTCGGCGGAAGTCCGCGGATGCCTAATTGGCGACGGCGTAGCGCGCCCGCGCATGCGCCGGTGTCTCGATTTCGTCCAGCAGCGCCACGGCGAAGTCCTGGCTGGAGATTCGCTCCCCGGCCGGCGAGTCATCGGCAGTGCGGTAGCTGCCGGTCCGTTCACCGGGCGCCACCTGCGGGGCGGGCGCCTGCATGGTCCAATTGAGGCTCGGCGGGGCGTCCTTCACCGCATCGTAGAGGGCG
The DNA here is from genome assembly GCA_030946705.1 of Actinomycetota bacterium. GTDB lineage: Bacteria > Actinomycetota > Actinomycetes > Actinomycetales > Micrococcaceae > Arthrobacter_M. The sequence continues at coordinate 2,174 of JALYYI010000123.1, read as the reverse complement.
GCCATGGTCAGCGCTTCGGGGCGGTAGGCCTCGGGGAAATCCGGCGATTCCACCAGCCGCGCGCCATTGACGGTCAGCGCGCCGGCCCCGCCAACGATGATCACCCGAGTGTGCCCGACTGCCCGCAGGGCCGCCGTCATGTCATCCAGCCACTGCCGGTGGTCCCCGCCGGTCCGGCTGGGCACGGTGGCCAGCACGACGACGTCGTGCCCGGCGGCGATCCGGCTCACGGCGTCGCTGTCGGCAAGGTCGGCGGCGAGGACGGCGGCGGCCGATTCTCCCGGAATGTGCACGGCGTGGCGGGAAATTGCGGTGACAGCATGCCCCCGACGCAGCGCCTCGGCGGTGATTGCGGAGCCCATCATGCCGGTGGCCCCAAAGACCGCGATGTCCATGACTGCTCCTTCGGTGGTGGCCCGTTGCTGCCATCCTATCCGCGCGCACGTCCGGGTGGGGCGCTGGTGGAGCCGTAGCCGCAGCCACGCAGCGGCGGATCATCCGCGCGTCGGGCCGCTAGGCATGGCTCCCCGCGTTCACCGGTGCTACGCTCCCCAATATCGGTCCACCACGGGAGGGGCTCCGGACATGAGCACGCCACATTCGACTGCTCCGCACTTGACCAAGGTTTCCGCCGCCGAGGCCGGGGACCAGTTGCGTGTCGGATTCGAGCTGGATAAATCGCTGCCCAAGCACGGCTGCTATCTGATGGGCCTGGTGGCCGCCAGCGCGGACCATTCGCACCAGCGCCGGCTGTCGATCGAATTCATGGACGGCGAGCTGGTGGATTTCTCCACCTTCAATCACGATCAGGTGGACCAGGAACATCATGACCGCACCGGGGTCAGCCAGGACGGCAACAGCATTTTGGCCGAGTTTCCAGCGTCCTCCATCGGAGGCCTGGGGCGGGGGCGCCTCATCACCGCCTACAGCCATGCCGACGGCGAAGCGCTGCAGTCCCGCTTCCCGGTGGACACCACCGGCTTCTAGCTGCACTGCGTCAGGGACCCGGATTCACCGTAAAGAGATTCACAGTAAAGAGATTCACAGAAAAGACAAGTAGCTCTACTCTGTTCCGCAGCACCGCGTTGGGCGTACCCTCGGTTGTACCCGTTTGCTGTACCAGGTTGAGCTATACCAGGAGGTCCCCTCCGTGTTCTCTTCACCGGCCCCGGGCAGGGGTAGCCGTAGCGTTCCAGCAGTCTTATCTGCGCTCATCGTCGTTGGCCTGATTGTCAATGTGGAGCTGACCGGGCCGAGTGTGCAGAGCGGCGTCACCGGGGCCTCCGGCATCGCCGTCCTGCCGCAGGCCGGCGGAGGAACGGCGGGGGGTGCCGCGGCGCTGCCAATGGTCCATTCACCGTCGGACGTCCGGCTGACCTTCACCAACAGCGCGGTCGTCTCGATCGCTCCGGCGTGGACCAACTGGACGCCGCCCGCGCTTCCCGTCCCGCGCGTGAACCTTGCGGATGCGCTTTCCCCGACGGGGCAGGCAGCGGTGCTTCTGGCTGCGTTCGCCGGGCTGGGTCATCACTACGTGTGGGGTGGGACCAGTCTGCTGGCAGGTTGGGACTGCTCCGGCTTCGTGCAGTGGGCCTACCGGCAGGCAGGAATCTGGTTGCCGCGCACGGAGCAGTGGAGCGTGATGCAGCCAACCGACTCGCCACGGCCGGGGGACCTGGTGGTGCAGAACCAGGACGGTCCGTACCACTGGGCGCATGTGGGCATCTACGTGGGTGCGGGGATGATGATCAGCGCCCTGAATCCTGATGTCGGGACCGTCCTGCTGCCGACCTGGGCAACGGGCAGCTCGCGGTACTTCACGATCGGGGACGCGGACCTGGGGAACATCCAGCTGCCGCCGCTGCCCTGGCAGGATCTGCAGCTGATTGATGCGGCGCCGGTTCTTGCCGTACCCAGCACGTTGCCCGCTGCGAGCTCCCCGCCCATCCCAAATTCCCCGCCGGCGGCCAGTGCGCCGCCGAGTACGCCTGGGGCGAAGGCCCCTCTGACGGCGCCGCCATCGCCAACCCCGACGCCGCCGGCCTCACCGTCCCCAAGTCCGAGTCCGTCCCCGTCCCCGAGCCCGTCCCCGTCCCCGTCCCCGAGCCCGTCCCCGTCCCCGTCCCCGAGCCCGTCCCCGTCCCCAAATCCGAGTCCGTCGTCGTCGCCCGACC
>JALYYI010000093.1 GCA_030946705.1 Actinomycetota bacterium | reverse complement strand
CATCAGTGCCCGTTACACCACGCTAGTGGACGCTACCAGATGGTCATGGCGGCGGAGCCGCGAATCGGCTTTGTCAGGGACCAAAGCGTGCTTCCTCCGATGCGCATGGCCGGCGACCGCCAGGGGGATCCCGCGTTCCCGCGGTCGCTCGCCGATGGCGCTGCTCAGCGAACAGCCGTGCCGGGGTTTTCCGCGCCGTCGAACCCCGGGACGACCTTGGTGGGCGTGGGCCGCGGGACTGTGATTGACGAAGCCGGAGTGCTTGGGCAAGCATTACGCCGTCGGATCGGTTCAGTTCCTACGGTGGCGGTTACACGGCATTGGGACCATGGATAGAAACGGACGTGGAGCCCTCCGCGCTGGCAATCACAGTTTCCGTGGCCGGTGAGCGGCCCGTGCCAGCACCGCGGAGACAGCCGGACTCGGGTCGCCGGCCAGTTCGGAGCCCCCGGATCTCACGGCCGCGTTCGCGGGTGATCGCGGTCCTCGGCGGCAAGGCCTTCTCGCAATTCCAGGATCTGGTTAGTCACCGAGAATCGGCCCCTCACCGTTTCGATCATTTGCGGCGCCCTTCCCGGGCGCTCCGGACCTTGACGTCCTTCTTCGACGTGTCGGACCGTGCACAGCGGACGCGGACCACTTCCATGGCGTCAACAATCCACGGTTCCAGTCATGCGGCGTCGTCGTTTCGGGCGCACCGTAGTCCCTGAAGATTTGGCGGTGTCGCGCCGGCCTGTGGTCATGTGCGCCGTGGACGGGATGTGCCAGATTGCCTGCCCTGTCAACATCAATACCGGTCGACCTCACCCCGGCGGCGGCAGGAAAACGCCCGGTCTCTTGAGCAGGCCGGGTGGAAGGCTGCAGCCAAACACTGGAATATGGTGAGCCGGACAGGCGCCGTGGCACCTACGATTGCGGATTTGCTGCCTACGCCCCTGGTCTCTGGAGCCACCACGCTGGGGCGCGCGGCACTCGGGGATGACGGCGTACCCCTGCACGGCGAAGGCCTGCCCCGCGGCGGCACGCCCAGACATTCAGTACCCGGAAGCCCTGCCGAATCGGCAGCGGTCTATTTCCCCGCGTGCTTCGGGACGATTTTCGGACCGGCGAAGGGAAGCGAAGGAGTCATGAACGCCACCCTCCAGCTCCGCGAGGTGCGGCGGCGGCCACCGTAAAGTATGCAGACTCCGCATCATCGACGCCGTCGAATTCGTGCACGATCAGCTCCTCCCGACACTGACCGTCGTAAGCCACCCGGCCGGTCGCCGGTTGATTTCGTACGTACACCGCATTCGAGGCGCCAATCCTTTCGGAAAAGCGCCTCTCCCCTGCGGTTTAATGGTGGGCGATACTGGGTTCGAACCAGTGACCTCTTCGGTGTGAACGAAGCGCGCTACCACTGCGCCAATCGCCCGCATTACAGGCTGGTCATCAAGACTGCCGTGCTGTGCGTTGCTTGAAAATCCTAACGGATTCTTCCGCCGACTCATAATCTGCCCGGCGTGGCCTGCTTCACAGCGGGCAGTTATGGCGGAAACCGCCTGATCAGGCGCTGCGGTCAGAATGAATGACACTTGTGTAATCCGTGGAAATCCGTGCTGCTCCAAGGATTCCAGCCTCTATTCCGGGTCCGGCAACTCCCGCCGCGGTTTTCGATTTGGCGTTTCCGCAAACCTTCGGTAGAGTTTTTTCTCGCAGGAACACGAAGAAAACTTCATGGAAATGACGTCGGATTCAAGGTAGAAATACCGTTCCTTCTGCGGATGTGGCTCAGTGGTAGAGCATCACCTTGCCAAGGTGAGGGTCGCGAGTTCGAATCTCGTCATCCGCTCGCAGGACACTGTCGGACGTTATCCGGATTCCCGAAATGGGTTTCCGGGAGACGGACATGGTGGGGTGGCCGAGAGGCGAGGCAGCGGCCTGCAAAGCCGCGCACACGGGTTCGAATCCCGTTCCCACCTCCACTTTCCGGCGGTAACAGATCTCAACAGAACTTGTTGTGCTGATCTGGGCGATTGGCGCAGCGGTAGCGCGCTTCCCTGACACGGAAGAGGTCACTGGTTCGATCCCAGTATCGCCCACCAAAGAAATGGGCAGCTTCCCGCGGAAGCTGCCCTTTTTTGTTGCCCTCTATTTGCGTTGCCCTCTACCTGCGTTGCCCGCGATTAGTTCAGCGCCTTGAGCCCGACTACGCAGGCGACGATGCCCAGCAGCAGCAGGATCCTCAGCAGGGAAACCGATTCGGCGCCGGTCAGCATGGCATACGCCACGGTCAGCACTGCGCCGATCCCCACCCAGACGGCGTAGGAGGTGCCCACGGGCAAGGTCCGCATCGCCCATGCCAGCCCGCCCATGCTCGCCAGCAGCCCCAGGCCAAAGACGACGGTTGGCCAGAGCCTGCTGAAGCCCTGGGACCTGCCCAGGGCGGTTGCCCACACTGCCTCGAGCACACCCGAAACGACCAAGATTACCCACGCCATGACAATTCTCCTCACGCCGTCTTGTCGCTGACCGGGTACGGCGCACCTCGTCCGGGTGCCGTGTGGCATTGCCAGTTTCGCACGGTCGGGGCCGCTTCCGGGCCTGTACGGCGACCGTTTAAGCCATCGGAAGAACCCTTGGAATGGCCGGGCAGGACGATTAGGATCGTTTTAGCGGAGCGAACTGGCTCCAGAGAGTGAAGGGAGGTGCCCGTGTCTATATTTGACGATATCAAGGGCAAGGCCGCGGATCTGGTCAACAAAAATGAAGATGCGATCCGGGACGGCATCGGGAAGGCTGGCGATTTCATCGACAGCAAGACCGGTGACAAGTACCAGGGTCACATCGACGGTATCCAGAAGTCGGCTGCGAACTTCGTGGACGGTCTGAGCGGCAATCGCTCCACCGCCGGCGAGGTCCCGGCTCAGGGAACACCCTCCGCGGACGAGCGGGTCTAACCGCTCCCTTCGCCCGAGAATTGAGTCAAGGGGGCGCCGGCCCTGCCGAGAGGCAGCGCCGGCGCCTTTGGCGTTTAATCCGCAGCGCGCCTTAGCTGGGCTCGTGGATCTGGCCCTCGCGGACCAGGGCGGTCAGCCGGGACACCGCACGGTAGTACTTTTTCATGTAACCGCCCGCCATCATCTCCGGCGAGAACAGCGAGTCGAACGGCACGCCGCTGGCCAGGATCGGCACGTCCTTGTCGTACAGCCGGTCCGCGAGCACCACAAAGCGCAGGGCAACGGACTGCTCGGTGATGGTCTTCACGTTCCGCCAGACGACGCCGTCGATCCCGCTGATAAGCTGCCGGTACCGGCTGGGATGCACGCCGGCCAGATGGCCCAGCAGGGTCTCAAACTCATCCATCGCCACGGTCTTGCCATCGAATTCCGCCCTCATGGCGGCGTCGAGAGAGCTGTTGCGCAGGGGCGACGGCGGGACCGGCAGACCGCGGTGGCGGTAGTCGTCGCCGTCGATCCGGACGACGTCGAACTGGTCCGCGAGGACCTGGATTTCCCGCTGGAAGTCCACCGCGGCGAAACGCCCGTCACCGAGCGAACCGGGCAGCGTATTGGACGTCGCGGCCAGCTTCACGCCGGCATCGGCCAGCTCGCGCATCAGCCGGGACATCAGGACCGTGTCCCCGGGGTCGTCCAGCTCAAATTCGTCAATGCAGACCAGCTTGTAGCTGCTCAGGGCCTCCACGGTCTTGCGGAAGGACAGCGCACCCACCAGGTTGGTGTATTCAACGAATGTACCGAACGCCTTGGGTCCCGGTGCGGCGTGCCAGAGCGAGGCGAGCAGGTGCGTCTTGCCCACACCGAAGCCGCCGTCGAGGTACATTCCGGCCCGGCCGGCCGGTTTCTTGCCGGCAAAGAGCTTGCGCAGGCCCTTGGGCTCCGAGGCTCTGATGGAACCGGCAAAGTGCTCCAACGACCGCACTGCTGAGGCCTGCGACGGCTGGGCCGGATCCGGTCGATAGCTGGCAAAGGAAACCGAACCGAACCGCGAGGAAGGATAGAACCCCTTGAGCAGCTCATCCACCGTCACTGACGGCATGCGGGCGGCGAGTTGCTCAAGCTGTACCAAAGGTGGTCCGATCGTTTCACTGGCGGTGGGGCGGAGCATGGGTAAGGAACGGGGTGCAGAGGGCGCACTCAAGAATACCGCCAATGCGGCACTGCCCCGGAACCGGCGCAGCTGATCTCCCGCCATCAGGGAACGCCGGTTGAACATTGCGCAGGATGAACATCTGGAAGTATTGCCGCCGGGGAATGGTTAGGCTGAAGGCAGGGGGCTGGATGCGAACCAGTTAAATGGGTTGCACGCAGCGCCGTCACCAGTGTTGATCGGAATTGTTGATCGGAAGATTGAGGGCACCATGCCAGTTGCAGCAGAGACCAATGAGAAGTTCGCCGCCTATGCCCATCCGGAGCGGCTCGTTTCCACGCAGTGGCTGGCGGATGCCCTGGCCCGCGGCGCCAACCGGGATGGCAGCCTGGTGGTGGTCGAATCCGATGAGGACGTGCTCCTTTATGAGACCGGCCACATCCCGGGCGCGGTCAAGATCGACTGGCACACCGACCTGAATGAGGAAGTCACCCGCGACTATGTGGACGGTCCGGCCTTCGCGAAGCTGGCCGGTGCCAAGGGCATCTCCCGGGACACCACGGTGGTCATCTACGGGGACAAGTCCAACTGGTGGGCCGCCTACGCGCTGTGGGTCTTCACGCTCTTCGGCCACGAGGACGTCCGGCTGCTGGACGGCGGCCGGGACAAGTGGATCGCCGAGGGCCGTGAACTGACCACGGACGCCACCCAGGTCAGCCCGGCGCAATACCCCGTTGCCGAGCGCAATGACGCCCCGATCCGCGCCTTCAAGGACGATGTGCTGGCCCACCTGGGCAAGCCGCTGATCGACGTCCGCTCTCCGGAGGAGTACACCGGACAGCGCACCCACATGCCCAACTATCCGCAGGAGGGCGCCATGCGCGGCGGCCACATTCCGACGGCTGCCTCCATCCCCTGGGGTCGCGCGGCAGCCGAGGACGGCACCTACCGCAGCCGCCAGGAACTCGAGGGCCTCTATCTGGGCGAGGCAGGACTCAAGGCCGGCGACGACGTCGTGGCTTACTGCCGCATCGGCGAGCGTTCCAGCCACACCTGGTTTGCCCTGAAGTACCTGCTGGGCTTTGAGACCGTGCGCAACTACGACGGCTCCTGGACCGAATGGGGCAACGCGGTGCGCGTTCCGATCGTCAAGGGCGCAGAGCGCGGCGAGGTTCCCGCGTCGAACTAACAGCGTCCAAATAGCAGTCGTCCGACCGGCCAGAGATCCGGATTGCAAACAATTCCCGCGGGAACAAATCCCGGCGCGGAATCCTGAGTAGGCTGGTAGTGATGACTACGAATGCTTTGCCCCCCGCGTTGGCGGAAATTGTCGATGACTTCCAGGCGCTGGAGGAACCGGACCGGCTGCAGCTGCTGCTGGAGTTTTCGCGCGCGCTGCCCGCGCTCCCGGAACGGTTGAACGACCATCCGGAGCTGCTGGAGCAGGTGGTGGAATGCCAGACACCGCTGTTCCTGACGGTGGAGAATGAGAAGCACGACGACGGCGACGTCATCCGGCTTTTCTTCCGCGCACCTCCGGAGGCACCCACCACCCGAGGCTTTGCCAGCGTGCTGCACGAGGGGCTGGACGGGCTGTCGGCGGCGGTCATCCTGGCGGTTCCGGACGACATGCCGGATCTGCTGGGACTCACGCGCGCCATCACGCCGCTGCGGATGCGCGGGATGGCCGCCATGCTGGGGCGCATTAAGCGCAAGGTGGCGGCCGTCACTCTGCAGTCCGCGCACCAGCACCAGCCCAGCCAGATCTGAGGCATGGCAGGGAAAGCCGTCGGCCCGCACCTGAAGCCTACTCCGGCAGCTGCACTCCCCGCGGCAGGTCGTAACTCCCCAGCCGCGGAGCCAGCCAACGCTTCACCACGGCATCCCAGCGCTGCGGCTCCACGTTCCACTCGGCGGTATGCCGGGCGTGACTGAAAGGCACAAAGGTGACAATTTCCGGGTTCCGCTCGGCCAGTTCCGCGGACGGTCCGAAGGGGACAAATTCGTCGTCGACGCTGTGGATCACCAGGGTCGGCGTGCGCAGCTCGACGGCACGGCTGACCCAGTCCATGCTCTTCAGGTCCACGGGCGCGGCCAGGCCGGTGATCCGCCGGCCCAGCGGATGGCTGAGCATGAGCTGGCCGTACTGCCCGACGGCGGCGGGGATCCTGTTCAGCTCGGCCTGGTGGGCCAGCACGTCCACCCAGTTGATCACCGGACCGTCCAGCACCAGCGCCAGAATCATGCTGCGGTACCGGCTCCGGTCCGCCGTTTGCAGCACGATTGCCCCGCCCATCGAATAGCCAAAGAGCACCACATCCTTCGCTCCGTGGGAGAGTGCGAATCCGATCGCGGCTTCCACGTCCTCCCACTCGGTGACCCCCAGCCCATACCGGCCATCGCCCGCCGCGGGGGCATCGCCGTCGTTCCGGTAGGACATCAGCAGGCTGTCCAGGCCCAGCTCGCGGGCGGTGCGCAC
>JALYYI010000046.1 GCA_030946705.1 Actinomycetota bacterium | reverse complement strand
TCGTCGGTGTGAGCCACCATGGTCACCTCATCCATAGATAAAGTAAACACGGGCACCCATTGGAGGGCAATTGAACGCAAATGCAGAGCTGGTAGTCCTGGCTGCCGACGACGGGGCACCGGTCGGCGTAGAGGACAAGACTACTGTGCATTCATCCTCCACACCGCTGCACCTGGCCTTTTCCACCCACGTGTACGACCCCGACGGCCGCTTGCTCATCACCCGCCGCGCCTTGTCCAAACTGACGTGGCCCGGCGTCTGGACCAATTCCTTCTGCGGTCATCCGGGCCCGGGGGAGGGCCTCGAAGATGCCGTGCGGCGCCGGGGCGAGTACGAGCTGGGCCTCCGCCTGGACCAGGTGGAGCTGAAGGTGCCGGACTTCCGGTACCGTGCAGTGGATGCCTCCGGAATGGTGGAGAACGAGATCTGCCCCGTCTTCACGGCCCTCGCCGCTTCACCGCTGGATCCCCGGGCGGAGGAGGTCATGGAGTGGCAGTGGACGGATCCGTCCCTGATATCGGCCGCCGTGGCGGCAACGCCGTGGGCCTTCAGTCCCTGGCTCACCCTGCAGCTGCCGCTGCTGTACCCGGAGCGGTTCAGCCCGGCGTAAGGCGTCCGTTCGTTTAGGCTCAGGCTTGCGGTGATGTCCGACGGCGGCGCTTGCGGCGGGCGGTCAGGGTTCTGTTCCAGCGCTCCCACGGCGGCACTTGGCGCCAATGTACAGCCAGAGTGTGGAAGGCGCGCTTGAAGCGGAGCCGTGCCGCGGCTCCGCCGGCAAGCGCCCTGGCCGAAATGCCAACCTTCAGCGACCGGTCGTAGGCCGTGCGCTGGTCGGGGTCGAGTGCGAAGCCGAAGTCGACGTCGTCGTGCATGTCCTGGTCCAGGCGGCTCACCCGGGTTCTGACTCGCTCCCAATCCCGGCGTCGGAAGGCGCAGTTCGAGCCGAACGGCGGCCAGTGGCCCATCGCGGCACTCATCAGCAGGAAGTACGCCTGGACGTAGGTGAGTCCGGCGGCCCGGCTGCGGATCAGTCCTCCACCATAGAAAACGCCGGGACCGGTCAGGACTGCCAGATCGGGTTCGCAGGCGAAGCGGGCGGTGATCCGCTCCAGCCAGTCGGACGGCGGAACGCTGTCCGCATCGCACCGGACAATGACGTCTCCGCGGGCGGCGTCGTAACCCGTGGATGCGGCGGCCGCGATCCCGGGCGCCGTCTCGTGGAGCACCCGGGCGCCGTACGCGGCGGCTATTCCCGCAGTGTCGTCGCCGGAGTTGTTGTCCACCACGATGATTTCCAGCGGCGCCAGGGTCTGGGAACCCAGGCATTCGAGGCAGTGCTCCAACAACTGGTCGTCGTCTTTGCACGGGATGACTACGGACAGGGACGGCATGCCCCGATGCTAGCCGGTCTAATACCCGTGCGTGGGAGGAACTGTATGGCCGAACTATTTATGGATCCAGACTCGTCTTTCAGGGTCCATCCAACACCCCCGCCCACACTGACGGCGCAAGCTATCGAAGAGGTGCTTTTGATGAGGTCGAGCATGAAGGACCGTGTCTATGCCCCGGCCGAGCAGATCAGTGCCGCGCCGGTCCGCAACGAAGAACTTGGCCGGTTCTGCACATCCGAAGGAAGCTAATCGAGCGTCTGTTTAGGGTGGACCTATCCCAACGCGCCCTGACCCTGGTCAAGGTGCAGGCAGCAGTGACCGCGCTCGAGCACGATGAACGCCTCCTCGAAAGCGCTGTCAGCCGTCTCAGCTGTCGAGCGCCTCGAACCACAGGTCACCACCCTGGCCGTGGATGAAACGAAGGAACCGTCCTCGAATAACCCCTCGACCGGCCAGGCAACACAGGTTGGCCAGACTTGGGTCAACCCGCAGCCGCGCGCTACGAGGATGTAGCAAGGCATCCAAGGGGCCAACCGTGGACACGCTTATCTGGGGAGGCGAAGTATCAACCGTAGACACGGGGCACCCATTTCCGGGGCACCAGGGTCCTGACACAAGGAACGAACAGGCACATGCTCCGGGCCGGCTCAGCCAGGGGTCTCCAGGTCAATCACTATCTCGTTGCGTCGCATGAACCACGGCTTGAACGGTGGATCAAACCGGGCGAAACGCGGAGTCCCGGCAGGGGTGAGTCCCGCCGCCCGCAAAGCACTTTCTAGCTTCTCGAGATGCCGCTGATAGCCCACCGCACTCCAGCGCCCGCTGTACCGGATGGCCGCTGCAAGGCTCTCGGGAACTGTGTTCAAGTGCACATTCGGGTCGGTGGGGCCGGGTGCGTTCTCGATCGTGAAACCTTCCGGCAGAACAAAAGCGATGCGGAATTTTGGCTTTCCTGTCTCACCCGACTTCCTCTCGATTCCCTGCTGTACGACCGGGGCAGTCATCGCGATCTTTTCCGAAGCGGTGTCCTGAACCACCGGCGCAGTCATCGCCACTTTCTGCTTGGAGCGGTTCTCTCCGCTGATATAGGAAAACAGGTAGCGGAACGCGATGTTTCCGGCCTCTTTAAAGGTGCCTTCGACAATGACCTCGGCCAGTAGGTGCTCTGGATATCTGCGGACCTCAAAATCGTCGTGGCTTTGCACAATCTGGTAAGGCTGCTGCGCCGTCATGGCATCACGCTACTCCGGCGGCGTTGCCTAGGCCATGAAGTTCGTGAGGATGCTGAAGATTCGGGTGGTGAAGGACCGGAACAACTCGGCCGGGCCGATTTCCGGGAACCGCCGAATCGATTCGGATCTTCACCCGGGAGCACACCTGGGTGGCCAAGAACGAACTCCACGGGGCCCATAAAATCCCAGCTCAGAGCCTACTCCGGCAATATCCGCCTGTGATTTCGGCGGGTATTCCGGCGACCTCAGATCGCTGCCTGCTAAAAGCGCTGTACCCCCGTGGGCCGCGGTGTCGCAGCCACAAGACATGGACACTTTCCGCAGCGTAGAGGCGTCGGCCGGGCAGCGGAGTCCTGAGCGGGCCGGGGCAAGCCAAGGAAATTCCGTGCGGGTGCATCCGGATACGGGAGCTTCGGGCGGTAGCAAGGGCAGCGGTAGGAGTCATGGTGCTGCTGGCAGCACTGGCACTGGCACTGGCATTGGCACTGGCATTGGCATTGGCCGGCCCGGCCCAGGCCGGGACCGGACATCACCGCGACGACGGGACAGCAAAACTGTCCGTCCTCCAGGGCGTCCCGGGCCTTATCGTGGACGTCTGCGTCGGCGGCAAGCCCACCTGGATCACTTCATGTCCAGGCGCATTACCCCTGCCGCACCAGGCGGCAGCCCGCAGCTACTGACAAGCCCGGACGCCTGCGAACACTCGCAAAAATCTTGATTGAATATTTAACTAATCTTCGAGAAAAGCTTGCGGGATCTTCGCGCCTTCCTAAGAGTCCTGCCGGAAAATGAGAGGTCATCGGGCAGCAAAGTCCTTGAAACTCCGGGGTCCCGGGCTTCAAGGAAACGGAAATCATCATGGGTCTCAACCTGAAAACCACCACCGGTAAAGTCATTGCTTCCCTGGCTCTGGTCGGCACTGCTGCCGGCGTTGCGGGTCTGGGAACCTACGGTGCCTTCACCTCCAGCACTTCGGCCAGCAACATCGTTGCATCCGGCATCGTGAACATCGCCCGTGGTGCATCCGGCACCGCGAACCGGCTCAGCGTCGCCGCTTCCGGCCTGGTCCCCGGTGACACCGTGCAGCGTGTAGCCTCCCTGAGCAACGCCACGGGGAACCAGAGCCTCTCGGCGATCACCCTGACCACTTCGGCCCTGCCAAGATCCAAGCTGGACACGGACGCGACCAACGGACTGCTGATGGTTATCGACAACTGCTCCGTCCCCTGGACCGAAGCCGGCACCGCCCCGCCTACACCTACACCTGTTCCGGCACCACCACCTCGGTCCTGACCACCGGCGCCGTCACGGGCTCGAACATCTCCCTGAACAACCTCACCTCGGTCAACTCGGGCCAGAGCGACAACCTGCGGGTCACCCTGACCCTGGCGTCAACGGCGGACAACACCTTCCAGAACCTGAGCAGCACGGTCGCTTTCAACTTCACCGGCACCCAGCGCACCGCAACCAGCAAGTAACCAGCACCCCCGAACCAGCCCTCCGTCGTCGAGCCCCCCATGAAAAACGACGGCGGAGGGCCTTCCACACGAACGGAAGACCCAGCCATGACCGCAACACCGGTCCGCCACAGGCGGGTCTCCCGGATCGCGACCACGACGGCGACCCCCGCCATCGACAAGCCCGGCACCGGTAAGCCGGCCGTAATCACGTAACTGGCGGATCTCGGCCGGGGGAACGAAGCTGGACCGCAGCATGCCTTTCTCTGTCAGCTTCGCCAGCCACACCGCATCCAATTTGTCTTCTCCGAACTAAGAAATTGCGGGGAAATCGTGCATATTACGGGCGGTTTCTGGGGTCGGATGGGCTGATGTTGGTGCGGCCGGCGGCTTGGGTGAAGGTGGGCATGCCGAGTTGGGTCGTG
>JALYYI010000039.1 GCA_030946705.1 Actinomycetota bacterium | reverse complement strand
CCATCGTGTGTATGTGTCCTTTGTGAGTTCTTTGATCGGTACTCACTGACCATCGCACGATGGCTCCTCACGTCGGAAATCCGACGCCCAAGAGCCGGAAACTACACCACTCCACGGGACGTAACCCACCGCAACGGCCTTGATCCGACGAATGACACGGTTAAACGTTCGCTTGCTCACGCCAGCAAACATGCGTAGACGAGGAGATGACGGGCCATCTGCAGTCACAGGGCGCGGAAGAATCACGCACCTTTTACCCACCTTTTTCAACCAAAAACCACCGCAATCAACGACATCTCATGGTCTTCAAAACCGGCAAAAATTCCCGGAAATACACCGTTTTTGGTAGCCAACGACAACACTTAGCATCCACGCCACGAGATTCTCTTGGTCGTGGGTTCGATTCCCGCCCGGGGCACCAAACATGGCCCTGACCTGCGGTTTTACTTTGCGGGCGCGGTGCGCCGGGGGGCCAAATCACGTTTTACTCTCGTTTTTGAACGAAAAGTTCGTCACGTTTTTAGCTTGCCGGGGGCCAATTCAGCCTGCGGTTGTCGTCACGTTTTTCAACTGGCGGGCGGGAAATCCGCGGAAATCCGCGATTTTTCCCGTCCTGGAAACCTTGAGACAGTGACCGCCAGGAATTGGCCCTCCGATCGCCGTGCTCACGGCACTGAGCACCGTCGGCCAGCCTGGTACTTGCCCCTGAGGCTGCAAGCAGCCTGGCGTGGTAGCTCCAGACTTCCAACTCACACAGCTCACGAAATTCGGCAGCCCGCAGCTGATGAGACGGGATGGCGGCACGAGCGGGCAAGAGGAGTTCGCGTCGCGGGGGCATTGCATCGATCAGCGGCTGCCATGTTGCGGAATTGATTGTCGGCTGGGGCCTCCCGTAGTAGAGACGCCTTAACGGAGAGCAGCCGGCATGAATCCTTTTGCTGCCCAGCTAGCGAGCAGCCGCAGTCGCTCAGCACTGGGCGAGCCGGGCTCGGCGGTGTAGATCATAAGGACGCAGCCCGGGTCGGCAGTGATAATGAGTTCTTCGTAGGCGAGGGTAAGTTCGCCAACGACAGGGTGATTGAAGCGTTTTGTGCCGGACCCGTGGGTCCGAACGTCATGCGCGCCCCACAACTGCCGGAATGTATCGCTGCGCGTGGACAGCTCACCAACAAGGTCGTGGAGCCCTTTGTCATTGGGGTCACGGCCAGCTTCGGCACGCATGATCGCCACGCACATCTCAGCGAAGAGCTCCCAGTCAGGATAGAAGTCGCGGGATGCAGGGTCGAGGAACTGGAACCGGGCCAGGTTTGGAGTGCGACCGCCGGCGCCGATGACGGGCGAGTAGAAAGCCCTCCCGAGCTCATTTGTGGCAAGGAGGTCCTGATGTTGGTCGCGCACGAAGGCGACGCCGTCAGTGATCGTACTGAGCACCCAGTGGAGGCTGGGCCGGGTTGCATTATTTTTCGTGGAACGTCGACGGGGACGCCCGGATAGCGGAATGCCGTCGGCCGCCCGGGCAAGGTCGAACAGGTGGGTCCGCTCCGTGTCGTCGAGGAGAAGGGCACGGGTGATGGCGTCAAGCACGGATGAGGAGGCTCCGCCGATAGCACCACGTTCGAGCTTGGCGTAGTACTCGACACTGACGTCTGCCAGTGACGCGACTTCCGTGCGGCGAAGCCCGGCAACGCGTCTGTTCGGCCCGGCGGGAAGTCCGGCCTGTTCGGGGGTGACCTTTGCGCGGCGCGACATCAGGAACTCGCGCACCTCGGCCTTATTGTCCATGCCACGAGAATACGTCCCCTCGACCTTCGTTGGGGTCCCCTGCTGGTACACCCCTTGAGAGGGACTCCTCCCCCGGACGCTTCGCGTGTTGACTGGATAAAGACTCAACCGCGGCACGAACCAGGCGGGTTTTTCGACCTCACCCTTTCCCGCTGAAAGACGCCGCCTCATCCCCAGGAAGGACGTCATGACCGTTATCGCCATCGTGGGCGCCGGCACAGGGCTCGCCGCAGCCATCGCCCGCCGCTTCGGAACCGAAGGCTTCGCCATCGCCCTGATCTCCCGCAACCAGAAAAAGCTCGACCAACTCGCTGATGAACTAAGCGCCGAAGGCCTCACCGCCCGCGGCTACGCCGCCAGTGTCCAAGACCCGGAAGCCCTCGCCGCGGCGCTGGAACACGCGGAACGTGACCTCGGCCCGATCGAGGTCCTCGAATATAGTCCGCTGCCGCAAAAGGAATTCCTGCGCCCCGTGTTGGAAACGACGGTGGCAGATCTGGCCGAAGCGGTGGCGTTCTCGATTCACGGGCCCGTCACGGCCGTGCACCAGGTCCTCGGCGGCATGCGCACTCTGGGACCCGGAACCGTTCTGTTCGTCAACGGCGGTTCAGCCGTCCGGCCGAACCCCTCGGTTGCCGGGACGTCCATAGCTTTCGCAGGTGAAGCCACGTTAGCCACGATGCTCCACGACGTCCTCAGCGCGGAGAATATTCACGTCGGGCAGCTGATCATCCCCGGCGCGATCGCACCCGGACACCCGCACAATGATCCCGGCGCCCTCGCGCAATGGCTGTGGGAGCACCACATGCGCCGCGACACGTTCCGCGTGTATGCCGAACCGTTCCCGACAAAGTAAGCAGCCCGTGCGACCCGCCTGCGGGCAAGGAGAATAATGAACACCACCACACTACCGGTGCCGGTAGATACTGAGAAAGCGAAACGGCTGCCGCTCGCTGATCGGAAAATGATGGTGAGTGGGTGGGGCTGGGTGCCGGGTTCCGTGGTTGGTTAGGAGGCGGGTTCGAGGGTGACTTTGTAGCCGAGGGCTTCGAGTTGGCGGATGTTGTTGCGCTTTTGCCGATTGGCGTTGATGCGGGCGTCGTAAAAAGCGGGGCCGAGGTCGATGTAGCTGGCTGTGGGATCGACGAGCAGGTGCCAGATGATGACGAGGATGGATCGGGCGACAGCGACCAGGGCCTTGAGCCTGCCCAGCCGCTTGACCAGGCGGCGGTACCGTTGCCCCAGGAAGGTGTTGGTCTTGGCAGCAGCGGAGGCGACCTCGCCCAGGACACCCTTGAGGTAGGGGTTGCCCTTGCCCGTGGAACCGGATCGGTTCTTGGCGCCGGACTGATTCGCGCGGGGACTGAACGTGGCCCACGAGGCCAGGTGTCCTGCGGTAGGGAACTGGGTCATGTCCAGGCCGATCTCGGCGATGATGGTTTGTGCGGCGCTGGGTCCGATGCCGGGAATCTGGTCAAGGCGTGCGATGGCCGGCAGGAGGGCGGCGTCGGCTCCGGTGCCTGCGTCCGGGCCGGTGGTGCCGTCGGGGTCGACTCCCTGCGCTGCCGGGATCGCTGCGATCAGTGCTTCTATCCGTGTGTTCAGGTGCTCGATCTGCCCGGATAGGGCATCTATCTGGCTCAGAAGGACCCGGGCCAGATCCGCGTGGTGGTCATCGAACCTGCCGGTGAGTGCCTGGACCAGCGCGGCGTGTTTGACCCGCAGCCGGCCCCTGGCCAGGTCGGCAAGAACATGGGGGTCACGTTCGCCGTTGATCAGCGCTTCGATCATCGCACGTGCGGAAACGCCCATGATGTCCGTGGCCACGCTCGAGAGCTTGATCAGCGCATCCTCCAGGAGTTTCTCCACGCGCTGAACGTGACGGGAGCGTTCTACGGTCAGGTCCGTCCGAAGGCGGGTGTAGTCGCGCAGTTGCCTGAGCTGGACGGGCGGGACAAACGAGGGGCGCAGCATGCCCCGCTCGTTCAGCTTGGCCAGCCAGAGCGCGTCGAGCTTGTCTTCTCCGAACTAAGAAATTGCGGGGAAATCGTGCATATTACGGGCGGTTTCTGGGGTCGGATGGGCTGATGTTGGTGCGGCCGGCGGCTTGGGTGAAGGTGGGCATGCCGAGTTGGGTCGTG
>JALYYI010000038.1 GCA_030946705.1 Actinomycetota bacterium | reverse complement strand
TCCATCAACTGACCTTTCGTGGCGGCCGCTCAAGTAAACGTCCATAACAGTCAGGGTAGCCACGAAAGACGCTGGCAGCGCGTCGCCTGTATGCCGTTCATCGGCGCCCAGGACGGGGCAGCGGCGGCGATAGGAGGAACTGTCACTGCCCTCCCCGAGCGGGCGGGCGGGCGGAAGAGGAAGGAGCGACCGGCAAGCCTGCGAACCAGGTCCCCAACGGTCTGTGGGCACCGGGAAGGCGGCACCGAGGGCGCCGCTATCAACGCCCAGACGGCGACATGGCCAGGAGTGCGGTGAGGGTGAACAGCACTTCCAGCGAGCCGGCGTCGATCGGGCCCACTAGGTGCCTCGAGCCATCACTCTGGTCATAATGTGCGTATGTCCTGACATATTCATTGTGCCGATTGCGGGAGTTCACCGCGGGTTCACGGGGGTTGCCGTTCATGTTCACGTTTCCCGTGGAGTGTTGGAGCTTCAGTTGGGGATTTTTGGAACTACATGAAGGAACAAACCGTGACAACACGTCGCTTACTTTCCGCTGTGGCCCTTGCCGCTGTCGCAGCCACCGCTGTGACCGGCTGCGCCCAGAGCAGCACGGCCTCGGCCCAGAACGACGTCGCCGGCGCTTCCGCCGATAAGACCATCACCGTGCTGATCAGTGGTGATACGAATGTCCAGAGTCTGTGGGAAAAAAGCCTGGTTCCCGCGTTCGAGAAGGCCAATCCCGGTTACAGCGTCAAGGTCACCCTGGATCTGCACGGGCAACATGATGCCCAGACCCTTGCGAAACTGACCAGCGCTACCGAGCAGAACAAGAAGCCGGACTTCGACCTCGTGGACGGCGGGTTTGTGTCCAAGGCCTCCGCTGCGAATCTGCTGACCCCCGTCACGCCGGCGACGATCCCGGCCCTGGGAGATGTTCCGCAGGAAGTCATCAAGGCCGGCGGCACGGGCGGCATTCCCTACCGCGGTTCGGCGGTGCTGCTGGCCTACGACACCAAGACGGTGCAGACGCCGCCGAAGACCCTGGATGAGCTGCTGGCCTGGATCAAGGCAAACCCCGGGAAGTTCACCTACAACTCCCCCAAGTCCGGCGGCTCCGGCGGGGCATTCGTTGCCACGGTGCTGGACAAGTTCGTGCCGGCAGCTGACCGGGCCAAGATGACCGTCGGGTATGAAAAGGGACTGGAGGGTGACTGGAACGCAGGCTTCGCGGCCCTGAGGGATCTCAACCCGTATATCTTCCAGAAGGGTGTCTACCCGAACGGGAACAAGCAGACCCTGGACCTGCTCGCCAGCGGACAGATATCCATGGCCCCGGTCTGGTCCGACCAGTTCATGACCGGAGTGGCCAACGGCCAGATCCCCTCGACGGTGAAAGCCACGCAGATCAGCAACCCCTCATTCACCGGCGGCGCCGCATATCTGGGCATCCCCAAATCCTCACCGCACCAGGAAGCGGCTCTGAAGCTCGCCAACTTCGTCCTCTCCCCCGAGGCGCAGTCGATGATCATCACGGATATGTCCGGTTTCCCGGCCATCAGCCTGGACAAGCTTCCCTCCGATGTGCAGGCGAAGTTCCAGAACGCGGACACCAACAACCTGCGCAAGGGCTACTTCGACCAGATGGGCAAAGACCTGAACAACCTGTGGGACCAGAAGGTTCCCGGCCAGTGACGGCCACCCTTGACAAGCCGGCCGCTGCGCAGCGGACGGAACCGCCGGCCGGCGGCCGGGGCGCCAGCCGGCCGGGGCCGCGGACCATCGGCTTCCTCATGGCGCTCCCGCCCATCCTGCTGATCGCTCTCTTCGTCGGCTTCCCGGTCGTCCTCGCCTTCGGCTTCAGCATCGGCCTCACAGGCGGCCTGAACCACACCATCGCCACCATCGGGCAGAACGTGCACCAGACCGGGAACTGGTGGGGAACCCTGGCCGCATATCAGGAGATGTTCACCAATCCCCGCTTCCTCGGAGACCTTCTGGTGACCGTCATCGTGACACTGGTCAGCACCGTCACGGTCCTGTTCCTGGCCCTTGGGATCGGACTTTTCCTCAAGCTGCGGGGCGGACGGGCCGCCCGCCTGCTCTCGGGGCTGGCGATCGTACCGCTGTTCATTCCGGTGGTCATCGCATCGTGGGCCATCCTGACCTTCTACTCCGGAACCGGGTTCCTGCGCAGCTTCTTCGCGCAGTTCGGTCTGAACTTCCCGGTGTGGGCCTTCACCATGGTCGCCGTCATCATCGGCTCTGTCTGGACTGCGCTGCCCTTCGCGGTGCTCATGGTCTCCTCGGGTCTGCAGGCAGTCCCGGAGGCCATGATCGAGGCCGCCCGCGACGCCGGCGCCGGGTTCGTGCGGATCGTCATCTCCGTGATCGTTCCGATGGCGGCGATTCCCATCATCATCGCCACAACCTTCACAGCCATCGGGATCGTCGGATCCTTCACCGTCCCCTATTTCACCGGGCCCAATGCACCAAACATGCTGGGAGTGGACATGTCGAACTACTTCTCCGCCTTCAACCAGCCGCAGCAGTCCGCCGTGATGGCCTTCACCGTGTTCCTCATCGCCTCCGGCATAGCGGCGCTCTACGTCTGGGCGAACTTCCGCTCCGCCAAAGAACAGGGAAAACTCTGATGGCCAGTAACGCACGAGCACTACCCCGCCGGCAGCTGACGCCGGGTTCGCTGGGCCTGGGCGCCCTGGCGGCCCTCTTCGCGGTTCTGATGGTCATTTTCATTCTTGGCCCGCTCCTCTGGCTCGGCGTGCATGCCTTCGCCGGGACATGGACTTACCCCAACCTCCTCCCCGATGACTGGACGTTCCGGTGGTGGCAGGTGGTCGTCAACGATCCATCCCTGGCAGTGGCGGTTCAGAACTCCCTGTTCTTCGCGCCTCTGACAGTCCTTGCCTCCGCCGTCATCTGCCTTCCCGCGGCCTACGCCTTCGCCCGCTTCAATTTCCCCGGACGGCAGTTCTTCCTGATCAGCCTCTTCGCCGCCAATGCGTTCCCCAAAATGGGGCTCTTCGTCACCCTCGCCGCCCTGTTTTACGCGCTGAACCTGATGAGCACCGTGCTGGGAATTCTGATCATCCATGTGCTCGGCACCGTGGTCTTCATGACCTGGATCCCGGCGGCGGCCTTCGCCGCTGTTCCTCGGAACCTGGAGGAAGCGGCCCGCGACGCCGGCGCATCCAGACTGCGGGTGTTCTCCTCCGTGACGCTGCCCTTGGCGCTGCCTGGCGTCATCGTTGCGGCCGTCATGTCGTTCCTGGCATCCTTCGACGAAGCACAGGGAACCTACCTGGTGGGCGCCCCGGCCTTCATGACGATGCCCACCCAGATGTACAGCCTGGTGCTGAACTACCCGACCCAGGTCGCGGCCGTCTTCTCCATCCTGCTCGCGATCCCCTCGGTCGCGCTCATGCTCGCAGCACACAAGCACATCCTCGGCGGCCAGCTCGCCGAAGGCTTCCAGATCAAATAGCGCCACAGCGCCCAACGCCGGACAGAGACCCCATGACCACACACGCCACCATGACGCCCGCGCCCCCCCGTTCGCGGCCCGACGACAACGAAACGGCTGTCCCGTCCGGCGGCCCCGGAGCCGGCCGTGGCCTGCGCATCCGGGGCCTGCACAAGGTCCTCGGCGGCCGCACCATCATCGATGACCTTGACCTGACGGTGCAGGAAGGGGAACTGGTATCCCTGCTCGGACCCTCCGGGTGCGGCAAGACCACCACCCTGCGAATGATCGCCGGCTTCCTGCAGCCGGACTCGGGCTCCATCGAGGTCCAGGGACAGGAAGTCTCCCACCTGGGCGCCGAGAAACGCCCCAGCGCCATGGTGTTCCAGAACTATGCCCTCTGGCCCCACATGACCGTCGCCAAAAACGTGGGCTTCCCGCTGAAGCTGCGCAAACTCTCCAAAGCACAGATCACCGAACGCGTTGAGACCGTCCTGGAGCTCGTCAGCCTGCTGCACCACAAGGATTCGAAGCCGGCCCGCATCTCCGGCGGCGAGCAGCAGCGCGTCGCCCTGGCCCGGGCCCTGGTCCAGGAGCCGAAACTGCTGCTCCTGGACGAGCCGCTGAGCAACCTGGACGCAAAACTGCGGGTCAAGGTCCGCGACGACATCCGCAATATCCAGCAGGACCTGGGTATCACCACCGTCATCGTCACCCACGATCAGGAAGAGGCGATGTCCATGTCCGACCGGATCGCCGTCATGAACGCGGGACGGATCGAGCAATTCAGCACTCCCGCAGCGCTCTATGCCCGGCCCGAAACCGAGTTCGTTGCCACCTTCATCGGCAGCCTGAACCGGCTCGAAGGAACCCTCAACGCCGGAACGATCACCGGGGGCACCGACGTGATCGGGATCCGCCCCGAGGACGTCATCCTGGCCCCCGGACCATTCAAGGGCTCGCTCCGGGCCACCGTCGAGCGGATCGTCCCGCGCGGACACTTCCACGAGGTCTACCTTCGCAGGACGGATGCGAAGCTGCGCAGCTTCGTCACCGGGGAAACCCCGAAGGTCGGCAGTCACGTCCACGCGGGTATAACGAAGGCCATGATCTTCCGGGACGGGCGCCTCATCGAAGAGACCGGCGCCGAACAGTGACGTCGATCGCCGCAAAGGAAAAGACCCGGGCCACTGCCCACCGCGGGGACTCCAGCAACTACCGTGAAAACACCCTGGCGGCCATCCGCTCAGCCATCACCGCAGGGGCAGACCTGGTGGAAGTCGACGTCCGAGTGACCCGCGACGGACACGTCGTCCTTCTTCATGACGCCTCCCTGCTGCGGCTCTGGGACCTGGACCGGAACATCAGCGAGGTCGACTACGCCCTGGTCCGGGGTCTTGGATCCGGCCAGGAGCGCATCCCTCTACTGTCTGAAGCCCTTGAACTGTTCCGCGACAGCCCCTCCCGGCTCCTCATCGACATGGAAGACGCCGCACCCGCCGCCGCAGCCGCCGCCGTCGTCCTCGCCAGCGGAGTTGACGTGTCCTGGTGCGGAAACCTGGACGGCATGCGGAGGATCCGTGCACTGGACCCCGCCGCACCGATCTGGCTGCCCTGGAGCCAGGGAGTCGCCCCGCCCGCGGAACTGATGGCAGAACTGATGCCCGAGTTTGTTAATTCAGAATACGTGGTCCTCAATCAGGGGATGGTAGACCGGATCCACGCCATGGGTGCCCGGGTCGCGTGCTGGACCGTCGATGACCCGGAGGCCATGCGCTGGATCCTCGGGCTCGGGGTCGATTCGATCACCACCAATCAGCTGGACCGGCTCCAGATAACCCTCACGGAGGAAAGCCAAGCAATGACACCATCGAAACTGCTCCCCCGGCTGGACGGCGCGGAAACACTCGAAGCCCTCACCGTCGCCCGGGAGTTGGCCCAGTGGGCCATCGAGTTTACAAGAACAGCAGACCCGGGCAAGGTCAGAACCAAGGCGCACCCTGCGGACTTGGTGACGGAAGTGGACGTGGCCGTTGAACGTCACGTACGCGCCGTCATCGAGCGGAGGTTTCCGCACCACAATTTCGTCGGCGAGGAAATGGGCGGCAACGCCCGCGATGGGGTGCCTTGCTGGTACCTTGACCCCGTCGACGGCACCACAAATTTTGCCAACTCCATCCCCTGGACCGCTTTTTCCCTGGCCCTAGCTATCGACCGAACACCCTTAGTGGCAGTCGTCGGCGACCCCTGGCGCCGGGAAATCTTCGAAGCCTCGGCAGGGCAGGGCGCCCGGTTGAACGGCGTGGAACTGACAATCCCTGCACGGAACGGCCAAAGCGACCCATTGGCGGGGGCCGCGGTGTTGACCGAACTTGCTGGGCACCTGCCGTGGCCGGGCATGATTGAGTTCCTGGATGATCTTGGCAGGCGCCATGGCATTCTGCGCATCATGGGATCAGCCACCATGACCGTTGTCGGAATCGCCGCCGGACGCGGAGCGGCCTCCGTTATCGGCGAATTCAGTCCGATCGACCACTTGGCCGGGACCCTCATTGTCCAGGAGGCAGGCGGCATCGTTCTGGATTCCGCCGGAACACCCAATGCCTTTCCGTCGGGCGGCGGAGTCGTCGTTTCCGCCCGGGAAGTTGCGGATGAGGTCTATCTGATGTGGCGCGCGGCCTGTGAACAAAACCGCACCGAGACGGGAGATACCGATGCATAAACTCAATCAGGTGGGTCGGAGCACGCCATGGCGGCTGGTCGGGCGCCTGCCACTGGACTTTCCGACGTTCCACCCCCAGGGGCTGGCCTTCGCCGGCGGCAAGACCTTCCTATCTTCCGTGGAGATACTCGAGCTACCGGAAGCCGTTGAGCTCGGACCGGGAGGGCGGACACCCGGCCGCGGCGTCGGTCACGTCTTTGTCATGGACCCGGAAGGGGCCGTCCTCCATGACCTCGTCATCGGCGAGGGGGACATGTACCATCCAGGCGGGATTGACTTCGACGGAACCAGCGTATGGGTGCCGGTGGCGGAGTACCGGGGCAAGAGCAGCAGCATCATACAAACCATTGACCCGGCGTCCCTGGAGGTGAAGGAAAGGTTCCGGGTCCAGGACCATATCGGCTGGCTGGTCAGCGACCCGCTCCGGGGTGTCCTCTATGGCGGCAGCTGGGGCTCGAGGGACTTTTACACATGGTCACCGGACGGAGTTGAACTGGACCGGTGGCAGAATCCCTGCGGCTTCATCGACTATCAGGACTGCCAGCATGCCGGGGACGGTGTGATTCTTTGCAGCGGCATCTCGGCCCTGCCACAGGCAGGCGGTGACGTTGAATACGAACTCGGAGGCATCGCCCTCGTCGACGTCCGGCATCACCGGATCCTCCATGAGACACCAGTGCCTCTGTTCAGCGCCGCCGGCCACGTAGTGACCCGAAATCCCTTCGCCATGTCAACGGCCGACGACGGGCTGGTCCTCTGGGTGGCCCCCGACGACGGCGACGAGGGCGGCGGAACCGAAATCCTGAAATACGAAGTCACGTTCTAAGGCCTGCGCCTGAAATTCGGTTCCGAACCCGAGGGATTCGAGGATTTTTTCGGCGGTCTCTGTCCGGGTGAAGGGCGTGGCGTTGGTGCTCCATTCGCTGACCCATTTTCGGATGTCCGCTTCGAGCGGCTGGAGACGCTGCTGCGCCGGAATCAGATCTACGATGGCCGTGTGAGTATGGTAGCGACCGGAGTGTGACCTTCAGTCCAGAATGGCGGCTTTTTCACAGCTCAGCTTGGCGGTTTTGACGTTCCGTTCGAGGAACCTTAAGCGGGACAGCCGCGCCTTCACCGGTGCTAATGGACTGCGCCCGCGCATCGGTGCGGTACCTGGTGCGGACTGCCCCTCTTGGGTGGTCAGAAGGAAGGCCGTCTCGTATTCTCGCGATAGCCCCGCTGGCGGATCATTTGAGCCTGCACACTGATTCCAGCGTAATCAGCAGCTCCGAAATCCGGGGGAACAGACAGCTTGGCGGCTAAGACTGCTGGCATCGTGTGGCGGTTTTCGACGTCACCCGAAGTCAAACGATCACCGTGCCGGCCATGAGGTCGGTTTCACGCTGCCCCGGACAGGATGGTCCGGAATCCTAATGGCGTACGCCGATCCCGGGGCGGGCGACCAATCTGGCTGCCGCTATCGACATGCCGAGGAACGCAGCGATGGAAATAAATAACAGGGGCCACAGAATCGGATCGACCAGTGCCGGCGACTTGCTCGGACTGACAAGTTCCCCTTCGACTCCGAGCAGCTCCCAGGAACCCGCGGCAGCGAATAGCCACAAGGTCTCCGCCGCTGCCACGAACCAGGCAAGCCCGGAAGCACCCTTCCTGAATCCGAGGTAGACGGTCAATGCAGCCAGCACGGCGAGTATCAACAGGCCCATCAGGAGCGGTCCTGGACTGATAGGGAGGCCAACAAGGGTGGATCCGATGAAAAGGGCAAAAACAGCCAAAGCGGCAACCACGCCCAAGCTCACCGTGGCAGCACGCAAGCTCGGTCGAAGGTTCATGATCCGCATCCTCTTAGCGTTGCATGTCCAGCCGTAAATCGCCGTAGAACACCGTAAGCCATGGTAAAAAATGGGAACTGTTGGCTTCTGAATTCGGCAACATAAGTATCGACGTATCCGAGGTCGAAGGCCGCCAATGGGTGGACTGGAATCCGGACAATCTCGTCGAAGTTGCGGCCGACATGACCATTTACTCAAGCGCCGGGGCGGCCAACGACGAGATCGCTGACGACCCAGCGAATATCAAAGCGGGGAGGGTCTTTGGATGAGATTAGGCGGACTCTCGAGGACAAGGACGAGCTCGCTTAGCCGCCGTTCCACAGATGTTTGTCGTGCATCTCTG
Organism: Actinomycetota bacterium; assembly: GCA_030946705.1. Taxonomy (GTDB): domain Bacteria; phylum Actinomycetota; class Actinomycetes; order Actinomycetales; family Micrococcaceae; genus Arthrobacter_M. Next base: position 245 of record JALYYI010000038.1, on the reverse strand, counting down.
ACCTCCAGTCAGAGGCTTTCCACCCACCCCAAACGCCGATAACAGCGCATCCGTCACCAGTATCGTTTAAGGTCCTTGATTGCGATCCGCCCGTGGACGCGTCCTGTCCTTATCGCAAGGGTTACGTCCCGTGGAGTGGTGTAGTTTCCGGCTCTTGGGCGTCGGATTTCCGACGTGAGGAGCCATCGTGCGATGGTCAGTGAGTACCGATCAAAGAACTCACAAAGGACACATACACACGATGG
>JALYYI010000002.1 GCA_030946705.1 Actinomycetota bacterium | reverse complement strand
CCGCGGTAGCTGTGTGCTTCGTCGATGATGACGTATTTGAGCCGGCGGAAGAAGCGGGCCCACCAGCCGTGGTTCGGCAGCACCCCGAAATGCAGCATGTCCGGGTTGCAGAGCACGAAATTGGCGTGGTCCCGGATCCACCGGCGCTGGGACGGATCCGTATCTCCGTCGTACGTGGCGGCTCGGACCGTCGGCAGCTGCAGCGAGACGATGGCGGCAAACTGGTCCGCCGCCAGCGCTTTGGTGGGCGAAAGGTAGAGGGCGACGGAGCCGTCGGGGTCCAGTTTGCCCGGATTGTCCAGCACCTTCTGTTCGGCGCGATGGACCGCGTCCAGGGCGGGCAGCTGGTAGGCCAATGACTTTCCGGAGGCCGTGCCGGTGGCGATGACGACGTGGGCGCCGTCATGTGCCGCGTCAGCGCCCTGGATCTGGTGGCGCCACGGCTCATTCACGCCCAGCTTCGCATAGGCATGCACAATGTCCGGGTGCACCCAGTCCGGCCAGGGCACGGTGATGGCGGAACGGGCCGGGATTTCGCGCACATGCTGCAGCTGCTCCGGGTCCGGCCCGCGGCCCAGGAGGGAAATCAGCGATTCTTGCAGTGCCACCCCTGTATTCTCCCACCGCCCGGATCCCCAACCGTCCCGAGGGTGTCTGGTACGGACACATCATCCAAGGAACGCTGATCACGCTGCCTGTGGAGATGCCACGGCTCAAGTTGCCACGGCGGGCCGGGCACGGTTGACTCAGTACATGCTGCCACTGCCGAGCGTGCCGCCACTGCCGGGCCCTGACGACGCCGAAGAAACCCCGACGACGTGGCGCCCCTACCGCATGCCGCCGGGGATGCTGCTTTCGATCGCCACGGGACTGGCCCTGATCATGGGAAGCAAGCCGTGGGAGCTCGCCAGTGGACTGCCGACCGGGCTTTGGTACTTCTTCGGCGTCCTCGCAGTAGTCCCCGCCTGGCGGATCAGCCGCGGCCCGGACAAGCCGAAACTGTTGGGCAGCACGCCGACTGATCCGGCATTTGTGCGTTCCGGATTCGCCGGTTGGATGCAGGGCGTTATTTTCGTCCCGGTGCCCATGCTCGTCGCGGGCATGGTCACGGGCCTCGCTTCCGGGGCCGGGGCGCCAGCTCTGGCCACGGCGCTGGCCTCCACAGCGGCCATCGTCGTCGCCGTCGTACTCAGTTACCGGCTGGTTGAAGCCCTGGTGAACAGGCGGGATGCGGCAGCCAACGGCCGGACACCCGCCCGGACGCCGGCGGTGGACGGGCCGGCGGCCACGGGTTAGCCCGCTTCCGACGCGGGCCGTAGGCTTAAACATGTGGCTTTGAACCGAATTGTGCTTTTTTACGGCTTTACCCCGGTGGCGGACCCGGATGCTGTCCGGCTCTGGCAGCGTGCCCTCTGCGAAAAACTGGGCCTGCTGGGGCGCATCCTGATTTCGCGCGACGGCATCAACGCCACGGTTGGCGGCGAGCTGAACGCCGTCAAGGCCTACCTTAAAACGACACGCGAGTATGCTGGTTTCAGGAACGTCGACGTCAAATGGTCCGACGGCTCGGCCGAGGACTTTCCCCGGCTCAGCGTGAAGGTCCGGGATGAAATAGTCAGTTTCGGTGTCCCCGGCGAACTGAAGGTCGACGGCGGCGGCGTGGTCGGCGGCGGAACCCACCTGCAGCCGGAAGAGCTGCACCGGCTGGTTTCCGCGAAGGGCGACGACGTGGTGTTCTTTGACGGGCGCAACGCCTTCGAGGCGCAGATCGGCAAGTTCAAAAACGCCGTGGTTCCGGACGTCTCCACCACCCACGACTTCATCAAGGAACTGGATTCCGGCAAATATGACGGGCTCAAGGACAAGCCGGTGGTGACCTATTGCACCGGCGGCGTCCGCTGCGAGGTGCTCAGCAGCCTGATGGTGAACCGCGGTTTCAAAGAGGTTTACCAGCTCGACGGCGGGATCGTCCGTTATGGCGAGCAGTTCAAGGACGAGGGTCTTTGGGAGGGGTCGCTGTACGTCTTTGACAGGCGGATGCACCTGGAATTCAGCGACAGGTCCAAAGCGATCGGCCAGTGTGTGCGGTGTGCGGCACCGACCAACAAATTCGAGAACTGCTCCAACCTGAGCTGCCGCAGCCTGAACCTCTACTGCGCCGGGTGCGCTGCCAGTCCGGAAACACGGCTCTGCCCGCCAGGCTGCGTCACCTCCGTCACCGGACCGTAGCGCAAATTCCGGCAGCCGTGCCCATAAACTGGTTCCCGTGACTGACTTCGCCGATGTGCCGGATGCCCCCCAGAGCCACGACCCCCAGTTGCTCCTGGCGCTGGAGCGGGATCTGTCCGCTGCCAACTACACCGTCGACGGCGTGCAGGAACTTTTGGGCGGTCCGGCCTATGAGGCGTTCAACCGGGACCAGCTGGTCCCGGCCCTGCTCGCGACGAAGGACGACGGCGGCGGGCTGGCCACGCTGATCAGGCTCTGGCTGCTGGCCGAACCCGTTCCCGAGGCTGCGCTCGCTGCCGCCCTGCCGGAAACGGGACTGGCCGGTCTGCTGGCGCTCGGACTGGTCGAGCAGGGAACGGAATTCGGGACGGCCCGCGCCGCCGTCGACCTTCGGCCCTACGGCTGGCCTCCGAACCGCGACGGCAGCGGCGGCGCGGATCTGTGGGTGGCCAGCGACCTTGGGGCGCACCAGCGCTCCGGAGTGCTGCCCAAGGATCATGTGCTGGGCATTGGCCATGCCTCACTCACGCTCGCGCAAAGCACCATCCGCCCCCGCGTGGAGCGTGCCCTCGACCTAGGCACCGGCTGCGGCATCCAGACCTTCCACCTGCTGCAGCACGCCGAACACGTTGTGGCCACGGACATTTCGGAACGGGCTCTGGCCTTCACCCGCTTCAACCTGCTGCTCAATGCCGGTCCGTTGCGCATCGACCGGGAGGACCTCGAGGACCGCGTCGAGCTGCGCCAGGGCAGTCTGCTGGATCCGGTCGACGGCGAACAGTTCGCGCTGGTGGTGTCCAATCCGCCCTTCGTCATTACGCCCCGGCACGGAAGCGAAACGTTGGCCGACCAGTTCACCTACCGCGACGGCGGCCTGCAGGGCGATGACATCGTGGCCACCCTGGTCGGCCGCCTCCCCGAGGTGCTGGCTCCGGGCGGGATCGCGCAAATGCTGGGCAACTGGGAAATCCGCGGCACGGGCGGGGCAGGCACGACGACGTCCGACCCCGTTCCTGCCTGGTATTCACGAGCGCAGTCCTGGCTGCCGGACGGTGTGGACGCGTGGTTTATCCAGCGCGAGCGGATCGGCCCCGGTCAGTACGCGGAGACCTGGTTGAGGGACGCTTCGGAGGTCCGGGACCGGGCGTCGTATGCGGAATCCTATGCGGACTATTTGTTGGATTTTGCCTCCCGCAACGTCACCGGAATCGGCTTTGGGATGATCTGGCTGCGCCGTCCGCCCGAGCGGGACGGGGACGCGCTGGGGCCACGGATCCGCCGGTTCGAGGAAATCACGCACCCGATCCAGCAGCCGATAGGACCGCATCTGTCCGCCGCCATTGCGCGTGCCGACTGGTTGGCCTCGGCGGATCTGTCTTCCGCGCATTTGCTGGTGGCCGAGGATGTCACCGAGGAACGCCATCAGCGGCCGGGAGCCGAGCACCCCGGCGTCATCCTGCTCCGACAGGGTGCCGGGCTGCGGCGGACCAATCTCCTGAGCACCGAACTGGCCGGCTTCGTCTCGGCCTGCGACGGTGATCTTTCCGCCGCCCAGATCGCCGGGGCGCTCTCGGCCCTACTCGGCTGGGATGACTCCGGCGCCGAAAGGCGCATCGGTCTGCTGCTCGACGACGTCAGGAACCTGGTCCTGGACGGCTTCCTGCTGCCGATCGGCTGATGCGTCCGGGCCGTCCGGAGCGCCGTCTTCCGAAACGCCCGATCGGACCGGGGCATCCATCGTCGGCTTGCCGGCCAGCACGACGGCGGCGATCACCAGTGATACGACACGGCGTCGCCGAGCATGAAGCCGGTGCGCGGATCGAACAGGCCCAGGAAACCGCCGAGCGCCAGCGCCCCAATGGCGACTCCGGCCAAGGAGCTGATGACGGCACTCACGGCCAGTCTTGGTGCCACCCCTCAGGATCAGCAGCACCGACGTGGCCGTGGCGGAGGCCAGCCGGACCCTCAGCCGGAGGTGTTCCCGTGATCGAAATGGCGGCGCCGCCGTAACCCGCGGCGGCGGTGAACCGGGCTGCGCTGGCGATCAGGAGGTCGCTGGTGGCCGAGCAGCGACGACCGACCGGCCCGAGCATGAAGGGAATCCTTCATGCTGGGGCAGGTGGTTTTGCACACATTGAATGTCAAGCATTTGTTTCAGATCTCGCTATGCTGGACTTATGAGAGCGGAGCATGAGGCGGCCAGCGACGCACCGGAGGCTGAGCGCGGGGTCGTCAACATCACCGACCCGCAGGCCATCCGCGCGCTGGCCCACACGGTCCGCCTGGACGTCATCGACGAACTGTTCGGCTCTGAGGAGACC
>JALYYI010000010.1 GCA_030946705.1 Actinomycetota bacterium | reverse complement strand
GCCGTGCTGTTCTACACGAGTGCTCTGGCGCTGGAACCCGAGCCTTATGCCGAAGTTTCCAGCCCGACGGGCCTGGTCCGATCCCAGGTCATGCACACGACCGACCGCGCCGTTCGCCTGGTGCTTAACCTCGCTCCGCTGATCCAACGCTCGACCGAGGGGACCGGAGCGCGGGAGACTTACCAGGAACACGTCGCGTTCGCCGTTGATGACCTGGTCGCGGCGGCCAGGGCGGCACGGGAAAGGGGGCTGCCCTTCCTGCAGATTCCCGCCAACTACTACGAGGATCTGGACGCTCGCTTCGACCTGGAACCGGATTTCCTGGCCACGCTGCGCGAGCTCAACCTGCTCTACGACCGGGACGGGAGCGGGGAATTCCTGCACTTCTACACCGGAACCGTGGGCAGCGTTTTCTTCGAAATGCTTGAGCAGCGCGGGGGCTACGACGGCTACGGGGCCCCAAACGCCCCTGTCCGCCATGCCGTCCAGTACGACCAGCGCAAGTCACGTCAGCAAGGCAACCACCCGACCACGAAGGATGAACGACGATGAACCACGCCTTTATCTATGACGCCGTCCGGACGCCCTTCGGAAAGTTCGGCTCCGGCTTGGCCGCCGTCCGTCCCGATGACCTGGCGGCCCACGTGATCCGCCAGTCCGTGGCCAGGGCTCCCAAACTGGACGTGGGGCGGATTGATGAGGTGGTGTTTGGCAATGCCAACGGCGCGGGAGAGGAGAACCGCAACGTTGCGCGGATGGCCACGCTGCTGGCCGGGCTGCCCACCTCCATCCCGGGCACCACCGTGAACCGGCTCTGCGGGTCTTCGCTTGATGCCGCGATTATTGCCTCCCGGCAGGTCAACGTTGGGGACGCGGACCTGATGCTGGTGGGCGGCGCGGAGTCGATGAGCCGGGCGCCGTGGGTGCTCCCCAAGACCGAGCGGCCCTACCCGGCGGGGGATCTGGCCCTGGCGTCCACCACGTTGGGCTGGCGGCTGGTCAATCCGGACATGCCGGCTGAGTGGACGGTATCCCTGGGGGAGGCCACCGAGCAGCTGCGGCAAAAGCATGGGATCACACGCGAGCGGCAGGATGAATTCGCCGCTGCCTCGCACAACCTCGCGGACGCCGCGTGGAACGAGGGCTTCTATGAGAACCTGGTCAGCCAGGTGCCGGGCACGGAGCTGACGCGCGACGAGGGTATCCGCGCCGGCAGTTCGGCGGCCAAGCTGGCCGGGCTGAAGTCGGCTTTCCGGCCAGCGGGCGACGTGCCCGAGGGAGGTACCGTCACCGCCGCGAACGCCTCACCGCTGTCCGACGGCGCCTCCGCCGCCTGGATCGGCAGCGAGAATGCCTCCGCACTGCTGGGATTGGAGCCGCTGGCCCGGATCGCCGGTCGCGGCGCACACGCCATCGAGCCGCAGCTCTTTGGGTTCGCACCCGTAGAGGCGGCCAACAAGGCCCTCGCCAAGGCTGGAATCGGCTGGGACAAGATCTCCGCCGTCGAGCTCAACGAGGCCTTCGCGGCACAGTCTCTGGCCTGCATCGACGCGTGGGGGATCGATCCGTCGATCGTCAACCGGCACGGCGGGGCGATCGCGATGGGGCATCCCCTCGGGGCTTCCGGGACGCGCCTGCTCGGCACGCTGGCGCGAAGCCTGCAGGCCAGCGGCGGGCGCTGGGGCGTTGCGGCGATCTGCATCGGCGTGGGCCAGGGGCTGGCCGTGGTGCTCGAAAACGTTACTGCTGGGGTGAAGGGGTAGGAAATGCTGTCAATTGTGCATGATGTTGATGAGGCCGTAGCCGGGATTTCCGACGGTGCCACCGTGCTGATCGGCGGGTTCGGCAACGCTGGCCAACCCGTGGAGCTGATCGAGGCGCTGCTGCGCCAGGGCGCCACCAACCTGACGGTGGTGAACAACAACGCCGGCAACGGCGAGCAGGGGCTGGCAGCCCTGATTTGTGCGGGCCGGGTGAAGAAAATCATCTGCTCCTTCCCTCGGCAGTCCGACTCGCAGCTGTTCGACGCGAAGTACCGGTCCGGGGAAATTGAGCTGGAACTGGTGCCGCAAGGCACCCTGGCGGAGCGTATCCGCGCCGCGGGGGCCGGGATCGGCGGGTTCTTCACGCCGACCGGGTACGGCACCATGCTGGCCGAGGGCAAGGAAGCCCGGATGATCGACGGCCGGGGCTACGTTTTTGAAACGCCCATCAGGGCCGGTTATGCCCTCATCAAGGCCCTGAAGGCGGATGCCGCCGGCAACCTAGTCTACCGCAAGACGGCCCGCAATTTCGGTCCGATAATGGCCACGGCCGCCTGCGAGACCATCGTCCAGGTCTCCGACGTGCTGCCGCTGGGCGGGCTGGACCCGGAAGTCGTCATCACCCCTGGAATCTACGTCAACACCATCGTGAAGGTGACGAAACCATGAACATCCAAACCAGTGACACCGCCCTGGACCGCGACCGGCTGGCCGAACTCGTGGCCCGGGATATTGCGCCGGGTTCCTTCGTGAACCTGGGCATCGGCCAGCCGACCCTGGTCTCGAATTACCTGACCGCCGCCCAGCACGTGACTCTGCATACCGAAAACGGGATGCTTGGCATGGGCCCCGAAGCCGTCGGTGACGAGATCGATGAAGATCTGATCAACGCAGGCAAGATCCCGGTAACGGAGCTGCCCGGCGCGTCCTACTTTCACCATGCGGATTCTTTCGCGATCATGCGTGGCGGCCACCTGGACATCTGTGTGCTCGGCGCCTTTCAGGTGTCCGCGACCGGGGACCTGGCCAACTGGCACACCGGCGCCCCGGACGCTATCCCCGCCGTCGGTGGTGCCATGGACCTGGCCACCGGGGCAAAGGACGTATTCGTGATGATGACGCTGCTGACCCGGGAGGGCACGAGCAAACTGGTGGAGCACTGCAGTTACCCGCTGACTGGCCTGGGCTGCGCCACCCGCATCTACACGGACAAAGCAGTGTTCCTGATAACGCCAGACGGCGTGCGCGTCCGGGAGACGTTTGGCATCAGTTTCGCGGAGCTCCAGGCCCTGGTGCCCGTTCTGCTCACGCCCGTTTTGCCGGAGGTCCCCAGCACCGCGGACCCGGCGACAGTACAATGATCCGATGACGGAATCCACAACATTGAGCGCCGGAGCAGCCGAGGACACCGCCATTGGCGCGGCGGGCGGCGAGGGAAATCCGCAGGCCAGCGACCAGTTCGTCCAGTCGCTGGCACGGGGGTTGGCAGTGATCCGTACCTTTGACGCGACCCACCCCGAAATGACGCTTACCGAGGTCGCCCAGCGCTGTGGTCTCAGCCGTGCCACCGCCCGTCGGTTCCTGCATACGCTCGTCGAATTGGGTTACGTCCGCACGGACGGGCGCGTCTTCAGCCTCACGGCCTCGGTCCTGCAGCTCGGTTTCGCCTACCTGTCAGGGCTCTCGCTGCCGGAACTTGCCAGGCCACACCTGGAGGTCCTGTCGGCGAAGCTGGGCGAATCAACCTCCGCCGCCGTTCTGGACCGGGGGGACATCGCCTACATTGCCCGCGTCTCCACCCGCCGGATCATGACCGTTGGGATCACGGTGGGGACGCGGTTCCCCGCGTATGCCACGTCGATGGGCCGGGTCCTGCTCGCCGGGCTGCCCGAGGCGGAACTGGCCGCGTATCTGGCGCAGACCGAGATCAAAGCGCTGACCCCCCAGGCCATTGGAAGCAAAGAGGACCTTACATCGGTGCTGGATCAGGTTCGCTCCCAGGGCTGGTGCCTGCTCAACCAGGAACTGGAAATGGGGCTGATGTCCATCGCCGCGCCCATCCGGGGTCGCGACGGCGGCGTTGCCGCGGCGATCAATGTCTCCATGCAGGCGCAGACTGTGGCCGGCAGGCCGGACCCGGAGGCCTTCCTGGATTCCGTTCGAAAAGAGCTGTTGACGGCGGCGGAGCGGATCTCCGCGGATACCTCCGTCGCATAATAGAAATCTGTCTCGATCAGCTGGCATCCACCGTGGGCCGGGCCATCCGCAACCCCCTACCACCACGCCTAAAATGGGTTCATAGATAGCAGTATCGGGGCGGACGCTGCTGACTGCGTCGGCCCCGTGCGATGCTCAGATGCCCAGGTAGATCCGTCGGACCTGCGGATGCAGGTCATCGGCGGGGCCGTCCATCACAAACTCACCGTTCTCCATCACAAAACAGTGCGTGGTGGCTTCGAACGTCAGCTTTGCATTCTGCTCGACGAGCAGAATGCTCATTCCGGTGGCCGTGAGCCGCTGAATGACGCCGAGTACCTCATCGACCAGTTTGGGGGAGAGGCCCATCGACGGCTCATCGAGGACGAGGAGCTTCGGCTGGGACATTAGGGGCCCGGGCAAGGCCAGCATCTGCTCCTCGAGGACCTTGATTCCTTCCGCGCAGCCGTGGCCGAGTCGTCGAAATTCCTGGAGCAGGCCGACGCAGCCGGCTGCCGGTTCATTAACGGCCATCCAATGATGTTGCACCAGGGTTCCCGGGCCTTCCGGTTCTTCACTGGACAAACGATGCCACTCGACTACGTTCGGGAGCACATCGGAGACTCCGTGGCCCACCTATGAGGCCTCCTGCACGGGCCTTTCCGAGGCCCGTCCACCTCGATTGCATCGACCTTCGGGGACCCCACGTGAGAAGCTGAGCCATGGCTAATTCACGCTCCGGTGACTCCATGCTGGATCGTTTTGTGCGTATTCTCACCGCCTTTGACGCCTCCCGCCGTTCGATGAGCGTCGCCACCCTGGCCCGCCGCGCCGACGTCCCGCTGGCCACGGCGTACCGGCTGGTCGAGGACATGGTTTGCCGGGACCTGTTGACGCGCTCCGGGGACGGGCAGATCTCCCTCGGGCTCCGGCTGTGGGAACTGGCCAATCGGAGTTCTCCGGCCCGGGACCTGCGCGAAGGGGCGATGCCGTTCATGGAAGATATCCAGGCTGTGGTCCGTCAGCACACCCAACTCGCCGTCCTGAGCGACGACGAGGTGCTCGTCATCGAACGCCTGTCCAGCCCCGGCTCCGTGGTCAACCCGGCCAGCATCGCCGGGCGGCTCCCCGTCCACCGCACCTCCTCCGGCGTCGTGCTGCTTGCCTTTGCCCCCAACCACGTGCAGGAGGCGTACCTGGCCCGGCACCCTGAGGCCGGCGTCGGACTCGATGCCGCCCCGTACGACTTCCGGCAGTTGCTCGCCCGCGTCCGGCAGCAGGGTTTTGCTGCCCTCGATGGGCTCGTTGACGCTGAGACATCAGGTGTGGCCGTACCCGTAATCGGCCACGGCAATTCTGCCATAGCCGCGCTAAGCGTGGTGGTTCCGCTGCTCGGGGACAGGCTGCACGCCATCATTCCTGTACTAATGACCGGTGCTCGCGGCATATCCCGCGCCATGGGTACCGTTCCTGGAGGGTCCGTGGGCGTATTCCCGTTGAATGAGAATTCCGGCACGGGCGCCGCGTCGGCTGCGTCACACTGAGGGAAAGCTTTCAAGTCCGCCGGAAGGAGGCCAGATGGGTCGCGCCCCACGTGTCGCCAGGACGAGCGCCCACACCATCGACCCTGCACGACCTGTACACAGACCCAGAGGAGGACAAACCATGGCAGATGAAAGCTTTGACGACAGTCACGTCGTCGGAAGTTCCGATGCGGCGGCCGCCACGCAGGCGTCGATGAGCGCCGAAATCGCGGCCATCCACCAGGCTTACCGGGACGGCATTGCCGCGGAGGCAGCGGAGGAAACTCAGCCGCGAATCGATTTCGGGCCTTACCGCAGTTCCATCCTTCGCCACCCCACCAAAGACCTGCACCACGCGGACCCGGAGACCATTGAGCTGTGGAGCCCTGCCTTCGGCCAGCGGGACGTCCACCAGCTGGAAAGCGATTTGACCATCCAGCACAACGGGGAGCCGCTCGGGGAGCGGCTGAAGGTCCGAGGCCGGGTGCTCGACGGCGACGGCCGGCCCGTGCGCGGGCAGCTGGTGGAAATCTGGCAGGCCAACTCCGCCGGCCGCTACATCCACAAGCGCGATCAGCACCCGGCACCGATCGACCCGAATTTCACCGGTGTGGGACGCACCATCACCGGCGACGACGGCAGCTACGAGTTCACCACCATCAAGCCGGGACCATACCCCTGGAAGAACCACTACAACGCCTGGCGTCCGGCACACATCCATTTCTCCCTCTTCGGCACGGACTTCACCCAGCGAATGATCACCCAGATGTATTTCCCCGGGGATCCGCTCTTTGCGCTGGACCCCATCTACCAGTCCATTACTGACCAGAAGGCACGGGACCGATTGGTGGCCAGCTATGATCACGACATCACGACCCACGAATGGGCCACCGGCTACCGTTGGGACATTGTGCTCACCGGGAGTAACCGCACCTGGATGGAAGACGAGGACGCAGAGTAATGACCGAATCACCGCGGGCGATCTCCAAGCTTGCCGCCACTCCCGGACAGACCATCGGCCCCTTCTTCGAGTACGCCCTGCCCTATGACAAGGATTCCGAACTGGTCAGTCAGGCCAGGGCCGGTGCCGTCCGCCTGCACGGCACCGTATCTGACGGCCATGGCGATCCCATCCCCGACGCCCTGCTGGAAATCTGGCAGGCCGACGGGGACGGCGGCATCGCCCAGGCGAGCGGCTCCCTGGTCCGTGACGGCTACACCTTCACCGGGTGGGGCCGTGAATCCGTCGATAATGAAGGCCACTTCACTTTTACCACGCTGAACCCCGGACCGACGGAACCGGGCGCCGCACCGTTCATCGCCGTCGTCGTCTTTGCCCGCGGTTTGCTGAACAAACTGCACACCCGGGTCTACCTGCCGGAGGACACTGAAGCCCTAGCCAAAGACCCGCTGCTCTCCGCCCTGCCCGAGGAACGCCGCCGTACGCTGATCGGCCGCCGCGAGGCCAACGGGGATCTGCTGTGGGACATCCGGCTCCAGGGCACCGACGAGACCGTCTTCCTCACATTTCCGGGGGCCTAGAGGATGACCGCAGCCGTGTATACAACCGACAACTTCGCTGAGGACGGTGCCGATTACGGGCTGCTCTCGCCCGCGTGGGCGGGCACGGAGGTTGCCGCGCTGACCGGCGACCGGGCATTCGTGCAGGCTCTGCTGGACGTTGAGTGGACTTGGATCAAGGTGCTGGCCGAAGCCGGTTATGTTGACGGGTCCCACGTGATGGCCGTGGCCGCCGCGGCGTCCGCGGACCAGTATGACATCGCATCCGTGGCGGTTCGGGCACAGGGCGGTGGCAACCCGCTGATCCCGCTGCTGGCGGATCTCCGCCAAAGTGTGGCTGGCACCCATCCGGAGGCCGCGGCGGCGATCCACCGGGGCGCGACCAGCCAGGACATCGTGGACACCGCCCTGATGCTGTTGGCCCGTCGATCCATTGCCGTGATCGGGGCGGATCTGCGCTCGGCGGCCGCTGCCCTGGCCGATCTCGCCGAACGGCACCGTCAGACGCTGTGCGTCGCCCGGACCCTGACACAGCACTCCCTGCCGTCGACCTTTGGGCTGAAGGCGGCGCAGTGGCTGGCCGGGGTGGGGCAGGCCGGCGTCAGGCTGGAGGAGGTAGCGTCGGGGCTACCGCTGCAATGGGGCGGCGCCGCGGGCACTATGGCTGCGGTGACACAGCTGGCCGGGAGCGACGGACCGGGTGCCGGGGAGCACGACGCCGGGGCGCTGCCTTTGGCTGCGGATCTCGCCTCCCGGTTGGGGCTGGCTGATCCCGTGGCGCCCTGGCAGACGAACCGGCTTCCAGTGACCGGGCTGGGACAGGCACTGGCGGACGTCCTGGCCGCTGCCGGGAAGATCGCCAACGATGTGCTGCTGCTCAGCCGGCCGGAAGTGGGCGAGGTATCCGAACCGGCCGTCCCCGGTCGTGGCGTTTCCTCGGCCATGCCGCAAAAACAGAATCCCGTCCTCTCCGTGCTGATCCGCAGTGCGGCCCTCGCCGCCCCGGGCTACCAGGTGCAACTGCAGACCGCCGCCGGTGCCGCCGTCGACGAACGCCCCGATGGTTCCTGGCACGTCGAGTGGCAGGCCCTGCGCCAGCTGCTCCGGCTGGCCGGCGGCGGCGCAGCCAAACTTGCCGAACTCGCTGCGGGGTTGACTGTCCATCCGGAGCGGATGCGCGCGGCCCTTGAGCTGACAGGGCCGCTCCTGGTGAGCGAAAAGATCATGGCCGTCATCGCGCCCTTGCTGGACGGGGAAACCTCGGGCTCGGGCAAAAAGCGGGTCCAGGCCCTGGTGGAGCAGTCCAGGCGGACCAGCGCTGGGAGGGGGGAGCCGCTGGCCGTCCTCCTCCGTGACGCCGTGTCCCGTGACGCCCTCAGCGACACGGAGCTGGCAGCCCTGCTGGACCCCGCCTCCTACATCGGCGCAAGCGAACAGCTGATCACCCGCATCGTTAGCACCTATCAGGATTGGAGCGCTGCGTGAGCGAGCTTCGGATGACACCGACGCTGCTGGCGGCCGGTCCCGGCAAGCCACTCCTGATCGTGGGAGCCGGGCTCGGCACTGGCGTCCGCGCCCTCTGGGGTGGGGCCGTGGCATACCTGGGGGACTTCGAAGTGGTTGGAGTAGACCTGCCGGGTCACGGAGCCAGCCCCGCGAGCGATGCTGACTTCACTGTCGCGGACCTCGCCCGTGCCGTGGCCGCCGTCGTTCGGCAACTGCAGTCCGGCGACGGAACCGCAGCCGGACGGAAAGTCTTTTACGCGGGCGTCTCATTGGCCGGTGCGGTGGGCCTGCAGTTGGGACTGGACTACGCCGAGTCATTTTCGGCCATCGCCACCATATGTTCCGCGGCGCAGTTCGGCGAACCGCAGGGCTGGCTGGACCGCGCAGAAACGGTGGTCCGGCAGGGCACGCCCACGCAGGTGGTTGGTTCGGCTCAGCGCTGGTTTGCCCCCGGTTTCATGCAGGAGCACCCGGACCGTGCGGCGGGGCTGCTGCATACGCTCCAGGATGCGGATCGCTTCTCCTACGCCGCCGCGTGCCGGGTGCTGGCCGGCATCGATCTGCGCGCCCGGCTCGGCGATATTAGGCTGCCCGTGCTGGCCCTAGCCGGTGAGCTGGACAGTGTCTGCCCGCCGGCAGTGGCGGAGTCCGTCGCTGCGGCCGTGCCCAACGGCCGAGCCCGTATCCTGCCGGGCGCAGCCCACCAGGGGCCGTTGGAGGCACCGGCCGAAACTGCCGAGCAACTGCGGCGATTCTTCCTCTGATCCCGCCCAACAGCCCCGGCTCACCCTTGAACGAAAGGCTCTCCGATGTCCAACAATCCCGACAGCTCTCCGGCAGCCACCCCGGCCAGTACGGACTTGTCCAGGTCCCAGCAGGACGTCTATGACGAGGGGATGGCGCTCCGCAGGGCGGTGCTCGGCAGTGCCCACGTGGACCGCGCCAACGCCGCCGTCGACGATTTCACCGAAGAATTCCAGTCAATGATCACCAGGTACGCGTGGGGGACCATCTGGACGCGGCCGGGACTGCCACGCACCACCCGCAGCGCGATCACCCTGACGGCGATGATCGCGCAGGGTCATTGGGAGGAATTCGCGATGCACGTCGGAGCTGCCCTGACCAACGGTATGACCAGGCCTGAGATTAAGGAAGTACTGCTGCAATCGGCCATTTACTGCGGCGTCCCTTCGGCAAATATCGCATTTAAAGTGGCCCAGGGTGTCTTTGCGCAGATCGACGGCGAGGACGACTAGCCCTTGCAACCGGACGCCAGGCCTGGGCGACTACTTCCAGGGGGTCGGTGGTCGCGCATCATCGGCCAACGGCGCACGGTTTGAGCGCGTCTCGCGTTGACAATTCATGCCCGTTCATCGGGGC
>JALYYI010000009.1 GCA_030946705.1 Actinomycetota bacterium | reverse complement strand
CGACGGCGACGTCTGGCTGCTGGGGCGGGTGGACGATGTGATGAACATTTCCGGACATCGCCTCTCCACCACCGAGATCGAGTCCGCCCTGGTCAGCCACCCCTCGGTGGCGGAGGCCGCCGTCGTCGGTGCCGCGGACGAGACCACCGGCCAGGCCGTGGTCGCGTTCGTCATCCTGCGCGGCTCCGCCCAGGATGACCTGGACATCGTGACCACGCTGCGCAACCACGTCGGTAAGGAAATCGGACCGATCGCGAAACCGAAGACCATCCTGGTGGTGCCCGAACTGCCCAAAACGCGCTCCGGGAAAATCATCCGCCGCCTCCTCAAGGACGTCGCCGAGGGCCGCGAGGCCGGCGACTCCACCACCCTGGCGGACAACACCGTGATGGCGCAGATCGCGGCGTCCCTCAAGGGCTAATCCGCAGCCCCTCCGCGCGGAGATCCCCTCGAACGGTCACTAACCCGCACCTTGGGACACGCCCAGGTCGTAGTTGGTGACCGTTCGGCGTTTCGATGGCTTTACCGTTTCGTGATCGAAAGTTTTTCCTTTTGGGCATTGACGTGCGATTTTGAGCGATTATGATAGTTCCCATGTGATCCGTTTCACAGTACATGTCTTTTTCAAGGGAGAAATCATGTCACCAAACGAAGAGCGGTACCCGTTCGGCATCAGCCGGGCAGAAGTCAACCGCCGCACGCTATTGAAGACCCTGGGCGTCGGGGCGGCCGGCCTGGCCGGGATCCCCCTGCTCGCAGCCTGCACCGGTGGCAGCGCCCCTTCCGGCGGCGGCTCGTCGTCGAATTCGCTCACCTTCGGATCCGGCTCCTCGGACGCTGTTCCGAAGGCCGCCTACAAGGCGGTCACTGACGCCTTTACCAAGAAAACGAACATCACTGTGGCAACGAACGTTGTTACCCACAACGATTTCCAGAACAAAATCAACAACTACCTGCAGGGCAGTCCCGACGATGCCTTCACCTGGTTCGCCGGCTACCGCATGCAGTATTACGCGGGCAAGGGCCTGCTGGCCCCGATTGACGACGTCTGGAGCAAGATCGGCGCCAACTTCTCCGACGCCATGAAGAAGGCCTCAACGGGTCCCGACGGCAAGATGTATTTTGTCCCGAACTACAACTACCCGTGGGGGTTCTTCTACCGCAAGAGCTTCTGGGCCGAAAAGGGCTACACCGCTCCAAAGACCTTCGACGATCTGAAAAGCCTTTGCGCCAAGATGAAGGCCGATGGCATCATCCCCATCGAATTTGCCGACAAGGACGGCTGGCCGGCCATGGGCACCTTCGACTACATCAACATGCGCCTGAATGGCTACCAATTCCACATGGACCTCACCGCCCACAAGGAATCCTGGGACCAGAAGAAGGTCACGGACGTTTTTGACACCTGGAAGGTCCTACTGCCCTACCAGAACCCGGGCGCGCTGGGCATGACCTGGCAGGATTCCGCCAAGTCCCTGGGTGACAAGAAATCGGGCATGTACCTGTTGGGTTCTTTCGTCACCCAGCAGTTCACGGACAAGACCCTGCTCGATGACATTGATTTCTTCCCGTTCCCGGAAATCGCGATGGAGGGACAGGACGCCGTCGAGGCTCCGATCGACGGGCTGCTGCTGTCCAAGAAGGGCGGCCAGAACCAGGCGGCCCACGACTTCATGGCCTTCATGGGCTCAGCGGAGGGGCAGAACGCCTATGCGGCGGTCGATCCTTCCAACATCGCCACGATCAAGGGCGCCGACACCTCCACCTTCAGCCCGCTGAACAAGAAGTGCGCCGACGTGATCGCCAATGCGAAGAGCATCAGCCAGTTCTTCGACCGCGATGCCCTGCCGGCCATGGCAAACAACGTGATGATCCCGGCCCTGCAGAGCTTCATCAAGGACGGCACGGTGGATGTGAAGAATCTCGAGGCGCAGGCCAAGACGCTCTATGCCGCCCAGTAGCAGCCGCCCAAAGAGGACCGAACGCGGCTGCGCCCCATCCGCCCCCTGAGGAAGAACAGGTTCGTCATGAGTTCATCAACCGAATCGCCGGTGGCTCCGGCCGGGGAGAGCGCTGCCGCTGCGAAGCCGCTCCGCGCCCGGCGCGTCCGGCGGCTGTCACGCAGGGACAAGATCGTCCTGAGCATTATGGTCGGCATTCCCACGCTGATCCAACTGCTGATGGTCTGGATCCCCACGCTGCTCTCCATCGGGCTTTCATTTGTGCGTTGGAACGGCTTGGAATTCTCGGACATCAAAGCAGCCGGAACGGCCAATTACACCTACGTCTTCCGGGACTACCCATCGTTCTGGCCCGCCGTGCAGCACAACATCCTCTGGCTGCTGTTCCTGGGCATCATCGGCACCCCGCTGGGGCTGCTGCTGGCCGTCCTGCTGGATCAGCAGATCCGGGGCAGCCGCATCTACCAGAGCATTTTCTTCCTCCCGGTGATGCTCTCCCTGGCGCTGATCGGCATCATCTGGCAGCTGTTCTACCAGAAGGACAACGGACTGCTGAACTTCCTGCTTGGCACTTCCGGCACGCCAAACGCCATCGACTGGTTCGGCGATTCCAACGTCAACATCTGGGCCGCAATGGTTGCCGCCACCTGGCGGCATGCCGGGTACGTCATGATCCTGTACTTAGCCGGCCTTAAGGGCGTAGATCCCTCCCTGAAGGAAGCGGCATCCTTGGACGGCGCCAGCGCCAGCCAGACATTCTTCCGGGTCGTCTTCCCCGCAATGCGCCCCGTCAACATCGTCATCGTCGTGATTACCATCATTGAGTCCCTGCGCGCCTTCGACATTGTCTACGTCATCAACCGCGGTACCAACGGCCTGGAACTGATCAGTGCGCTGGTCATCCAGAACCTGATCGGTGAGGGACAGGTGATCGGAGTCGGCTCTTCGCTGGCGGTCATCCTGCTGGTGATCTCGCTGGTTCCGATCACGTTCTACCTGTCCCGCACGTTCGGGAAGGAGAACAAACAATGAGCCGCATCAGCTCAGCATCCCGAGGAGCCAGCGCCACCGCGCCACGGCGGGACCGGAACAAGGACGGCTCTGCGCTCCGGAGCGGAAGCCGTGCCAAGCGGCACTACGGAACGCACATTTTCCTGACGGTCATGGCCATCATGTGGCTGATCCCGCTGCTCTGGGCCCTGTTCACCGCCCTGCGCCCCAAAGCGGACACGGACAAGTACGGCTACTTCAGTTTCGGCGGCGCCTTCAATTTCAGCAATTTTGTCCAGGCCTGGAACCAAGGCGGCTTTCCGCGGTACTTCATGAACTCGCTCGTCATTACCGTCCCCACGCTCATCCTGGTGCTGTTCTTCGCCTCCATGATGGCATTCGCCGTCAGCCGGGTGAGCTGGAAGTTCAACATCACCCTGTTGATCATGTTCACCGCCGGCAACCTGCTGCCGCCCCAGGTGCTGGCCACACCGCTCTTCGAGATGTTCAAACACCTCACATTGCCCTATTGGTTCAGCGATTCCGGCACTCTGCTCAATACCTACATCAGCGTCATATTGGCCAACACGGCCTTCCAGATCGGCTTCTGCACGTTCGTGCTGTCCAACTACATGAAGGCGCTGTCCGCTGACCTGACCGAAGCCGCCCTGGTGGATGGAGCCGGAATCTGGCGGCAGTACTGGAACATCGTGATGCCGCTGTGCCGTCCCGCGCTCGCGGCGCTGGCCACGCTGGAGGTCATCTTCATCTACAACGACTTCTTCTGGCCGCTGCTCTTCATCCAAAGCGGAGACCGGCTTCCCGTTACCACTGCCATCAACAACCTGCAGGGCGTGTTCCTGTCCAACTACAACCTGCTGGCAGCCGGGGCCACGATTACGGTGATTCCCACCCTGATCGTCTACCTGCTGCTGCAGCGCCAATTCGTGGCCGGCCTGACCCTCGGCGCAAGTAAGGGATAACAACCCATGAGCATGGACTACATCACCGCCCGGCTGGGTTCCGACCAGGCGCAGGGCCCGCGGCTGGCGTTCGGCGGCGACTACAACCCGGAGCAGTGGCCGGAGGCGATCTGGCAGGAGGACGTGAAGCTGATGCGCCAGGCCGGGGTGAACCTGGTCAGCGTCGGCATCTTCAGCTGGGCGCTGCTGGAACCGGCCGAGGGCGTCTACGAGTTCGGCTGGCTGGACCGGGTGCTGGACCTGCTGCACGCCAACGGCATCCGGGTGGACCTGGCCAACGCCACCGCCTCCCCGCCGCCCTGGTTCAGCCACAAGTATCCGGATTCCCTGCCGGTGAGGGCCGACGGCGTGAGGCTCAGCCACGGTTCCCGTCAGGCGTTCAGCGCCAACAGTCCCGAATACCGCGAGGCCGCCGCGGCCCTTACCAGCGCGATCGTCGAGCGCTACGCGGACCATCCCGCCGTCGTGATGTGGCACGTCCATAACGAGTACGGCTGCCACAACCAGCCGGACTACGGGGACTATTCGGCCGCCGCGTTCCGTGTCTGGCTGCAGCACCGCTACGCCAGCCTGGAGGGGCTGAACGCCGCCTGGGGCACGGCCTTCTGGTCCCAGCACTACTACCACTGGGATGAGATCCTGCCGCCGCTCACCTCCGGCACCTGGATCAATCCGACGCAGCAGCTGGACTTCGCCCGCTTCTCCTCCGACGCGCTGCTGGAGTGCTACCGGGCGGAGGCGGACATCATCCGGGCCCGGTCCCCGCACCCGGTCACCACGAACTTCATGGGCTTCAACATGGGCCTGAACCGACCGATCGACTACTGGCGCTGGTCACAGCACATGGACGTCGTCTCCAACGATCACTACCTGATCGCCGCGGACCCGCGGAACTTCCAGGAACTGGCCATGACCGCGGATCTGACCCGGGGCTGGGCGCAGGGCAGGCCTTGGCTGCTGATGGAGCATTCCACCTCGGCGGTGAACTGGCAGCCGCGCAACATCGCCAAGGCCCCGGGCGAGCTGCTGCGCAATTCGCTTCAGCATGTGGCCCGGGGCGCCGACGGCGCGCTCTTCTTCCAGTGGCGAGCCTCCCGGGCCGGGGCGGAAAAGTACCACTCCGCGCTGCTCCCGCACGCCGGCACGGACACCAAGGTCTGGCGCGAGGTGCTCCAGCTGGGCCAGGCGCTGCGGGCCATTTCCGAGGTCGCCGGCTCCGTCGTGGACAGCGTCCAGGTGGCCATCCTGCACGACACGGACGCACGCTGGGCCTCGGAGCTGGACTCGCATCCCAGCGAGGACGCGGACGCGGTTGCGGAGACCCGGCGCTGGCATGACGCCTTCTACCGCGCCGGGATCAGCACGGACATCCGGCGGAGCACCGATGATCTGTCCGGCTACCGGCTGGTAGTGGCGCCGATGCTCTACCTGCTGACGGACGACGGCGCCGCGAACCTCGAGCGGTTCGTGGCGGGCGGCGGCCATCTGGTGGTCACCTACTTCTCCGGCATCGTGGACGCAAATGACCACATCCGGATGGATCCGATCAGCGGCGGCGGCTACCCGGGCGCGTTCGCCGAGCTGCTCGGCGTGCGGATGGAGGAGTTCTTCCCGCTGCCTGCCGGAGAGTCGGTGGCATTGAGCGGCTACGGGTCGGGCCGGTTCTGGAGCGAGCTGGGTCGGACGACGACGGCGGAGGCGCTCGCGACGTTCGGGTCGGGTCCCACAACCGGCTCCCCCGCGGTAACCCGCAACACGCACGGCGACGGGGTGGCGTACTACGTGGCCACCACCCTGGACACACCCGGGCTGTCCGAGTTCGTGGCCGCCGCCCGCGCCGCGGCCGGGGTGCGGCCGGTACTGGATGATCTTCCCCCGGATGTTGAGGTGGTGACCCGCGCCAAGGACGGCCGGAGATGGCTGTTCGTGCTCAACCACAGCGACCGGGACACCACGGTAACGGCCGCTGGAACGGAGCTGATCAGCGGAACCACCGTCGGCCCGCAGCTCACCGTCCCCGCTGCGGGAGCCGCCGTCGTCCGTTTGTAGCCGGACCCACCCATTTGACCCCCACCGTCCCACATCCGAAGGAAAGCGAGGAACCAGATGCTTGCCGATGCACGACGCTCCGCCATTGTCGCCGCGGTCCGGCGCGAACGCATTGTCCGCGTCGCCGACCTCGCGGAGATGTTCGGCGTCTCGCTGATGACCGTGCGCCGGGACATTGACGTGCTGGACGAGGCCGGGCTGCTGGAGAAAATCCACGGCGGCGCCAAGATCCACGGCAACGCCAGCACGCACGAGCCCGGTTTCGAGCTCAAATCCACCCAGGCGCAGGCGGAGAAGGACGCGATCGCCCAGGAGGCCGCCTCGCTGGTGCAGGAGGGGATGGCGATCGGGCTCAGCGCCGGCACCACCACCTGGGCGCTCGCCAAGCGGCTCTGCCAGCGGAAGGGGCTCACCATCGTCACCAATTCGGTGCGCATCGCGGATGTTTTCCACGCCTCCGCGGTGAAGTCGACGGTGATCCTTACCGGCGGCGAGCGCACCCCGTCGGATGCGCTGGTGGGGCCGATTGCCACCTCTTCGCTGCGCCTGCTGCACCTGGACCTGCTCTTCCTGGGGGTCCACGGCGTCGACGAGCATGCCGGTTTCACCACCCCGAACCTGCTGGAAGCGGAAATGGACCGGGCGCTGGTGGCGGCCTCGCGCAAGGTGGTGGTACTGGCGGACCACACCAAGTGGGGGACGCTGGGCATCAGCACCATTGCCGAGCTGGAGGACGTCGATGAGGTGATCACCGATGCCGGGCTGGGTGCGGATGCTCAGCGGGTCCTGCGCGAGCGGGTCGGCCGGCTGCGGCTGGTCGGGGTGGGGCAGCGTGAAACCGCCTGAGCCACCGGTGGTCCCGCCCCAGCCCTTTCACACCGCCCCCACCGGATGAGGATTCCAATGGAACCCGTTTACCTGCGCGCTGCCGGCGTGTCGCTGCTGATCGGTTTTCCCGACGGGGAGCCGTCCGTCCTGCACTGGGGCGCCGATCTGGGCGCCACGCTGCCGGACCTGGCCATCCTGGGCGGGCCGGTTCCGCATTCGGCGCTGGACATTCCGGTGGTGCAGGGGCTCCTGCCGCAGGCCTCCTCCGGCTGGAGGGGCCGGGCCGGGCTGCGGGGGCATTTCGACGACGGGACCGGGTTTTCGTCGCGGCTGCGGGTAGCGGGGGTGCAGACGGCGTCCGGCGCCGGGAAATCCGTCGCCATCATTACCCAGACGGACCCGGACCTGGAGCTGACCGTGGCCAGCGAGCTGACCCTGCACCCCGGAGGTCTGCTGGAGATGCGGCACACCCTCACCAACAACGCGGCAAGCAGCTATGCACTTCACGAGTTGGCCGCGGCGCTCCCGGTCGGCCAGAACGGGACGGAGATCCTGGACCTGACCGGCCGTTGGTGCCGGGAGCGCCATCCGCAGCGCCATCCAGTCCGGCAGGGGACCTGGGTCCGCAGCGGTCGGCACGGGCGGACCGGGCATGACTCGACCCTGCTGCTGGCGGTTGGCTCCGCGGGGTTCGGCAACCGGCACGGCAGGATCTGGGCGGCGCATCTGGGTTGGAGCGGGAACCACGAATCCTACGTCGACACTTTGGCGGACGGTCGCACCGTTATTGGCGCCGCCGAGCTGCTCGGCTCCGGTGAGGTGCTGCTGGCGCCCGGCCAGAGTTACACGTCGCCGCTGTTTGTCGCCGCCTATTCGGACCGCGGTCTGGACGGCATCTCCGAGGCCTTCTATGCCTGGTTCCGGGCCCGTCCCCATCATCCCTCCACACCCCGCCCGGTGGTCCTGAACACCTGGGAAGCGGTCTATTTCAACCACGATCTGGACATCCTGACCGAGCTGGCCGCCTCCGCGGCCGACCTGGGCGTGGAGCGCTTCGTGCTCGACGACGGCTGGTTCCGGCACCGCCGCGACGATCGGGCCGGACTGGGCGACTGGTACGTCGACTCCGGCATCTGGCCGCAGGGCCTGCATCCACTGATCGACGCGGTGACCGGCCGCGGGATGACGTTCGGGCTCTGGGTGGAGCCGGAAATGATCAATCCGGACTCGGACACCGCGCGCGAGCATCCGGAGTGGATTGCAGGCCCTGGTGTTCCCGCTGGCCCGGCCGGTCAGCACGCCGGCCGCCTCCCGCTGGAGTGGCGGCACCAGCACGTGCTGGACCTGGTCAACCCGGGCGCCTGGCAGTACATCTATGACCGGATCGATGCCCTGCTGACGGAGTACCCGATTTCCTACCTGAAGTGGGACCAGAACCGGGACCTGCTGGAGATGGGCCACGACGGTCGGCCCGCCGTGCACCGGCAGACCCTGGCCGCCTACCGGCTCCTCGATGCCCTGAAGGCGGGGCACCCCGGCGTCGAGATTGAAAGCTGTTCCTCCGGCGGCGCCCGCGTGGACCTGGGCATCCTTGAGCGGACGGACCGGATCTGGGCCTCGGACTGCAACGACGCGCTGGAGCGCCAGGGCATCCAGCGCTGGACCGGGCTGGTGGTTCCACCCGAGCTGGTCGGTTCGCACATCGGCCCGGTGACGTCGCACACCACCGCTCGCACGCACGCGCTGTCCTTCCGCGCCATCACCGCGCTCTTCGGCCATTTCGGGATGGAATGGGATATCCGCGCCGTGACCGGATCCGAGCGGGAGGAACTGCGCGGCTTTATCGCCCTCTACAAGGAGCACCGCGCGCTGATCCATGGAGGGCGGATGGTCCATGCGGATGTGCCGGATCCTTCAATGCTGCTGCACGGGGTGGTCTCCCCCGCCGCGGACCAGGCGCTTTTCGCCCTCGTGGCCGTGGCGACGTCGTCTTCCGAGCAGCCTGGCCGCTTCGGGTTGCCGGGGCTGGACCCGGACCGCCAATACCGGGTCCAAGCCATCTACCCCGCCGGGGGCAACATCTATATCCAGGCCTCCCCACCGGCGTGGCTGGCCGACGGCGCCACGGCATCAGGCCTGTTCCTGGCCGAGGTCGGCTTGCCCATGCCCATTCTGAACCCCGAGCACGCCGTCCTCCTGCATGTCACAGTGGCGTGAGCGGGCTGTTTTCGCCCCCCGCCGGATGTTTCGGAGCCGGCCGTTTCCACTCCACAACAGATGCTGTTGCTGCTGTGGCTCATGGGGCTGCAGCTGCGTTTCCGGCAGCCCGAAACGCGGCTATCTGTTGTGAAGTGCAAAACGGTCAGCCCCCTTCGGAGCGCACGGTTACGCTTTAGCCATGACTTCTGAAGACTCCGGTGTCAATAGCACCAGCAGCAACACCCGCGGAACCATCCTGGTCCTCAATGGCCCCAACCTGAACCTGCTCGGGACCCGGGAACCGGCCATCTACGGCACGGAGACCCTGGGCGATGTCGAGGACCGGGCGAAAGCCACGGCCCAGGCCCACGGTTTCGAGGCGGACTGCATCCAGTCCAACCATGAGGGGGACCTGGTGGACGCCATCCACGCGGCCCGTGGAACCACCGTCGGCATTGTCATTAACGCCGGGGCGTACACCCACACGTCGGTGGCCATCCGCGATGCCTTGTCGGGCGTCTCCCTTCCCACCGTCGAGGTGCACATCAGCAACGTGCACCGGCGCGAGGAATTCCGGCATTTCTCCTATCTCTCCCCCGTTGTGGACGCCGTGATTGTGGGCGCCGGCATCCAGGGCTACGAGCTCGCCATCGACTATCTGGCCCGCGCGCTGGACAGGTAGCGCCGACACGGGCGCACCGGCTGAAAGCGCCGGACATCAGGACTACTTCCGCGTGCACTTCCCGGAGGAGACCTGCTGGCTCAGCCCTTCGGCCTGCTGCGCCACCGGGGACAGCTCCGCGAGGGTGAACGCGTAACCCACCGGAACGTTCGTCGTCGACTTCGCGAAAACCACGCCCACCACCTGGCCGGACTGGTTCAGCAACGGTCCCCCGGAATTGCCCGGCTGAACGTCCGCAGCCAGCTGGTAGATCTCCTCGGGGATCGGATTCTGGCCGTAGATATCCGGCACCATCATCTGCGAGACGCTTTGGACGCTGGCCGGTTTCGACTGGAATGGCCCACCGTGCGGGTATCCGGCGAAGGCGGCCTGCGCGCCAGCCTGAAGCTGATTCCCGATGCCGAGCGGCCGGACCTGCAAACCGTCGACGGCAATCACGGCCAGGTCCTTCTGCGGGTCAAATTCCACCACGCGGCCCTGCAGCGCTCCGCCACCAGGTACTTCCACCACGGGCTGGCTCACACCCGCCACCACGTGCGCGTTGGTGACAACACGTCCCGGCGCCACCACAAACCCGGAACCTGTCTGGTTCTGTCCGCATTGGAAGGCGGTGCCGGTGATTTTGAGGACCGACTGGGCGGCCGCATTCAGGGCGGGCGTGTCGGTGTTCGCGTTTGGCGGCGACGCGGGCGCGACCGGTCCCAGCTGGGTGAACAGCTGCGGAATACCCTCGTTCAGGACGGTGGACCGCAGTTGCGCGACGGCGAATTTCAGCGGCGTCGGCGTCAGGTCGTCGATGGCATTGATCACCCTGGACTGGCTGATCTGTGAGGAGATGAAGGGAATGCCGAGGTTGGAGACGCTGAAAGCCAGCAGGGACAGCATCAGGGCGCCCACCACCAGGCTCACGCCGCCGCCCAGGGCCCGGTCGATGGCCCGGATCGGCCGGAAGTTCAGGCGCCGGGCTATCAGGGCGCCCAGCCGGATCCCCACCCCGTGCCCCAGCGCCACCAGAACCAGCACGGCGGCGACGACGACGGCGATCCTCCAGCCGCTGTCCCCGGCCAGTGAGCTGACGAACGGCACGGCGAAGAATGCGGCGATGGCGCCGGCCACGAAGCCGACAATCCCGCCCAGGCTCACTACGAAGCCGACACGGATACCGTAGACAACCTGTCCGATGAGCCACAAAACGAGCGCCGCGTCCAGCAGCGTGAATCCAAACATGCCCATCCTTGCTCCGGAGCCGCTCGAAATCAGCTCCGGAAGGCCGAGTTTACCGGGCCCGACTGACAGAACAGCTGGCCGCCGCGATATCCGGCGCCGCCGCCGGTCAATATGGGCTCAAGATGCGCAATAAAGGCCGATCAGGCTCCGTCAACCGGTTTGAATGCCAACTTGGTCACAAAAGGGACAATATTCTGAAACAATTGGCAAAGCGCCATAGATACAACACTTTGACACAGGAGATTAAATGGACATCGAGGTACTTCGCCGGGCACCGCTGTTTGCCACGCTCGACGACGAGGCATTCCGGCTGCTAACGGATGAGCTCACCGAGGTGGACCTTTCCCGCGGGGCCTCCGTTTTCCGCGAGGGCGACCAGGGCGACCAGCTGTATTTCATCGTCTCCGGCAAGGTCAAGCTGGGACGCACCTCCCCCGACGGCCGCGAATCGCTGCTGGCCATCCTGGGCCCGGGCGAGCTGTTCGGCGAGATGGCCCTGTTCGACCCGAGCCCGCGAACGGCCACGGCGACGGCCGTCTCCGAGACGCGCCTGGCCGGTCTGAAGAACGATAGCCTGAATGCCCTGCTGCGAAACCGCCCGGAGGTATCCGCCCAGCTGCTGCAGGCGCTGGCCCGCCGGTTGCGCCGCACCAACGACAATCTCTCCGACCTGGTCTTCTCCGATGTGCCCGGCCGCGTCGCCAAAGCCCTGCTGGACCTGGCGGACCGCTTCGGCCGGCCGGCCACCGACGGCATCCTGGTCGCCCACGAGCTCACGCAGGAGGAACTGGCCCAGCTGGTCGGAGCCTCCCGCGAGACCGTGAACAAGGCCCTGGCCGAGTTCGTGCAGCGCGGCTGGCTCCGCCTCGAGGCCCGCGCGGTGGTCATCCTCGACGTCAGCCGCCTCCGCCAGCGCTCCCGCTGACCAAACAAAACAGCCGCTCTCCCGGCGATTCCGAGGCCGGGAGAGCGGTTTTTGCGCCCCACACGGTCCGGGCGAGGTTATCGCTCGCGGCAGGCTGCGCCCTCGGAGCGCGGCGCCGTATCCACCTCGAGCTGGAAGCCACCGTCCACCTGGATCAGCCGCGGCTGGTAGGCGTTCATCGTGCGCTTATGGTTCAGGTATGCAATGCAGCCGCGCGCGGCCGCAATTTTCTCCAGGATGATTTCACAGCCCGGCACGGTCAGCTCCGCCAGCTTCAGCCCCACGGTGTTCGGCTGCCCGATCTCATCCCCCAGGGTCGTCGCATCGCTGCCGGCGACCAGCTCAGCGGCGGACACCCAGCGGCCCCACACCCCCTTGCTGGCGAGGATGGACGGCTCCTGGTTCACCGGAGCTGCCGCCGCAAAGTACCGCGTGTTGAAGCGGCGGTGCGCAAAGTCCGGGCTGATCCAGTTCACCAACGGTTTCAGCAGATCCGTCCGCAATGCCAGGCCGCGCTTGGCCAGCATCTCCGGGAAGGACTTCTCCTGCGCCGCGATCGCCTCGCGGGCCTTCATCCAGTCCTGCCCCTGCACGCCCTCCACCAGCGAGGATGCGTCGGCGCCGGCAAGCAGGATGCCGGTCTCCTCGAACGTTTCACGGATGGCGGCCACTACGTGGCGGCGGGCCAGCACCTCGTCCGTCAGGCC
This sequence comes from Actinomycetota bacterium, assembly GCA_030946705.1. Taxonomy (GTDB): domain Bacteria; phylum Actinomycetota; class Actinomycetes; order Actinomycetales; family Micrococcaceae; genus Arthrobacter_M. The sequence continues at coordinate 6,607 of JALYYI010000009.1, read as the reverse complement.
CATGCTCTTGGCCCATACGGTCGGCGTCGGGCCCAGCCAGTCGACGGCGCCGTCGTCGGCCGGTTCAACGCTGCCGCCGGGGAAGGCGACGATGCCCAGCGGGGACACCCCGCGCCGGTAGCCCATATAGGTCTGGACTCCGGTGGGGCCGTCCTTCAACAGGACAACGGAGGAGGCGAAGCGCGGTTTGGTCGGCGTGCGCCCGCCGAACTCGACCCAGGTCCGGGCCGCCTCCAGCTGGTCCGGCAGCAGCGGGAACGTCCGCAGCCCCGCGTGCCGAGGACCGGCTGGCGGGACGGCCGGCGCTACGGAACGACCGCCAGCGGATGCACTCGCGTCGGGATTATTGGAACTCAGCAATCAGCTCAACCTCCACCGGTGAATCCAGCGGCAGCACCGCAACGCCCACGGCGGATCGCGCGTGGACGCCGGCATCGCCCAGCACCTGGCCAAGCAGCTCCGAGGCGCCATTGATGACGCCCGGCTGGCCGGTGAAGGACGGGTCGGAGGAAACGAAACCAACGACTTTGACGATCCGGGTGATGCGGTCCAGATCGCCGATGACGCTCTTGACGGCGGCCAGCGCGTTGACGGCACAGGTCGCGGCCAGGGCCTTGGCCTCTTCCGCGGACACCGCCGCGGAACCGACCCTGCCCGTAACTGGGAGTTTGCCATCAATAAAAGGCAGCTGACCGGAGGTGTAGACATGGTTCCCGGAGATCACTGCGGGCACGTACGCGGCCACGGGGGCTGCGACGGCGGGAAGGGACAGTCCCAGCTCCTGCAGACGGGTCTCGACGGCGGAGGTTACCGCCGTCGTCGTCGGGATTTCGCGCTCGGTCAAGTTACTGCTTCTCCCTTTTAAGGTAGGCCACCAGACCGTTTCCGTCCGGCCCCGGAACCACCTGGACAAGCTCCCAGCCATCCTCGCCCCACTGGTCCAGGATCTGCTTCGTGGCGTGGATGATGAGCGGAATCGTGGCGTACTCCCATTTGGTCATGACCTAAAGCGTAGTCCTTACCAGTAAACTGGGAAAATGGCAGCACGGAAGAACCCCCTATTCGACACCGCTACTACCCTTGGCAAGCTCTTTGGATTCCTGGGAGTAAGCGCGATTTGCGGGGTCCTGGTGGCAGGCCTGCTGGTCCCGGCGGTCGCCCTGACGGGCACCACGACCAGCAACTCCATCAACTTCTTCGACCAGCTGCCTGGTGAGCTGAAAGTCGACGCGCCGTCGCAGTCGACCAAGGTGCTGGCAAATGACGGGTCCGTTATTGCCACTTTTTTTGCGGAAAACCGAGTGGCTGTTGGCCTCAAAGACATGTCGCCTTTCATCAAGGAGGGCATCGTCGCAATTGAGGACTCGCGCTACTACGAGCACGGCGGTGTGGACACGACCGGCATCCTGCGGGCGCTGGTGGCCACCGCTCAGGGCGGGCGCCAGGGTGCCTCTACCATCACCCAGCAGTACGTCAACAACGTGATCATTGAATCCCAGGTCGCAAGCGGCAACTCCGACCAGGTCAAGCTCGGCAACGAAAAGACTGTCGGAGACAAGATCCGCGAAATGAAGCTCGCCATTGCGATGGAGAAGAAATACTCCAAGGACGACATCCTCAAGGGCTACCTGAACATTGTCTACTTCGACAACAATGTCTACGGCATTGAAGCCGCGGCCAACTTCTACTTCGGCGTCCATGCCAAGGACCTGACCCTGCCTCAGGCGGCGACGCTGGCGGGCGTCGTCAACAGCCCGGCCTACTACGACCCAATCACCCAGCCGCAGCACGCCACCGACCGGCGCAACACGGTGCTGGACAAGCTGCTCTCGACGAAGAAAATTTCCCAGGCGGACCATGATGCAGCGGTCAAGACGCCGCTGACGCTGAACATTCAGAGGACCACCCAGGGCTGTGTCGCCGCCAAAATGGCGCCGTACTTTTGCGACTACATCCAGCGGCTCATCCTGAACAATCCGGCCTACGGTGCCGACGAGAGTGCGCGGGGAAGGTTCCTCTACCAGGACGGGCTGACCATCCAGACGACGCTGGATCCGAAGCTGCAGCAGGTGGCGCAGGACCAGGTCAATGCCACGGTTCCCGCGACGGACCCGTCGAAACGCGATGCAGCCTTGGTGAGCGTCGAACCTGGCACGGGCAAGATTTTGACAATGGCGCAGAACACCGTTTACAATCCTGCCGCAGATCCCGCGAACACGGTTCTCAATTTCAACCTGCCGAAGCAGGACGCGAAGGGGAACCGCCTCGACGGCGCGGGAGGCTTCCAGATCGGGTCGACCATGAAGCCATTCGTCTTTGCGGAGTGGCTCGATGCAGGGCATTCGATGGACGAGAACGTCAACGGCGCGATCCGGGAATACCCGGCAGGATTCCCCTGGAAGAACTCGTGCGGGACGACCACCAGCACCTTTGGCCCCGACAATCCGCTGCAAAATGACGATTCGCGTCACTACATCACCATGAGCGCCCTGCAGGGTTTGTACCAATCCATAAACACCGTAACCTTCCAGACCGCGGCCAAATTGGATATGTGCAGCATTCAGAAGTTGGCTAGCGATACAGGGCTATCTCAAGTGTCAACAAATGGCGCTAACGAACCGTATGACCTGAGCAATGCCCCGGCGCTGCTGGGCTCCAACAATGTGGCGCCCATCACCATGGCCAACTCCTTCGCGACCTTCGCCGCGAAGGGTGTCGCGTGTACACCGATCGCGCTGACCTCCGTGACCGACTACCAGGGGAAGAAGTATCCGGTTCCCGGTGCTGACTGCCATCAAGCGATAAGACCGGAGGTCGCAGCCGGGGTGACCTACGCACTGAAGCAGGTCCTGACCAAGGGCTCGGGCTACTACGTCCCGGTAAACAAGAACAGCTATGACGTCTTTGCGAAGACTGGAACCACCAACGGCAACGTCAATACGTGGGTCGTCGGCGGAACGTCCGGAGTCGTAACGGCATCGTGGTTTGGCAACTACTACGGTATCGGCCCGGAGTGGAACAACCAGAACGTGACCATCAACGGCAAGTTCTGGCCCAATGTGGACGGCTCCGACCTGGCCGGCACGCAGTGGGCTCACCTTATGAACGCAGCGGCCCCACAGTTCAGTACCGCCGCCTTCCCACAGCCGCCGGCCTCCATGATCGGTGCCCCGGTCAGACCCGCCCCGGCCGCACCGTCAACGCCCTCGGCGCCCCCGACCGACAAGACCAAAGGCAATAACGGCAACGGCAACGGCAACGGCTAACCTTTACCCATGAACCCTGAAGCCCCGCAGCCCCCGCGGAAGGACGGCTGGCTGACCGGCCTCGCCGTGACAGCCGCCACGGGCGCCGCTGTAGCCGCGGGGACCGCGGCCTATGGTGCCCTGATCGAGCGCAACTGGTTCGAGCTGCGGTACGAATCGGTCCCTTGCCTGCCGCCGGGCAGCGCGCCGTTCCGCGTGCTGCACCTTTCCGATATCCACCTGAGCCCGGGGCAGAAGAAGAAAACCGACTGGCTGAACAGCCTGGCCGAGCTGAAGCCGGACCTGGTGGTCAACACCGGCGATAACCTCAGCCATCCCAACGCGGTGCGGCCGCTGCTGGCGGCGCTGCGCCCGCTGATGGAGTTCCCCGGCGTGTTTGTCCCCGGTTCCAACGACTACTACGCGCCGATGTTCAAGAATCCGGCCTCCTATCTCTGGTCGCCTTCCAAGCAGCCGGCCGGCGGGCAGGCCAAGCGCCAGCCCAAGCCTCTGGACACGGAGAGCATGCATGCCGGTTTCGGAATTTCCGGCTGGCTCAACCTGACCAACCGGAGCCAGTCTGTGGTGCTGCGCGGCATCCGCTTCGATTTCACCGGCGTCGACGACCCGCACCTGGGGCGCGAGCGATATGCGGGCTGGCCAGCCGGCTCCAGCACCCAGCAGCACGCACCGCACGTCCGGATTGCCCTGGCCCATGCGCCCTACCAGCGTGTCCTGGACCGCTTCACCGGCGACGGCGCGGACCTGATCCTGGCCGGCCACACGCACGGCGGGCAGATCTGCATCCCCGGTTACGGCGCCCTGGTCAGCAACTGCGATCTGCCCACCTGGCGCGCCCGCGGCCTGCACGACTGGGACTACGACGGGCGTTCGACGCCGGTCAACGTCTCCGGCGGCATCGGCACCTCCCGCTTCGCCCCCATCCGCATCGCCTGCCGGCCGGAAGCCGTCCTGCTGACGCTCACCGCCCGGCCCTGACGCCGTCGTCGTACCGTTCTGCTCACCGAGACGCCCCGCTCGGTGAGCAGAACCAGGTCCTGCTCAGCGAGCCCGCCCGTTCACTGAGCAGATCCGTCCCCGCACCCGCCGAGGTTCACAAAACTAACCCGTGGCCGCGCCCCAAAAGGGGATGATAAGGATCACAAACGTGGCATAAGGTAGTTACTCCGGGTAAGTACCCGTGATCACCGGCGATCCCAAAACCTGTATTCCGTACGGTTCCAAAGAAGTTGGCATGGCGAAGCAGACCACATTATTCCAATCCATCGGCCGTTTATATCCGCACCTGAAACCCATCCTGCCGCGCCTGGTCATGGGCATGGTCTCGGCGCTGCTGGCCAGCATCGTGGCGCTGACCGTCCCGCAGGTGTACCGGGTCCTGGTCAATTCCGTGCTGCACCAGGGCGGCGAGACGTCCAGCGTCTGGATCGCCGGCGCCGTCGTGCTGGTGCTGGGTGTGCTGGAGGCGACCTTCGTGGCGCTGCGGCGGCAGTTCGTGATTGCGCCGGCCACCACGGTGGAAACCACCATGCGCACCTCCTTCTACCGCCACCTGCAGGCCCTGACCATTGCCTTCCATGACCGCTGGGGATCCGGGCAGCTGCTCAGCCGCGCCATGAGCGACCTGAATTTCATGCGCCGCTGGATGGCGTTCGGGGCCATCATGCTGGTGGTCACCTCGCTCACCGTCAGCATCGGCGTCGTGCTGATGTTCACGCTCAGCTGGGCGCTGGGACTGATTTTCCTGCTCGCAGCCATTCCGATTGTCATTTTCGGCTTCCGCTTCCGCACCAGCTACGGCCGGGTCAGCCGCAAGAGCCAGGACCAGGCCGGGGACCTTGCCACCACGGTGGAGGAATCCGTGCACGGCATCCGAGTGCTCAAGGCGTTCGGCCGCGGGCGGGAGGCTCTTGATGCGTTCAGCCAGCAGGCCGAGGAACTGCGGCAGACCGAGATCTTCAAGGCCAAATCGCTGGCCACCTTCTCCCTGGTGGTCACGCTGCTGCCGGAACTGGCGCTGGGGACAGGGCTCATTGTCGGGGTGTATTCCGTGGCCAACGGTTCACTGACGGTTGGCGCGCTGGTGGCCTTCTTTGCCACCGCAGCCGTGGTGGCGGGCCCGGTGGAGGCGATGGGACCGCTGATGGCCATGACGCTGACCGCCAAGACCGCCATCGACAGGCATTACGAGGTGATGGACACGGCCAACACCATCACGGACCCGGCCGAGCCAGTGCACCTCGACAAGGTCCGGGGCGATGTCAGCTTCCGCGGCGTGCATTTCCGCTATCCGGATACGGCGGCGGGCACGCCGGACATGCTCAACGGCATCGACCTGGACATCCGCGCCGGGGAAACCATGGCGCTGGTGGGCGTGACCGGCTGCGGCAAGAGCACCCTGCTGCAGCTGGTGCCGCGGCTGTACGAGGTGACGGGCGGCTCGGTGATGATCGACGGCGTCGACCTGCGGGACTTCACGGTGCGGGAACTGCGCACGCACGTGGCCGTCGCCTTCGAGGACACCACGCTGTTTTCCAACTCCGTCCGCGAGAACGTGATGCTGGGCGCGGCCCCGCATCCGGGCAGAAGCGACGAGGAGGTCCTGGCGGAGGCGCTGGATGTGGCGCAGGCGCACTTCGCCTATTCACTGCCGGAGGCGGTGGACACCCTGATCGGCGAGGAGGGGCTCAGCCTCTCCGGCGGCCAGCGCCAGCGCATTGCCCTGGCCCGCGCCATCGCGGCGAAGCCCGCCGTGCTGGTGCTGGATGATCCGCTCTCCGCGCTGGATGTGAACACCGAGGAACTGGTGGAGGGACGCCTGCGCCAGGTGCTCAGCCAGACCACGACGCTGATCGTTGCGCACCGGCCCTCCACGGTGGCGATGGCGGACCGGGTGGCGCTGATGGAGCACGGCCGGATCACCGCCGTCGGCACGCATGCGGAACTGCTGGCCGGCAATGCGCACTACCGCTACGTGCTGGCCAGCCTCAGCGAGGAGCCGAAGGACCTGGATACGGACATTGAGGAGCTCGACGACGCCGAGGAGGTCAGCGCGTGAGCATGGGAACCGCCGATGAGGACCGGGTCATCCTGACCAAGGCGGACAGCAAAACAGTGCGGCAGCGCTCGGTCCGGCTGCTGGGCTCGCTGATCCGCCCGGTCCGGGCCCGCTTCATCGCAACGGTGGCGCTGGTGGTCCTCTCGCAGGCCACCCGAGTGGCGGGGCCGCTGCTGATCGCCTTCGGCATCGACCACGCGCTGCCGGCCCTGATCGGAGCCCACGGCGCCGGCCGGAACCCGTGGCCGCTCATCTTCGCCGGCGGCAGCTACCTGCTGGCCGC
>JALYYI010000274.1 GCA_030946705.1 Actinomycetota bacterium | reverse complement strand
TGACGGCTCGCGGCGGTCTCCTGGATGTTGGTCTTCCAGTCCGTGCCGGCGCCGAGGACCCCGGCATCCAGCAGCAGCGGCCCCATCAGCCGCATCACCAGCTGGCGTGCCACCTCGATGCCGTTGTCCAGATAGGTGGCCCCGATCAGGGCCTCCATGGTGTCCGCGAGGATGGAGGATTTGTTCTTACCGTTCGTCAGCCGCTCGCCCTGGCCCAGGTAGATGAACTCCCCCACGCCCAGCTGCCGGGCCACGCCGGCCAGCGCGCGGGTGCTGACGACGGCGGAGCGCCGCTTGGCCAGATCACCCTCGGGCAGCGTCGGGTTGTCCCGGTAGAGCGCATCCGTGACGGCAAGTCCCAGGACGGAATCCCCCAGGAACTCCAGCCGCTCGTTGGTGGGGATGCCGCCGTTCTCGTAGGCATAGGAGCGGTGCGTCAGGGCAAGACGAAGCGTCCCGGCGTCGATATCGACCCCGAGACGCTTCAGCAGCACCTGATGCCGGGCATCCGGCAGCGGCGGAACCGCGTCCGGATGCCCCTTGGCACCGGCTTTGGAATTTTTCAACGCGGACGTCTTTAGACGTCGGCTACCTTGCGGCCCTTGTACTCGAGGTACAGTGCCGTGCCGGCGGAGTCGGTAACGACCTTGGCCTGGTGCGGCAGGCTGTAGGTGACCCGGCCGTTCTCAACGGTCTTCACCAGTGCAGGCGCAGTGGCCTTCCACTGGGACCGGCGGGCGTGCGTATTCGAGCGGGACATTTTCCGCTTGGGAACAGCCACGGCAAACTCTTTTCTCTCTCAGCGACCCCGGTCATCCCGGGAATCTAATTCAGCTCTTGATCTGACTGTCTTTGCCGGTTAAGCCTTGAAGGGCGGCCCAGCGAGGGTCCAGGACCTCGTGGTGGTGCCCCGGCTCATCCGCCAGGTGGATTCCGCATTCGGAACACAAACCCTGGCAGTCTTCCCGGCACACCGGCTGGAACGGCAGGGCGGTTACCACTGCGTCCCGCAACACCGGTTCAAGATCGATCTGGTCGTGCTCGATCCAACGTTGCTCTTCCTCGTCCTCCCCCACGGGGGCGCCGCCACGGGACGGCTCCTCATAGGAGAAAAGCTCTTGCACATTGACCTCAAGGTCATACGCAAGGGGATCCAGGCATCGTGCGCACTCCCCCGTCACTTCGACGAGGACGCTGCCCGATACCAAAATTCCTTCATGTACGGCCTCCAGCCTCAGATCCAGGTCCATCTCGGACCCTTCCTGAACGCCAATGATCGCCACACCAAAGTCCTTTGGTGCTGGTACATTTTCCTGCAGTATCCGCATGGTCCCTGGGCTGCGCCCAAGGTCTTTGACCTGAAGAGTCAAAGGCGAACCCGGGTTGATGCGACTGCTCAACTTGGTTGCGCTAATGAGAACTCCTGTAGAACATATAACCGACTTACCATCTTAGCCCGAAACCTCGGCCAGCCCCAAAACGGCGCTGACAGCAGCCACCGCCCACATGGCAAGCCTCAGGACGGAAGGGCCTCGACAAGTTTACCCTCGTCTTGCTATCCGCGCGGGACTTCCCGCTCCGGCGTGGCCGCCAGCAGTTTCTTCAGCACCGCCCTGGGCACGAAGTCGGAGACGTCCCCACCAAGGGCCGCCACCTCCTTAATGATGGTGGAGGACAGGTGCAGGTAATGGCTCTCCGCCGGCAGGAACACCGTTTCCACCCCTGTTAGCTGGCGGTTCATGGTCGCCATCGGCAGCTCGTAATCAAAGTCCGACGACGACCGCAGCCCCTTCACGATCGCGGAGGCCCCCCGGTCGTGACAGTACTCCGCCAGCAATCCGTCCCCCATCGGCTCGACAATGATTCCGCGCAGCGCGGCGAACGTCTGCCGCGCCATCTCCAGCCGGTCCTCCAGGGAGAAAAGGTACTTCTTGGAATAGTTGGTGGACACGGCCACGATCACTTCATCGAAGAGCCCGGCCGCCCTGGCGATCACCTCGCAGTGGCCGTTGTGCATCGGGTCAAAAGAACCGGGATATACCGCGCGTCGCATACTGACGAATCTAGTACATGCACCGCCGGGCCGTAAGAATAGGCTCGGTTAGCATGGCTGTATGACTATGACCACACCCTGGCAACGGACCGCCCGTGGAGCCAACCTGCTGGGCAGCGACGGCTCCCTGGGCGTCACGATCTTCGAAGAGATCACCACGCTGGCCCTGCAGACCGGCGCCATCAACCTGGGCCAGGGGTTCCCGGACGAGGACGGTCCGCAATCCATCAAGGAAGCCGCGGAGGCCGCCATCGCGGCCGGCGCCAACCAGTACGCCCCGGGCAAGGGCATCCTGGAGCTGCGCTGCGCCATCGCCGAACACCAGCAGCGCTTTTACGGCCTGACGCCGGACCCTGAGACCGAGGTGGTTGTCACCACCGGCGCCACCGAAGCCATCGCCGCCGCGCTGCTGGCCCTTGTCGGGCCGGGAGATGAGGTGCTGACCTTTGAGCCCTTCTATGATTCCTACGGCGCCATCATCGGCCTCACCGGTGCCGCGCACACCACCGCCCCGCTGCTGGCCCCGGACTTCCAGCCGGACATGGCCGCACTGGAAGCCGCCTTCAACGAACGCACCAAAGTGGTCCTGGTTAACAATCCGCACAACCCCACCGGCGCCGTCTTCCCGGTGGATGTCCTCACTAGGATCGTGGAGCTCGCCGCCAGGTACGACGCCGTCATCGTCACCGACGAGGTCTACGAGCACCTCACCTTCGGCGTCAAGCACATTCCCATCGCCGCACTGCCCGGAGCCGCCGGGCGGACGCTGACCATCTCCTCCGCTGGAAAGACCTTTTCCTTCACCGGCTGGAAGATCGGTTGGATGAGCGGGCCGGCAGAGCTTGTCGCGGCCGCACGGACGGTCAAGCAGTTCCTCAGCTACAGCTCCGGAACCCCGTTCCAGGCCGCCATCGCCGCCGGGCTTGGGCTCGACGACGATTTCTACACCGGGATCGCAGCCACTCTGGCGCACAAGCGGGACATCCTCAGCTCCGGGCTCCGCGCCGCCGGGCTGGCAGTCCTCCCTTCGCAGGGCACCTACTTCATCAACGCGGACACCTCTTCCCTTGGTATTACCGACGCCACCGCGCTCGCCCGGAAGCTGCCGGCCCTGATCGGCGTGGCGGCGATCCCGGTACCCATGTTCTGTCACCCGGAGGGAGCGCAGCGGACCAAATCCCTGCTCGGCTTCGCCTTCTGCAAGAAGGTTCCGCTGCTGGAGGAGGCCGCCGCCCGGCTGGCCACGCTGAAGGACAAGGTCTAACGGGTGGTCTCACGGTTCCTGCGCGGGTCCGGCCGGCATGCCAGCATTGAGCCGGACGGCTGGACGGAAGGCTCGTACATCCTGAGCATCGGCGGAGCCGAGCAGTCCCATGTCAACCTGGCCGATCCCGCCGAGATTTTCTACGAGTACCTCCGCCGCATCGGACACGTCGTGGACCTTGCAGCACCATCCGGTGCACCCATTGCGGCTCTCCACCTCGGTGCCGGCGCCCTGACCCTGGCCAGGTATATCCAGGCCACCCGGCCGGGATCCATCCAGCATGCCGTCGAGCTTGAACGCGAGCTGCTGGACTTTGTGCTCCAGCAGCTTCCGCTGGCTGCCGGGACGGATCTCACGTCGCATATTGGCGACGCCCGCTACGCCTTGGCCGATCTTCCGGTCGGGGCGGCCTTCCACGTCGTCATCCTGGACATCTTCTCCGGCCCCGAGGCTCCGGAGCACATCGCCTGCACGGAGTTCTATCAGGAGGCTGCTGCCCGGCTGGCCCCGGATGGCGTGCTGATCGTGAACGTCGGGGACGAGCCCGGTCTGACACTGGTCCGGAGCCAGATCGGCGCACTCCGACGCGCCATGGCTCCATCCGGGGACGTTGCTGCCTTCGCCGAATCCGGCATGTTCAGCGGCCGCTTCCCCGGCAACATCGTTCTGGTTGGCACTGTTTTTCCCTGGCCGGCTGAGTGGACCGGTGACCTAGTGGCCAGGGGGCCGCACCCCGCCACCGTCCTGGCGCGTGTCGACCTGGACCGTCTGGCCGAATGACGCCGGCCACCGTCGTCCTCGCACACGCCTCCTCGACTGCCGCCGTCGTTCTGCACCAGATCCGCGGCAACTATCGGCCATTGCTCGGCGAGTCGGTCCCTGGCGCGCCCTACGGACCCTCAACCTGGTGCAGAACGGCGTCGGAGAAGGTCCGCAACCTCCAGTCGGCGCTGAAGAACCACTCGGCCCGCTCACCGAATGGGCCGTCCTCCAAGCACCTGCCTGATCTCGGCAAGCATCAGCTCCGGGCCATGCACAACGTCCTCATAGAAGTAGCGCATGACCAGATAGCCGTCGATGACGGACTTGTTGTCCCTCCGGCGGTCTTTCTTGAACTGGCGCTTCTCCATATGAGTCATCCCGTCAATCTCAATGATCAGAAAGCCTTCCAAAAGGAAGTCGACGTAGCCGATCCCTGACAGCCAAACTTGGGTTTCGACCTGGATTCCCGCGTTCCTGAACAGGACACGCGCCAGTGTTTCCACAAGGGAATCCGCCCCCAACTCGACCAGATCAAGCACGGACCGCAACTGCGCGTTCCGATTGCCAGGCAACAGGCGGGCAAGGAATTCGATGACCATGTCTCCCCGCCCCACGGCGCACTCCACCATCACCAGAGCCTCCAGCGTGGGCAAACACCGGAGGGCGTGGAGGAGGACATCCTTCAACGGAGCATAGGGAAGCAGCTCTTCTGGTGTCGCGACAGGCCATCGGTGGTCTACAACCGTGGTCGGCAGCCGTCGATGCAATGCGCATAGGTGCGGCCGCTCCGGCGGGCGGAGGACCCAGAGGTCATAGTGCCTTGCCGCGGAAAGGCAGGTAAGCAGAGCGTGGGATCGTTTCGCGGCAACCAGATCGGACGGTGCCTGCGGCAGCGCATAGATTCCCCGGCCGGCCCGGAAGGCAACGTTTGCTCGGAGCCCGGCAGCCATCTGCCCTTTGGTCACCCCGGAATTCAGGAGCTGGCTTCTGGCGGCCACCCCTCCATGACGGACCAGAGCCTTGAGAAACTGTTCATGTGCGTTCTGAATGGCCTCCACCGGATCAGCATGTGCACCCGAACCGCCCACGGAAGTGTCCTATGGGCCCCAAGTGCACGGGACTGAGGCTTTTGACGGCTGTGGAGGGCGGAACTGTCTTCCGCCCGATGCGGATGTTGTCCGGGCTGCACCGGATTGGACCGCGTTCCGGGGTGTCGCAACAGGACACGCCGAACTAACCTTGCAGGCCGCCTTCGGTCTGGTGCAGCTCGGCCCTAGGCGGTGGCAGTGGCGGGGTCAGCCGGGAGTGGCGGGGTCAAATAGCGCCGGCTCGGCGAACCAGAGCCGGGTCTCGCCGTATTTCTTCTCGGCGAAGCGCTCCAGGGCCGGCGGCCAGCCCGGTTCCGGGGACCTTGACGAGCGCTCGACGACGACGACGGCCTCGGCGGACAGATTGGGGCCAAGTTCGGCCAGCACCGAGGTCAGCTCAAGCTCCCCGAGCGGATAGGGCGGGTCCAAAAAGACCAGGTCCCAGCGGTCCACGCCAACCTCGGTGACCCGGCCAAGGAAGGATTCGACCTTCGAGCGCTGCACGGTGACGGCCTTGCGGCCCAGCACGTCGTTGATGGTCGAGGCGTTGCGCTGGCAGACGGTGGCGGCGCGGGCGGCGTACTCAACCAGTTCGACGGAAGCGGCACCCCGGCTGGCGCTTTCCACGCCGAGCGATCCCGAGCCGGCATAGAGATCCAGCACCCGCGCGTCCAGCAGGGCGTCCAGGGACTCGAGCCGGGAAAAAAGCGCCTCCTTGACGCGGTCCGTGGTCGGTCGGGTGCCGCTGCCCGGGACGGAGGCCAGCGGTGTGCCGCCGGCAACCCCGGCCACAATGCGGGTCACCGGCTGCCCCAACTGCTCAATGGCAAGCCGCGGAAAAGCCGGTCATCAGCCGCGTTCAAGGAAGGCCTCACTGTCCGGGTTCAGGTATTCCTCAATGGCCGCCTCCAGGGCCGAGTGCTCGCGGAGCAGCGGATCGCGCTGGACGATCTGCCACGCGTCCTCACGCGCCCGGGCAATGATGTCCTCGTGCCGGAGCACGCGCAGCAGCCGCAGCGTGGAACGGCCACCGGATTGGGAGGCGCCCAGGATGTCGCCCTCCCGGCGCAGCTTCAGGTCCTCCTGCGAGAGGACGAAACCGTCGGTGGTGGCGGCAACGGCGTCCAGCCGGCGGCGGCTGGGGTGGCCCGGCTCAAGGGCTGTGACCAGCAGGCAGGTGCCCGGCAGACCGCCGCGGCCCACACGTCCGCGCAACTGGTGCAGCTGGGAGATGCCGAACCGGTCGGCGTCCAGGATGACCATGAGCGTGGCGTTGCGGACGTCCACGCCCACCTCGATGACGGTGGTGGAGACCAGCAGGTCCACGTCGCCCGCGGCGAAGGCCGCCATGGTCTCGGCCTTTGTGGCGGGGTCCAGTTTGCCGTGCAGGGTGGCAATCCGGGTGCCGGCCAGGGCCGGTTCCAGCTTCAGCTGCTCGACGACGGCGTTCACCTCCGCGAGCTCGCGGGTGGCCCGGGTCTCGACAAGCTCGACCAGCGGATCGGCCGGTTCGTCCGGCGGCGGCGGGGAGCCGTCGTCGTCGTCGTCGATGCCGATCTTGGGACACACCACGTACACCTGATGCCCCGCGTCGATCTCCTCGCGGGAACGGCCCCAGATCCGCTGCACCCAGCGCGGGTTCTCCACCAGGCCCACAACGTGCGTGGCGATCGGCGCGCGGCCAGCGGGCAGCTCGCGCAGGGTGGAGGTTTCCAGGTCCCCGAAAACCGTCATGGCAACGGTGCGCGGGATGGGCGTGGCGGTCATCACCAGCAGGTGCGGCGGTTTGATGGCCTTGCCGCGCAGCAGGTCGCGCTGCTCCACGCCGAAGCGGTGCTGCTCGTCCACCACAATCAGGCCCAGGTCAAAGAACTGGACGTTGTCGGAGAGCAGCGCGTGCGTCCCGATCACGATGCCGGCCGCGCCGGAGGCCGCATCCAGCAGGGCGCGCCTGCGGGCGGCGGCGGGCTGGGACCCGGTCAACAGCGTGACCTGGGTGCCGCCGTCAAACCCGCCCAGCATGCCGCCCTCGCCCAGCGGGCCCAGGATGGCCCTGATGGACTCGAGGTGCTGCGCGGCCAGCACCTCGGTGGGCGCCAGCAGCGCCGCCTGGCCGCCGGAATCGATCACCTGCAGCATGGCGCGCAGGGCGACGACGGTCTTGCCGGAACCCACCTCGCCCTGCAGCAGCCGGTTCATCGGATGATCGGTGGCCAGCTCCTTTGACAGCACCCCGCCGACGCTCTGCTGCCCCTCGGTCAGGGTGAAGGGCAGGGAAGCATCGAACCGGGACAGCAGCCCGTCCGGGCTCCCCCGCCGGGCCGTGGCCTCCTCGGCGGCGGCCTGGAACCGCCGTCGGGCCAGCGCCGTCTGCAGCACCAGCGCCTCCTGGAAGCGGAACCTGTCCCGCGCGCGCTGCCATTCCTCCGGCAGCAGCGGCCGGTGGATCTGCCGGTAGGACTCCGCCAGGCTGGGGAAACGCTCGCGCGCGGCAATCGCCGGCGGCAGCGGGTCCGGAAGCGCATCCAGGTACACCGCGTCCAGCACGGCCGCGACCACATTCTGGATCCTCCAGCTGGTCAGCTTGGCGGTGGCCGGGTAGACCGGAACCGGCCGCTGCGCCTTGAAGTCCGCCTCCTGGCCGGCCAGCTCATCGTCGGGCAGCAGCTCATAGTCCGGACTCGTCAGGTTGCGGTTGCGGTTGTACAGCGTGACTTTGCCGGAGAAGAGGGCGAGCACGCCCGGTTTGAGCTGGCTTTCCGCCGAATAGTTGTTGAAGAACGTGATTTTGAGCGTGTTCAGGCCGGAGTCGTCGGTGACCACAATGTCCTGGATGAACCCCTTGCGCTCGCGCATCCGCCGGCGCGGCTGCTGCTGGAGCACCCGGGCCAGAATGGTGACGTCCTCGTTCAGCGGCACCTGATCGATCGGCGTCAGCTCGCCGCGATTCAGGTAGCGGCGCGGGAAGTAGTTCAGCAGCTCGCCCACGGTGGTCAGGCCCAGATGCTTCCTTACCGGCCCTGCGGATTTGGGG
>JALYYI010000229.1 GCA_030946705.1 Actinomycetota bacterium | reverse complement strand
CCGGGATATAGGGCGGGTCGAGGTCGAAGGGCAGGCCCAGGACGGTCTCGCTGGAGGCGTAGACGATCCGCTTGATGCCGGCCCGGCGCGCGGCCTGGAACACGTTGTAGGTGGAGAGCATGTTGTTGTGGAACGTCGCGGCGTCCGGGAGGATGCCCGGCGCCGGAATCGCGCCCAGGTGGACGACGGCGTCGAATCCGCTATGCCTGTCATCGATGCCGAGGATGGCGTCCACGACCTGGCCGTAGTCGGTCAGGTCGATCTGCACGAAGCCGCGCTCGCGGGCTCCGGTCCGATCCAGGTTAAGGACCTCGTGCCCCTCGCTGCGCAGCCGGGCAAGGACGCTGCGGCCGAGTTTGCCGCTTCCTCCGGTGAGGGCTATCTTCATTCTCTGTTCCTTACGCTTCGCGGCTGGCGGGGGAGCTGGCCTTGGTCTTTTCCGGGTCGCGCTCGGCCAGGGCGCCGATGGCGTCGTCGATCTGGGCCATCACGCCGTCCTCGAGCTTGACCCCGGCGGCCTTGACGTTGGAGGCCACCTGCTCGGGGCGGGAGGCGCCGATGATGGCGGACGCCACGTTCCGGTTCTGCAGCACCCAGGCGATGGCCAGCTGCGCCATGGTCAGGCCGGCCGCATCCGCGATCGGCTGGAGCTTCTGCACCCCGGTAAGGACGTCGTCGGACATCCAGCGCTTGATCATGTTGGCGCCGCCCTTCTCATCCGTGGCGCGGCTGCCCGCCGGCGCGGGCTGGCCGGGCTGGTACTTGCCGGTCAGGACGCCCTGGGAGATGGGTGACCAGACAATCTGGGACAGGCCGAGCTCCTCCGACGCCGGCACCACCTTCTCCTCGATGACGCGCCAGAGCATGGAATACTGCGGCTGGTTGGAGATCAGCCCGATGCCGAGTTCCCTGGCCAGCGCGTGGCCGGCGCGGATCTGCTCCTCGGTCCATTCGCTGACGCCGATGTAGAGCGCCTTGCCGGCCCGGACGACGTCGGCGAAGGCCTGCATGGTCTCCTCCAGCGGCGTTTCAACGTCGTAACGGTGGGCCTGATAGAGGTCCACGTAATCCGTCTGCAGCCGTTTGAGGGAGCCGTCGATGGACTCCAGGATGTGCTTGCGGGACAGGCCGACGTCGTTGTGCCCCTTGGGGCCGGTGGGTCCGAAGACCTTGGTGAAGACTTCCAGAGACTGCCGGCGCTCGCCTTTCAGGGCTTCGCCGAGCACCGTTTCCGCGGCGGTGTTGGCATAGACGTCCGCCGTGTCGAAGGTGCTGATGCCGGCGTCCAGGGCGGCCCGGACACACTGCGTGGCGACGTCGTTTTCCACCTGGGAGCCGTGCGTGAGCCAGTTGCCGTACGTGATTTCCGAGATTTTGAGTCCGCTGTTACCGAGGTACCTGAATTCCATGGTTTTTGACCTTGTCTTCTTCTCGAGGGTATTTGTCCGCAGACGGTCGGGCGCGTGCGCCCTGTCCACCAGCCTAGACACTTGCAGTCCGGGTTTGCAGTGCCCAACGGGGCCCGACGCATCCTAGGACCAGGACGTCCCCCCTTGCGTTCCGGCCTGGGCGGGTGTGGAATCTGATGACGACGGCGGAATCGGGCAGCGGCCCTTAACCGGCTGAGTGGTGGAAGGCATCAGCCCGCCACCACTCACCCCCCAAGAACATGCGCTCCGGCTGACCCTCCCCCAAAGGAAACCCGATTCACATATTCATGATTATGGCACGAACTAATGATTATGTGACCTAGTGTCTCTCATGGTGGGATAACCCCGCGGAACATCTCACGACCCGCGAGCGCGGGCCGCTGCCGCTACGCCTGGGCAAGTGCACCTTTGGCGGCCTGGCGACGCTGGGCCCGGACGGAGATCCAGATCAGCGCCAACCCCACAGCCAGGAAGATGATGGCCGTGTAGGAGATCAGGTTCATGAACGTGAGGATGGCCAGCGGTACGTCGAGGCGGAAGGACGCCAGCTGCAGGACGGTCAGTAGAACGACCATGCAGAAGGAGGCGCAGATGATGCCGGCCGCTGCGCGTTCGGGCCGTAGCCGCGATGACCGCACCGCTTGCGCCGTCGGCCAAATCAGGCATGCCGCGGCGTAGGCGGGATAAAGCCGGCCCGCCACGATGTAAAGGCTGACCGTGAACTGGTCGTATCCCGCGAGTCCGGCGCTGGAGACGGGCAGGTCGCTGAGCAGGAACGAGACCACGGTTCCGACGCTGACGACTGTCAGCGCTCCGATGCCAATCGGGCCGCGAACCAGGCGCCCGCTTCTGGGAGCCCGGTAGGCCGCGGCAACCTTGGTCGCCAGGATATAGAAGATGGCATAGAGGGCGAAACGCAGCAGAAGGTTGGCCAAGTTGCGGCCGCCAAGGACGCCGTCGACCGGCAGGTAAATGGTGGGCAGGCTCAGGCCCACCGCCAGGGCGAGGAGGACAAAGACCCAGAACAATCCGGCGTTTCTGCCCTTGAGGGCGGCGGGTAATCTCCAAATGGCGCTTGCCAGACAGAGCCCCAGTGCCAGCCACTGCAGTGCTGCGATCATCCGAGGTTCTCCCAAAGTGCTTTAGTTTGTTCATTGTCCTGGTCTATACGCCGCAGCGTCTTTCCCAGCGAGCTGAGCCGACTGGCCGCCAGGGTGACCAGGTCACTGTCGGAAAGTTCGCGCAGGGCGGCCTCACGGCCATCCAAGGGCCATCCGGCCTCCTCCGGCGTGAGCAGCCCGGTGACGACCAGCCCGTTGACCAGCCCGACGCCGGCGATCCGGGCGGCCTGCACGGCGACGGCCGGCCGGAGACGGTTGGCGCGCAGCTGTGCGGACAGATTCTGCGGGGCCATGCCCAGCTCCGTGGAGATCCGCTGGCGCAGATTCGCCCTGTCAATGGCGTCGATCCAGCTGCGCACCGAGGATCCGTGCGGCATCGCCGACAGCTTCGGCGCAGCCGCTTCGCTCGGAGACTCGCCCGCGGCATTTCGTCGGATAATTTCCCGGAGCAGGTCGACGTCGGAAATC
>JALYYI010000205.1 GCA_030946705.1 Actinomycetota bacterium | reverse complement strand
ATCGTCGGACGCAACGGCGACGGCAAATCCACCCTGATGCGCCTGCTGGCCCAGCGCCAGAGCCCGGATTCCGGCCGGGTGACCGTGCGCGGCGGCGTGCACGTGGGTTACCTGGACCAGTCGGATGTGCTGGACGCGGACCTGACCGTTGGCGAGGCGATCGTCGGGGACGCGGCGGACCACGAATGGGCCTCCAACCCGAAAATCCGTGAGGTGATGGGCGGTCTGGTCGGCGAGGTCGACTGGCACGCCAATGTCCATGCGCTCTCCGGCGGCCAGAAGCGGCGCGTGGCGCTGGCGAAGCTGCTGATCGGCGACGACGACGTGATCATGCTGGACGAGCCCACCAACCATCTGGATGTGGAGGGCGTAGCCTGGCTGTCCCGGCACCTGAAGAACCGCTGGCGCGCCAACGAGGGCGCCTTCCTGGTCGTGACGCACGACCGCTGGTTCCTGGACGAGGTCTGCACCCGCACCTGGGAGGTCCATGACGCCATCGTCGAGCCGTTCGACGGCGGCTATGCCTCCTACGTGCTGGCCCGGGCCGAGCGGGACCGCAGCGCCGCCGTCGTCGAAACCAAGCGGGCGCAGCTGGTGAAGAAGGAGCTGGCGTGGCTGCGCCGCGGCGCCCCGGCGCGCACCGCCAAGCCCAAGTTCCGGATCGAGGCCGCCAACGAACTCATCGCGGACGTCCCCGAGCCGCGCGATTCGCTTTCGCTGAGCAAGATGGCCACGGCGCGCCTGGGCAAGGACGTGCTGGACCTCGAGGACGTCAGCCTCAGCTATTCCGGCGACGGCGACGACGGCGGCCGGCTGCTGTTCGAGAACATCACCTTGCGCCTGGCCCCCGGTGAGCGGCTGGGCCTGGTGGGTGTCAACGGCTCCGGGAAAACCACGCTGCTGCGGCTGCTCAACGGCGAGCTGGAGCCGACCTCCGGGCGCCTGAAGCGCGGCAAGACCGTGCAGACCGCGGTGCTCAGCCAGGAGGTCAAGGAGCTCGATGACGTGCTGGACCTGCGCGTGGTCGAGGTCATCGAACGCGAGAAGCGCACCTTCAGCGTCGGCGGCCGGGAGCTGAGTGCCGGAGCGCTGGTGGAACAGCTCGGCTTCACGAAGGAAAAGCAGTGGACCATGGTGCGCTCCCTCTCCGGCGGTGAACGGCGCCGGCTGCAGCTGCTGCGCCTGCTGGTGGGGGAGCCGAACGTGCTGATGCTCGACGAGCCCACCAACGACCTGGATACGGACACCCTTGCCGCGGTGGAGGACGTGCTGGACGGCTGGCCGGGGACCCTCATTGTGGTCTCGCACGACAGGTACCTGCTGGAACGCGCCACCGACCACCAGATGGCCCTGCTGGGGGACGGCAGGATCCGCGACCTGCCCGGCGGAGTGGACCAGTACCTGCAGCTGCGCGAATCCGCCCTGGCCGGACAGAGCTCCTCGCCGGGATCCCCGGCGTCCTCGCAGGGCGGCGGCGCCAGCACGGGCCGCAGCGAATCCGAGAAACGCGATGCGCGCAAGGACCTCAACCGGGTGGAGCGGCAAATGGGCAAACTGGCCCAGCAGGAGGCCAAGCTGCACACCCAAATGGAAGCGAATGCGGACGACTTCGAGCTGATGGCGGAGCTGAACCGCAAGCTCCAGGACCTCGCGGTCCAGAAGGGGTCGCTCGAGCTGGAGTGGCTGCACGCCTCCGAGGTCCTGGAGTAACCCCGCTGGTCGACCCTTCAGGGACCAACCAGCCGGCAGCCCGCTGGTCGAGTCTGTCGAGACCGGATCCAGCGAGACCGGATCCAGCCGGCATCGATGGCGACCTTGAATGCCCCGAGGTCGCCATCGCTGCCGGATCGATATGCCTACGGCGAAGAGGCAACCCCGATCGGACGCCGGCGCTGTGGATAACCGGCTTGTCCTGTGGATAATCGGAACGCCAAGCCCCGAACCACGGAGGATGGGCTGCATGTTTATCCCTCAGCCGCTGCCCGGCGACCTACCGGACCGAAGTTTCACTGTCGATGAAGCCAGAGCCCTCGGAGTGGGCCGGAGCCGGCTGCGGGCGACGGGCCTGGCGACGCCCAGCCAGCTCATCCGGGTGCCCAGGGCTTCATCGCAGGCGCTGATTGACAGGGTCAGACCCTACTGCCAGCTGGGCGTGTCGGTGCTCGTCAGCCATACTACGGCAGCCGCCCTGCGCGGGATTCCGCTCCCAGGCGAGCACGAGAATGAGCCCTTTATCCATCTGAGCCGGGCGCCGGATTGCGCGGTGCCGCGCCGCAAGGACGTGCGGGGGCATCAGAGCGCGTTTACCGACGGTGAGACAGCAATGCTGAAAGGAGTGCCCGTCACCTCGCCTGCCAGGACCTGGTTGGATCTGGCGCAGTTGTTGTGCCTGGAAGATCTGATTGTTGCCGGGGACCATGTGATCGCGGAGCACCACCGTCATTTTGGCCAGCCGAAGAAACCCATGGTCGGGCTCGAGGAACTCAGAGACTACACCTACCAGAAGCGCGGAGTACGGGGTCTCGCCAAGGCCAAGGAAGCGCTGTCCCTGATGCGTAAGGGGGTTGATTCTCCACCCGAGACCCGCATCAGGCTGATGCTGGTGCGGGCCGGAC